>NZ_JBAPRN010000862.1:0-3878 GCF_049281135.1 Mycobacterium sp. | reverse complement strand
TCGTGCAAAAACGACGCCGCCCGCAACGGCGTGCTACCGGCCATTGCCGAGCACGGCGCCCGCCTGCTGACGGAATGTCGCGTAGTGCGTTTGGATGCGGACCGCACCAGGGTCCGGGAGGTGTTCTGCGAGCATCGTTCCGGCATGCTGACGCTGAAGGCCAAGGTCGTGGTGCTGGCCGCCGGCGCTCTGGCCACTCCGGTGCTCTTGCTCAATTCCCGGTCGGGCGATTGGCCGCGCGGTCTGGCGAACGGCTCAGACTGGGTGGGGCGGAACTTAATGCGACATCTACTCGACCCGATCGAAATCTGGCCGCAACCCGGACACAAGACCGCAGCCGCGAACAAGGAGATCGGCCTCAACGATTTCTACTACTGGGAGGGCCAAAAATACGGCACCGTACAGTCCTTCGGCGCGATACCTCCGATGGAGTGGCTGAGCAACCGTCCCGGCGGGCGGGGGAGGGCGATGCGCCTGATGAGCCCGGCGGTCCGCCGAGTCTACGAGCGGTTCTTCACCGGCGGACTGATCATGGCCGCCATGCTGGAAGACCTGCCTTATCTGGACAACCGTGTCCTGCCGAGCGGTCGTCTGAGCTCGGACGGTCGCCAACGGCTACGGATGCGATATCGCTTGCACGCCAGTGAAATCGAACGCCGCGCAGCGTTTTTGCGGCAGTTGAAGGAGCTGTTCAAGCCGTTTCGTACGGTTACTCTGGGGAGCGGCAAAGACAACGCGAATCTGGGCCACGTCTGCGGCACCTGCCGCTTCGGTACCGATCCCGAGACGAGTGTGCTCGACCCACAAAACCGGGCGCACGAAGTCGACAACCTTTATGTGGTCGACACGTCGTTCTTCCCCTCGAGCGCCGGTTTGAATCCGAGTTTGACGGTCGCGGCCAACGCCTTGCGGGTGGCCGCACACGTGAACGAGGCGCATTTCGCCACCTGACCGGATCGATCGCCCGCCTCAACGTGTTGGGATGGCGCTTCTCTCGTGGGACGAATAGAGGGCAGGGTCCTATCGGTTTCGATGTTTCGTGCGAAATCCATTACTGCGCAACGAGACGGATCGTGTTCGTCGTGAGCCGATAGGATCCACTACATGGATCTGTTCGTGCGCGAATACGGTCCGGTCGGGGCGCCCGCCATTGTTTTTCTTCACGGCGGCAAGATGAGCGGCTGGTCTTGGGAGCCCGTGGTCCAGCGAATGCAGGGATACCACTGTCTGGTTCCCGATCTTCCCCAGTACGGCAAGAGCTTTCAGCACGGACCATTCGAGATGGGACGAGCTGCCGATGCGGTGGCAGAGCTCATTCGCTCCCGGGTGGGCAGCGGTCGGGCGCACGTGGTGGGGTTCTCGCTCGGGGCCCAGGTGGGGGTGCAGCTGCTGGCGACCGAGCCAAATCTCGTCGACCGGGCGGTGCTGTGTGGGACGGTCATCAACACGACGCCGTGGGTACGGTCGACGCAGCTCCTGCTCGGGACGATCTCTCGTAACACATTTTATCGTTGGGTGGTCCGCCGCTATCGGAATGCCCGCCATGCGCCGATTCCCTCGGCGAAGATCGCTGAATATCGCGAGGATGTGCGTCTCGTTAAGGGCGCACAGTTCGCCGACATCGTCGTGGCTTCCTCGGGGTTCACTCTTCCCGAGGGACTCGACAAGTCGGATTCGCCGACGTTGTTTCTCACCGGCGCCAAGGAGGCGGGGTTCGTGCGACGCTGGGCTGCAGCGCTCGCGCAGCCAATGCCCAACGGAGTCGATAGGATCGCAATCGGTATGCGCCACAACTGGCCCCTGTACCATCCAGACCTGTTCTCGCGCACCGTCAACGGCTGGCTCACCGGAGGTGCCCTGCCTCCCGAGATCGCTCCGCCGAACTCGGACCGTCGCTGATCGTCCGCACACTTTCTCCGGACCGGTGTCAGCCGCCGGATTCGGCTGCAGCACGGTAACCGCGGACGGCCAGTGGTCCGACCACTGCGCCGAGACCAACAGCCCACCCAACGGTCAGCAGCAGCGGCCACACGGCGGGACCACCTTGAGCAAGCGCCCGCATGGATTCAATCGTTGGTGCCATCGGCTGCAGCGGGATCAGTGGCCGGATCCACGATGGCAACATTTGAACGGGAGTAACACCAGAGCTGGAGAACACCAAGGTGACGGACGGCACCGATAGCCAGACGAGCAGGGCACTGCTCTTCGAACGCACCGCGATCGCTATTACTGCCGTTGAGAAGATGACCACTACCAGCACCGGAACCAGAATGAACGG
The DNA here is from genome assembly GCF_049281135.1 of Mycobacterium sp. Taxonomy (GTDB): domain Bacteria; phylum Actinomycetota; class Actinomycetes; order Mycobacteriales; family Mycobacteriaceae; genus Mycobacterium. Next base: position 1,600 of record NZ_JBAPRN010000862.1, on the reverse strand, counting down.
GATCACCGCGAGCCAGCCGCCTTCAAATCGAAGGCCGAGCGCAACGCCTACCGCTGTGATCAGTACGGTACCCACCAACGTACGCGCAGCCTCGGCAAGCAGCCTGCCGATCAGGGCGCTGGCCCGGTTGACGGGCAACATCCACAGTTGACTGAGCAGACCGCTATCGCGTTCGGCGATGATGGTGAGACCGGCTCCAAGCGCCCCGAACATCGCACCGGCCACGGCGCACATCGGCACCAAGCCGTAGAGACTGTCCGTGCCGGTGAGTCTCACTATTGATTTGCCGACCAGCAGTTTGTAGGCAATCAGAAAAAAGGTCGGGAACAGCAGAGCCTGTATCGGCACCGTCGGCGCGCGCCGCCACCGGGTGAATAGCCGGCCGGCGAATAGCAGACTTTCGCCGGCCAGTGAGCTCCGCACCGGTGTGTTCGCGGTCACTGCGTCCGCCGCTGCATCCGCACGGCGAATGCGCCGAACACCACCAGCAGCCCAAGGCACCAGGCCAAGCTGGTCGCCAGATTGCTCAGCACGACATGGCCGTTGGCGAGCCCACGCATGGTTTCGGTCACCTGTGAGACAGGCTGGTAGCGCACGAACGGATGCAGCCAGTCGGGGAACGCGTCGGCCGGCGCCATCCCGGTGGACAGCATGACCAGCAGCAGTTGGGGAACTATGAGCAACTGACTGGCCGCCCCGCTGCTCCCGATCTCAGCCCCTGCGATCCCAGCCCCTGCGATCCCAGCCCCTGCTGCATCGGCACCGAGGGACAGTGCCAGCGTCAACGTCAGGACGAGAAAGGCGAAAGCCGCCGCGTAGAGGAATCCGCCGACGATTCGGAAGCCGAATAGGTAGCCGATTGCGATCGCGGCGAGCAGGGCGATAGCACCACGAAACAGGCAGTACAACATGCGAGCCGTCAGCGGCACCACCGCGGGTATGGGAAGTGTGCGGAGCCGAACCCCGAAGTCGGACCCCTGGTCTCGGGCAGCCCGGTCAACGGTTGTCAGCGCACCGAGCAGCATCGCCTGGACGATGATGACCGGTAGGAGGTACTGGGGGTAGCTCATCTGACCGGTGTCGATCACATTGCGCAGCGCGAAGTTGAAGACGACGAAGTTAGCGGCGGGCGCCAGAATCGCGAAGGGTAGATCGTCGTGCAGCGAGCCGAGCACCATGCGCTCGGTCAGAGCAATTACCGCCGTCACGCGGTGACACTCCCCGTGAGGTGCAGAAACGCCTCGTCCAGGGACGGCTTGCGCAGCGATATGTCGGCCAGCTCAACGCCAAGCCGGTCGACCCGGCGAAACACCTCGCTGAGCGTCGCAACGCCGCTTCCGTTGGACGCCAGCACCGACACGGTGTTCGCGTCGCGATCGACCTGGGCACCCTCGAGATCGGCAACCACGTCGAAGATCCTGCACAGGTCGGCCGGATTGGTGGGACTCACCGTGCAGTAGCTGAATCTCACGCGGCGTTTGAGGTCTTCGGCGGTCCCGCTGGCGATAACGCGACCTTCATTGATGACGACGATCGAATCGCTGAGCACGTCGGCTTCTTCGAGATACTGAGTGGTGAGCAGGACCGTGACGCCCTGGGC
>NZ_JBAPRN010000861.1:0-4872 GCF_049281135.1 Mycobacterium sp. | reverse complement strand
GGTCCATCCCCATCGCTATCGACTGCTCCAAAACCCTTGGGAATTCTGGGGAATCGGCAGGCGTGTACACGTTGGCGTGGGCCGGCTCGCAGTAGAGCTTCCACTTCTTCAGCGGCACGCCCATCATCGCCAGAGTCAGGACAGCGGGAACGATGTTCGCGAGATCGTCGACGAAATCGATCCGCCCGCTTTCGATCTTCTCGTCGACGGTTGCCCGTACGATTTCGTCCACAAACGGCAGCCAGCGCTTGACGGCTGCCGGCGACAGGTACGGGTTGAGGACGGTGCGGTAGACGCTGTGCTCGGGCTCATCCATTTCCAACATGCCGCCACGGATGCCGGTTCCATCCGGCACCGGAGGAATGTTGATGCCCCTGTACCCGGTGCCTTCGCCGGTAACGTCGCGGTCGTTGGACACGTACGGACATCGAGCCAGCTCGAACACTTCCCGACTGCCCGCGGCCACCCAGTGCCCGTCGTAGGTGTCGGTCCACGCCACCGGACACCTGGCGTGCATCTCCTCGGTGATCGCGTTGAACCGCTCGCGGTACTCCGGGGTGTGGCGGTCGAAGTGGTAACGGTTGGTCTTGCCGGCGTCGCCGATCAGGGTGTTCTCCGTGCTCACGGTCGCGTCTCCTGCGGACGAGCTACTGCGTACGGAAGCAGTATGCGGCGAGACGGTCGATCTACAAGCGCATTCCGGGGATCGAGTTCTCCCCCAGCATCGACAGGAGCTCTCGCCACATGTTCGTGGACGGCAGAGCTGCGGTCGCCGTCGAATGGGAACACGAGTGCCTCGCGCTCCTTCGCGTCGGATGTACACACGTTTGCAGACATCACAGCGGCGTGATGCGCTCGACGTTCGTCGTCGACGAGCTGTGCCGCGACCTGCCCGTCTGAGTACGCGACGATCGTCGAACACCCGCCGATCAACGTCCTAGGCGCATACGCTGCGATCGAGTCGGGCACTTCGTGATTCATCAAGGGGTGAGGCGCAATGCCATTTCGGGCTTCCCTCACGGCAGCGTTGACCACGCTGGTATTCGCACCGATCGGGGCGACCGTCGCCGGTGGCCTCGCCCACGGCGACCCAGGAGGTGCCTCTGGTGACAACACCGACCCAAATGCCGATAAGAGATTTTTTGATTTGCTGACGGGATATCCGGAAGACCCCGACAACATGACGATATGGGACTACCCGCTGGTCAAATGGCAAGGGTTGCATGCGTGTCAGCTTGAGACCAATGGCACACCGCGCACCGCCGTAGTTGATGCGCTGGCCGCTACGGGCTACAGATGGCAGGACGCGGAAAGCATTGTGATTTCTGCCGAAGTCATTTATTGCCCGTGGAACAACCCTCCCGACCCCTAAACGCCACCGGACACGTGGCCACGTTGCGCCGCGACCAGTCCGTCTGAATGCTCAGCCCAGATTCGCCAGTAGCAGCGCCTCGGCGGTCGCGGCCCTTTCCAGCACACCGAGATCCAGGCTCTCGTTGATGCTGTGCGCCTGCGTCGCCGGGTCCTCCACACCAGTGACCAGGATTGCCGCCTTCGGGAAAGCGGCGGCGAATTCGGCGATGAACGGGATCGAACCACCCATCCCCATGTCGATCGGCTCGGTCCCCCACGCTTGCCGGAACGCCTCCCGGGCGGCGGCGTAGACCGGGCCGGCGGCGTGGATGGCGTAGGGCTGGCCGACGTCGCCGAGGGTCACCGTCACGTGCGCACCCCAGGGGGCGTGGTGCTCCAGGTGGGCGCGCAGCACATCCAGGTGCGCCGCCGCGTCGCCGCCCGGGGCGACCCGCATGCTGACCTTGGCGCGAGCGCGCGGGATCAGCGTGTTCGACGATGCGGCAATGGATGTGGTGTCGATGCCGATCACGGTGATCGCCGGCTTGGCCCACAACCGCTGGGGCACCGAGCCGGAGCCGATTTCGCTTACTCCGTCCAGCAGGCCCGATTCCGCACGCACCCGCTCGGGCGGGTAATCCACTGCCGCAGCGGTGCTTTCGTGCAGGCCGGCCACCGCGACGTTGCCGTCGTCGTCGTGCAGGCTGGCCAGGATACGCACCAGCACCATCAGCGCGTCGGGCACCACGCCGCCCCACAGGCCGGAGTGCAGGCCGTGATCCAGCGTGGCGACCTCGACCACGCAGTCGGCCAACCCTCGCAGCGATACCGTCAACGCCGGGACATCGGTGCTCCAGTTGTCTGAATCGGCGATCACGATCACATCGGCGGCCAACGCGTCACGGTGGGTGGCCAGCAGCCTGCCCAGCGACGGTGAACCGGACTCCTCTTCGCCTTCGACGAACACCGTCACCCCGACCGGAGGATCGCCGCCGTGTGCCCGAAATGCCGCCAAATGCGTTGCGATACCGGCCTTGTCATCGGCGCTGCCGCGCCCGTAGAGTCGGCCGTTGCGTTCGGTCGGCTCAAACGGCGGCGACGCCCACTGCGCAGGATCACCCTCGGGCTGCACATCGTGGTGGGCATACAGCAGCACGGTCGGCGCACCGGGCGGCGCCGGATGTCGCGCGATCACGGCTGGCGCACCGCCCTCGCTGACGATCTGCACATCGCCAAAACCAGCCTGCGACAACAGATCTGCAGTCAGTTGGGCACTGCGATGCACTTGGTCGCGGCGGGCCGGGTCGGCCCACACCGACTGGATACGGACCAGGTTCTCCAGATCGTCGCGCACCGAAGGCAACACCTGGCGCACTCGTTCGACCAGATCGCTCATGGTCTCGAGGCTAGCGGTAGTCCGAAGCGCCCAGATCGACGCCAGCGCGAAAAAGTACGAGAAGCCGTCACGCCAGTGTCGACCTCGGTGGCACCGCGGCGCAGGGTCGGCCTATTCGGTCTCGAGAATGGCCACCGCGGCAGCCGTGTCGGCTTCGTGCGTCAACGACACGTGGATCGTCACGTCCTTCAGATGCTTGGCGATATCGCCGGTCAACCGCACCCGCGGCCGGCCCCACATATCGGTGACGACCTCGATATCGCGATGGATGTCCTCGCGCAGCACCGGTCGTTGGGAGAACCGCGATCCGGACCAGGCCTTGATCACCGCTTCCTTGGCCGCCCACCGCGCCGCCAGGTGGCGTGCGGCAGACGAACTCTTGTCCGACGCGTCACGCCGCTCACCTGGGGTGAAGGTCTCGGCGAAGACCGTTCCGGGCTGGTCGACCTGCTCGGCGAACTCAGTAATGGAGACAAGGTCTATCCCCACTCCGACGATGCTCATTTGTGCGAACCTATCGGATGCTCACTGGCGGTAGACGTCGTCGTCACCCAATCGCGCGTTCGCGTCGAGCAACATCGCCGCTTCCTGCCGCTTCTCGGGCTCCTCGTGGTCGAAGCGACGGTCAGCGGGCCGCTCGTACAGTGCGGGGCCGCCGGCGATCGCCGACGCCAGTCGACGCTGTCCGGCCAGCAGACGCGCGTCTGCCCTACGCAGGTAATCCGCGCGCTGCTCGGCATCCAGCGTTGCCATGAAGGCCTGCGGGTGCACCAGCGCGACCAGTCCCGACACGTGGCCGAACCCGAGGCTGGTCACCAGCCCGGCCTTCAGCGGGAACTTCTCGCCGAGTCGTAGCGTGTCGCGCACCCAGACGAAGTGCGCGGAGTCCGCGAGTTCGTCGTCGACGCAGTCCAGGCTGCGGTTGGGCGGGATGACCCCGTCGCGCAGGATCTGGCACAGGCCCATCATCTGGAAGACCGCCGCGCCGCCCTTGGCGTGCCCGGTGAGGCTTTTCTGCGACACGATGAACAGTGGGGCACCGTCAGAGCGGCCCATCGAATCGGCGAGCCGTTCATGCAGTTCGGTCTCGTTGGGGTCGTTGGCCAACGTCGAGGTGTCGTGCTTGGAGATCACCGCGACGTCGTCGGCGCCGACGCCCAGCTTGGCCAGCGACCGAGCCAGCGGCGAATCCTTGCCGCCACGACCTGCACCCAGCGCGCCCAGGCCCGGGGCCGGGATAGAGGTGTGCACACCGTCGGCGAACGACTGTGCGTAGCCCACCACCGCCAGCACCGGCAGACCCATCTTGAGCGCGAGGTCGCCGCGGGCCAGCAGGATGGTGCCGCCGCCCTGTGCTTCCAGGAACCCGAGCCGGCGCCGGTCGTTGGGCCGGGAGAACTTCGAGTCGGCAATGCCCCTGGCGCGCATCATGCTGGTCTCGGCGGTGGCGGCCATGTCACCGAAGCCGATGATCGCCTCCAGCGTCAGGTCGTCGAACCCACCGGTGATCACCAGTTCGGCCTTGCCGAGCCGGATCTTGTCCGCACCCTCCTCGACGGAGACCGCCGCGGTGGCGCATGCGCCAACCGGGTGGATCATGGCGCCATAGCTACCGACATACGACTGAATCACATGTGCGGCAACGACGTTGGGCAGCACTTCCTGCAGGATGTCGTTCGGCTTGTTCCGGCCGAGCAGGTTGCCGTGATACATCGTCTGCATCGACGTCATGCCACCCATACCGGTGCCCTGAGTGCTGGCCACCAGGCCCGGGTGCACCCATCGCATCAGCTCGGTCGGGGTGAAGCCCGATGACAGGAACGCATCGACGGTCGCCACGATGTTCCACAGCGCCACCCGGTCGACCGAGCTGGCCATGTCTTGGCTGATACCGAACACCGTCGGGTCGAACCCGGAGGGGATCTGCGCGCCGACGGTCCGCGACAGCTTGGTCTTGCGCGGCACGCGAATCTCGGTGCCCGCCTTACGGGTAACTTGCCAGTCGCTCGAGCCCGAGACCGGCTGGACCACCGTGTGCTCGGCGTCGAACTGGGCGAACCCACGGGCGTCGGCCTCCGATGAGACGACGAATGTGAAGTCCTTGTCCAGGAACACGCTCACCA
>NZ_JBAPRN010000860.1:0-3805 GCF_049281135.1 Mycobacterium sp. | reverse complement strand
CGTCCATGCCGCGCCGGCGGTGTCGTTCAGCTGGGACGCCGACAGCCGCGCCGACGGCGTGCTGTCGCCGAACCGGCTGCTGATCAACTGCCGCACACCGTATTCGGTGGTTACCGGCTCGTCGCAGAACGACGAGGAAGCGCTCGGCAACGACGACGGCTTCCCCTGCTGCCAGCTCGATTCGGTCAAGGGCTTCCAGATCCCCTGGCACGACCTGAGCTGGACGACCGCAGCACCTGGTTTTAGGTTGCCCGCCAGCGAGGCGTTCAGCGCGGGCGGTGCACTGTGGTCGTGGACGGCGCCCCCCGCGACAATGAACGGTGTGGGCGCCTACACCGGCCGGATCGTGGCGGTCGACCTGCTGGACGCCAATACGCTACGCGGATCGGTGGACCTGACCGACCCGGCAGTGACGTTCACCGCTCAGATACTGCCGATGTCAACGCGAATCACCTGCACGCTGACCGCCTATCACGGGCTCACCCCGCTGACAGCGCAGACCGTGACGGCCACCGCCAGCCCCGCCGCGGTCACGCTCGCCGGCAGCGTCACTACGCCGATCACCCGGGTCACGCTGACGGCTCTCATCACCTCACCTACCCTCGGCACCGCGCTCGCAGTCGCCGATCCCTGGGGTCCGCTGGGTGTGCCCGCCGTGATGGTGTACGACATGCAGTACCAGTCGCTGTCCGATGTGCTGTCGGTGATGGGCCGACGTCAGCGCTGCCGCAACAGCGGCACCACGTCGGGGGTCGGTGGACTTGGCAAGCTTGCCTTCCTTCCCAACTACGACTACGCGGTCATTCCGACGGTCGAGCTCACAGTCAGCCACGCCACCGGCGGTAGCAAGACAATCAGCCTGAGCCAGCCATCCTTCTTCCGTACCAAGGGTCTGCCCGGCCTGAACGCCACACCCAATGTCGGTGACGAGCTGCAGCCCTACGTGGCCTCCACCTATCCGCCGGCCCGGTCCGTGCCGCTGTACCGCAACGAGCCGGTGGCGTTGGCCTTCACCGAGGACATGTCGGACCTGCTACCCGTGGATCGCGTTGCCGCGCCGGGCGATCCCCCAGAAAAGGCTCAACTTATGCAGCTCGCACTGAGCGTGGATCGCGTCGCGTCGACCGAAGGTGCGGTGCAGCTGACATCGCCTGGACCCGACTGGCTGACCGCTCACGGCGGCCCCGTCCGCGTGGGGCCGCCATTTCACAATCAGGGGTTCGCGACACTGGCGCTTCGGCGGGCCACATCACAACAGGTCCAGGTCCAACGGTTCGAGGCGGTGCTGGGCGCCGCCGGGTGCGCCCACGACACGCTGCACTCCAGCCAAGTGCTGCTGCACGCGCCGGTCTCACCCGATGGCACCGCCGGAACATGGGAGGCGCAGGCCAACTTACGAGCCACCGTGCGCGCTCAGGAGGGCCCCTATACCGAGCGGACGACGTTCGCCGCGGCCGACCTCGGCGCCTTCACCTACCTCGCCGACGCGGGCACCAGTCCGGTATGGACGTTGAACGCGGGGTCCGTGGTCGCCCCGGGCGGCGGACGAACCTACGCGGCGTTCGGTGACCCGGATTGGAATCACTTCCAGATGCTTGCGACGATCGACCCCGCCGATGGTGTGGCGGGCGCCGGTGTCGGGGTGAGCGGGTCTAGTCCGGTGCAGCAGGCGATGCTCGCAGTAATCGATCACGGCGACCTGGTGCTGGTTCGTCGGGTCGGCGGTGCCGACCAAGAGCTGGCCCGCGCGGCATTCTCCGCCGCCACGGGGCCAATCACGCTGCGCGTCACCGCATTCGACGACAGGCTGCGTGCCGCCGCCGGCGACGCGGTGCTCGAGGCCGACCGCGGCCCGGTGCGTGAGGGCCGCGCCGCTCTGGTCAGCACCGGTCATGCGGTGTTCAGCGGGCTGCTGGTCGAAAGCCTGGACATGTACGGCGTGAACTTCGTCACCAGCCGCTATCTGTCGTTCGCCGACCACATCGCAAACCGCGACCCGGTGATCCATCAGCAAGAGGCCGACGCGATGGGCGCGCCGCCGGCCGCCACCCCGGCGGCAGCCCTGGCCGATCATGCCGCCGAGATCGCCGCCGAGATGACACCGGCGGCCGACCCGCAGCTGCGCCAGCAGTTGTTCAACCAGCTGCTGGGCAACATCGGGTTGGCGCAGCTGCAACGCTGCGACCGGCTGACGCTTACTCGGCTTACCGACGCGAGCGCGACGACGGCGCTGCTACTCGAATCGCCTGAGCCGCTGTCGATCCTGTACGACACGACGCTGGCGATGGTGCACCACACGACACAGAAGCTGCCCCATCCGATGCCGTTGGGGCCACCCACGCCCATCACCAACGCGCTTGCGGCCATTCAGGACATTCACGGTCAGCCGGTCGCCCCGGCCGCGGCAGCCAACACGCTTGTTGCCAACCACGATGCGGTCGTGTTGATTACGGCTGCGGCGCCGAATTTCTCAATGACCGTCTACCAGGTACCCAGCCCGGCACAGCATCCCCAGGTGAAGTTGACTCCGGTCAAGACCTACGACGCGCAATCCGCGACGCAGGACGGATTCGGGGCGTTGACCAAGCGTCCCGTCGGCATGATGCTCGCGGTGCGGCCTGACCAGTCGGTCGCCGGCGCGGTCAACACGATGGGGCCAGTCGATGTACCAGTGGCGCTAACGCTTTTGACCAACGGGGATGAAACCGCCACGGTGGCCCTGCCCGCTTCGCCCCTGGCACCGGGCGGATACGCGCTGACGTTCGGCTTTCACCGGACCCGTTGGGAGACCAGCGTCCCCGACGCCCAGGCCGTCTACGACGACGCGGCGACCGTCGAACTCGCGCTGTGACGGTGTCGCGACCACGCTGGGGCTAATCTAGTAACGGCGATGGCCGTTGCTGCGGATTTTGACGACAGTCTTCGTGTAGACCCTGCGTCTTAGAGAATTATAGCTCTGAACTGCGGTTTTCTGGTGGAGCTAAGGGGACTCGAACCCCCTCCTTGACCAGGCAAAATACCGTCTTACCTGCGGTTTCGTTCCGTCTCGATCCCGTTCAGTACCGCTCGTTACGTGCGTTTTCGTTTCGGGTCTTGACGGCGTCAAGCGCACCCATGAGGCGTCGCGCCCTTTCGATAAGGGGTTAGCCGCGATCGACGGCACGTTTGTGGGATCAACCGCGACGTCGTTGAACGCGCCCGGTCGCAAAGCAATAGGGGCAGTGACGGATCCGCTGAGTATTTTTGCCGGTAAGCCTCGTCGACAGCAGCGATCGAGACAGAGTCCCTATCCAGGATGAGGCTGACCTTGTACTGCACACCCTCGGCGTCGATGTACGCCTGCGAGCCAGTGGCGTGGCGGTACCAGAACCCGTTCTTCCCGAACCCGGATCGGATATACAAGTTGTCGCCGACGCGTACGACCCAGACCGGAGTCCATCGGTTGTATCCGCCACCCGTACGTTCGCTGCTGATACGGATTTCCTCCCGATCGCCAATTTCGCTGAGAACTTGGGGTTTCCAGCCAACCGTCATCTCTGCTTCCTTCATTGCGCAGCGTTGTGCCGGACCAACGCGAACGGTGTCACTGGCACCGTCACCACTTAACTGGGGTGCGACGTGTCAGGCGATTGCACAGTGCCCTGACCCGACGACTCCGCCGAGCCAGCCGCTCCGGGTTGATCGTTCCAGCCGGCCGCACGTACCATGTCGAACCACGTCGCTGCCGGTGTCGTCGGGTAATAGAGCTGATGTAGATGACCGGGCAAGGTCAACGAAGGTCCTTTTGCCGGGTTGTCTTCGACTT
>NZ_JBAPRN010000859.1:0-6840 GCF_049281135.1 Mycobacterium sp. | reverse complement strand
GTTCTCGCCGATCTGAGCTCCGTCAGATCGGCGTGAACTTTTTTGTCTGCGGGCCTACGGATCGCGGGGCAGCCCCAGCAGCCGTTCGGCGATGATGTTGAGCTGCACTTCGGAGGTGCCGCCGTAGATGGTGGTCGCTCGGCTGGCCAGCACGTAGTCCGCCCACTTGCCCGGCAGCTGCTCCGGGTCGCCGATTGCGCCGTCGGACCCGAAGGACGACAACCCGAATTCGGCGTAGCCCTGTCCGGTACGCATAGACAACAGCTTGGAGATGGCCGCTGACGGCATCGCGTCTCCACCGGCCAACGTCAGCAGCGTCGAGCGCATGTTGAGCACCTTGGCGGCGTGGCCTTCGGCGATCAGTTGTCCGGCGCGGTTCTGCCCGATCTGGTCGAACTGCCCGTCGCGGACGAACTCGACGAACTGATCGAGGCTGGCCAGGAACGGTGCCTCGCTGTTGCCGATCGAGACCCGTTCGGCGGTCAACGTGTTGCGGCTGACCTCCCAGCCGCGGTTGACCTCGCCGAGCACCAACTCGTCGGGCACGAATACGTCGTCGATGAACACGGTGTTGAACATCGCGCCGCCGGTGAGCTCACGCAACGGCTTCACCTCGACGCCTTCGCTCTTCATGTCCAGCAGGAAGTAGGTGATGCCATTATGTTTTGGCGCGGAGGTGTCAGTCCTCGCCAGCAGCGCGCCCCATTGAGAGAACTGCGCCGCAGTGGTCCAGATCTTTTGTCCCGTGATGCGCCAGCCGCCGTCGACCTTGGTGGCCTTGGTGGTCAGGCCGGCCAGGTCGGATCCTGCTCCCGGCTCGGAAAACAGCTGGCACCAGATCATTTCGCCGCGGAACGTCGGCGGCAGGAAGCGTTGCTTCTGCTCATCGGTGCCGAACGCCACGATCGACGGCACAATCCAGGCCGCGATGCCGATCGGTGGTCGTCTGACCCGCCCGCTGTTGAACTCCTGCGCGATGATGATCTGCTCGACGGGCCCGGCGTCACGTCCCCACGGGGTGGGCAGATAAGGCAGCACCCACCCGCCCTCGGCGATCGCGGTGTTGCGCTCCTCGCGCGCTATTCCCTTGAGCGCCGCGACCTCCTCGCGGATCTCGTCGCGCAGCTTCTCGGTATCGGGGGCGAGATCGATATCGAGTGTGCGCATACCGGTGGTGGTGGCGGTGTCGACAACCCGCTGCGGGTACTCGGATCTGCGTCCGAAGCCGGCGGCCAAAACCAGCGCGCGACGGTAATAGACGTTGGTGTCGTGCTCCCAGGTGAATCCGATGCCGCCGTGCACCTGAATGCAGTCCTGGGTGCAGCGCTGCGCGGCCGCCGGTGCCAGCGTCGCCGCCACCGCCGCGGCGAACTCGACCGCGGAACCCTCAGTGTTCCAATTGTTTTCGCGGGCTTCATCGACGGCGCGGGCCGCATCCCAGACGGCGGCCGTGGCGCGTTCGGTGTCGGCGATCATCTCGGCGCACTTGTGCTTTACGGCCTGGAACTGACCGATCGGCCGGCCGAATTGCTCACGGATCTTGGCGTAGTCCGAGGCCGTGTCGGTGGCCCACCGCGCGACGCCGACCGCTTCCGCCGACAGCAGCGTGGAAATCAGCGCCTTCGCCGCCACAACGCTGAGGTTGCTCAACACAACGTCGTCTGCGACCTCGATGGCGTTGGCGCGCACATGCGCGATGGGTCGCAGCGGGTCCACGCCGGCGACCGGTTCGATCTCGAGCTGGTCGGCGCGCAGCACCACCCACTCTTCGCCGCTGTCGATCGCCACCGGCAACACCAGCAGCGACGCTTCAGCGGCGGCCGGCACTGCGCGGACTTCCCCGCGGATGACCAGCACGTCACCTTGTCGCGTCGCGGTCAGGCCGGCGTCCAGGGCGTACGCGGCGATGGCCGCGCCAGATGCCAGGTCCGCGAGCACCTTGGCGTCCGGGTCGTGTGCCGAGATCAGCGCGCTGGCGATCGCCGACGGCACGAACGGGCCCGGCACTGCGCCGTAGCCGAACTCGGCGAGCACGACCGCGAGCTCGAGGATGCCGAAACCCTGACCGCCCACGGATTCGGCCAGATGGACGCCCTGCAGACCCTGTTCGGCCGCGGCCCGCCAGTACGGCGGAGGGTTGTCGATCGGCGTTTCCAGCGCGGCGTGCAAGACCTCCGACGGCGCTACTCGCGCCACGAAAGATCGCACCGAATCGGCCAGGTCTTGATGCTCAGGGTTGATTGCGATCGGCATTGGTCGCCTTCCTTCGGGTTGCCCGGGGCCTGTGGCAGCTCGACCCCCAATCTAATAACCGGTGGGTTGGTTGACTACATGGGCCAGCCGCTGGCCGTCCCGCAGCCGACGGCAGTTGGCGACCGCTTCGACCAGATAGCGCCGCATGGTGTCGACGGTGTACCAGGTGACGTGCGGGGTGAGCACGACGTTGTCCAGGCCCAGCAACGGATTGTCGGGGGCTACCGGTTCGACGCCGAAGACGTCCAGGCCGGCTGCGGCCAACCGACCATCACGAAGCGCGTCGGCCAGGGCGTTTTCGTCGACGATCGGGCCGCGTGACGTATTGACCAGCACTGCACCGGGTTTCATCCGGGCCAGCGCGGCCGCGCCCAGCATGCCGTCGGTGTCTGCCGTCAACGGCAGGTGCAGCGAGACGATGTCGCTGGCGCCCAGTAGCTCCGGCAGCGGTCGCCAGCCGGGCAGCCCGTCGTCGCCGGTGCTGGTGTGCAACAGCGTGGCACCCATCGCGGCGACGATGCCCGCGACCTGTTTGGCGATGTTGCCGTAGCCGACCAGCCCGACCGTGCAGGCGCCGATGTCGCGGACGGTCTCACCGAGCTGCGGGTCGGACGGCCAGCCGCGGCCTTCTCGGGTCGCCCGGTCCAGCACCGGGAGGCGGCGCAGGGCCGCCAGCATCAGCAGCACCGTTCCCTCGGCCACCGACGGCGCGTTGGCGCCGGGCATGTTGGCAACGGCGACACCGCGTTCGGTGGCGGCGTCAACGTCGATGGTGTTGACGCCGGCGCCGAACTTGTGCACCAGCCGCAGGCGAGTCGCTCGGGACAGGTCGGCCGCGGAAAGAGGTCGTAACACATGCCAAATCACGTCGGCCCCGGCTATTTCCCGGTGGAAAGCCTCCTGCGCCTCGGCGGAGTCGTCATCGGCACACCAGCGGATGTCAAGCCAATCAGATTCCGGCGCAAGGAAATCCAACACCTTCGGACCGGGAACGAAGTGGGCGAGGACCCTCAGCGCCACCGCTTGGCAATCCATTTGGCGATGGTGTCAGCCTGCTCGCTGCGTGCGCCCGGCGTAGTGAAGTAGTGATCGGTGTTGATCGAGCACTGGGACTTGTCGGTGCCGGCAAGTGCGTCGTAGATGCGCTGAGCATCCGACGGGAACACACCGGTGTCGGCCTCGGCGTTGATCACCAAGGCGGGGCAGGTGATCCGGGCCAGGTGCGGCTCGGCCCTGGTCTGCGCCGTTCGCAGACTCCACATCGCCAGCCAGCTGCGCAACGTGCAGGCCGCTGCGATGCCGTGTGCGGACCGGTTGGCCTTGACCGGCGGCCCGGCGTAGCAGGTGTTCGGCTGACGGTGGGTCGGCTCAATCGTCGGATCGACCATCCGCGGATCGGCCCACGTCCGCATCACGGTAAACGGGCGGTCGGTAAACCCGGCGGCTCGAACACGTTTCAGCTCTGTCTCGACCCAGTCGGTGATGCTGTTGTTACGCGCAACCTGCGCTGAGCGATATCGGGCCAGGAAATCCGGTGAATATGGCGGGCCGTTGTGCGGGTCGAACAGATCCAGGTCGGGGTCGGTGGCGACGGGATCGTTTTCGTCGACGACGGCTCCGTCCATCCACCCGGTCAGCACGTCCGGGCGGCCCGGGTGTGCGGCACTGGCCACGTAGCCATCGGCTGGGAGCAGGTCGGTCAGACCGGCCGCCGGCCGCATACCCGCCATTGGCGTCACGTGCGGGTCGGCAGCTTGCGCCTGGTACGCGGCCATCAGTGATCCGCCTCCGGAATTACCCAGCAGGACAATCGTTTCCACGGCCTGTGTCTCGCGTAGCCAGCGAACCCCGACGCCGATATCGACCAGCGCATGGTCCAGCAAAAAGCTGCTCTCGAAACCGCGGAACCGGGTGTTCCAGCCCAGAAATCCGATCCCACGGGTCGCCAGGTAGTCGGCGAGATAGTGCTCGGAGAAGTCGATCTGATAGTGGGCCGCGATCACCGCGACCTTTGGTTTGCGCCCGACGCCGCGGTAATACAACCCTTGGCACGGGTGTCCACCCGCGCCGGCGCGCCGGCCGGTCGGCGACGGCAGCCCGATGAATTCTCGAATAACCCCGGGCGTGCCGGCGGTGCGACCCACGTCAGCGTCCCTCCTTGCAGTAGATGGCTCGATAGAAGATATTCGCCAACGTGGCGATGCAGGCCTCGTCGTCCGGATTGCCGTCCCGGTGCGACGCCGGACCGGCCAGCTGCAGATAGCAGAACTGGCTCAGCATCGCGACGATGGCGACGGCGATCAGCTGCGGGTCGTCGCGTGCGCAATAGCCGTCGGCTTGGGCACGTCGCACCGTCTCGGTGATGAAAGACGTTGGAATATCGCACATGTCAACCCAGTACTGGGCGAAGTCGGCGTTGACCATCGCCAGCTGCGACATGCTGATGATCTCCGGCAGCCGATGTTTGTAGGCGTGCCAGTACGCAGCTGCGGCCTGGTGGGCTCGCTCCCGCGTCGACAGGCCGTGCCGGGTAACCGGCTTGGACCGCTCGCCGAACTCGGCGCGGAAGCGCAGCGCCCACTCGCGGACCATCGCCTCCTTGGAGTCGTAGTAGTTGTAGAACGACGCCGTCGACCGGCCGGCCTCGGCGGCGATGTCGGCGATGGTGGTGGCCAGGATGCCCTTGCGGGCGATGACGGTCCGGGCGGCCGCGTCGATGGCGACCTGCGTTTGACGGCCGCGGTTGGTCGGTAGCGGCGCACGACTGTTGGGCGGGTCGGACACGGTAGACACCGACGGGCCCCCCTTCGTCGTGACTGGGATCCCCTCGATCCCGGGAACGGCGCTTCTCTGGAATTGACCTGAATCTGATGTTAGGTTCAGATTCGGATCTCCGCCACGGAACCAGCCAAGCGCCGCGCGGACGGACGGGAGCCCGGGGATGATCAAGCCGCACAACCGCAATTCCGAATTCGAACTCGGCGGCATCAACCATGTCGCGCTGGTGTGCTCGGACATGGCCCGCACGGTGGACTTCTACAGCAACGTGCTGGGTATGCCGTTGATCAAATCGCTGGACCTGCCCGGCGGTGCCGGGCAGCACTTCTTCTTCGACGCCGGCAACGGCGACTGCGTCGCGTTTTTTTGGTTCGCCGACGCGCCGGACCGAGTGCCGGGCCTGTCGTCGCCGGCCGCCATTCCGGGTATCGGCGAGATCATCAGCGCGGTGAGCACCATGAACCACCTGGCGTTCCACGTGCCGGCCGAAAAGTTCGACGCCTATCGGCAGCGACTGAAGGACAAGGGCGTGCGGGTGGGCCCGGTGCTCAACCATGACGAGAGCGAGCGGCAGGTCGCGGCTACGCTGCATCCCGGTGTCTACGTGCGGTCGTTCTACTTCCAGGACCCCGATGGAATAACGCTCGAGTTCGCTTGCTGGATCAAGGAATTCACAACGAACGACGTCCAGACCGTGCCCAAGACGTCCGCCGATCGCCGCATCCCCGCCACCCACTAGGGCATCAATCGCGATACAGGCTCGGGTTGCCCAACTCGTTGACAAGTGATGTGAGCTGGTCGACCAGTTGATCTGGCTCGAGCCGCACGTCGCCGGCCAGCCAGGCGCTTATCGTTTGCGCCACCCCGCCAACCACGAAATGTGCGGCCGCCGTGATCCGGTCGTTCTGCGGAACCTGCAGCGTGTTCCCGGCATGACGGCCCGAAAGCATCGCGAACAGCGCGTTGGATTCGACCCGTTTCCGGGCCAACACGGCGTTGGCCAACTGCACGCTGAACAACAGGCGCCCCACTCGCCGGTCGCCACCGATCGTGTGGACGATGTTGGTCATGCCGGCGCGGGTCTGCTGCTCCGGTGGTGCGGCGTCTACGGCGGCCTGAGTCGTGAAGGCCAGCTCGGCGATCACCGAGTCGAACACCGCGCCAATCAATTCGTCTTTGTCGGCAAAGCTTTCGTAGAAGTAGCGTGCCGCCACACCGGCCTGTCGGCAGACCCCGCGGACGGTCAATTCTGCGGCGTCGTCGCCGCCGAGCAGATCGAGACCGGCGTCTAACAAGCTGGCCCGGCGGGTTGCCAGGCGGTCGGCGGCATCGACGCCGCCGTAGGGCCGCGCACTGGTTGTCGGGACAGTCGCCATGAGTGCCATCTTGACACCGGTACCTGCGGGCTGCAATATCAGGAAACAAGCGTTCTCACAATTAGCGGGCGGATGAGCGATGACGGTCAGCGAAACGATCAGGCATGTCGAGCGTGCGGTGGGCGAGCCGCCGGTCGCCGGGCGTCGACCGCGGCGGACGCCGCAACTCGGTGACACGTTGATGGGAATGGCCCTGCTACTGGGCCCGGCCAACGTGATCATGGAGCTGGCCCGGCCCGGTGTGGGTTACGGCGTGATGGAGAGCCGCGTCGAGAGCGGCCGCATCGATCTGCACCCGATCAAGCGGGCGCGCACCACGTTCACCTATCTCGCCGTCGCGATGGCGGGTACCGACACTCAGAAGGCAGCGTTTCGGCGGGCGGTGAACCGTGCGCACGCCCAGGTGTACTCGACTCCGGACAGCCCCGTGCAA
>NZ_JBAPRN010000858.1:0-17790 GCF_049281135.1 Mycobacterium sp. | reverse complement strand
ACTGCACGGCGGCCATTCCCACGCCGCCGGCACCGGCGTGCACCAACACCCGCTGGCCCGGTTTGACGTCGGCGAGGTGAACGAAGGCGAAGTAGGCAGTGGTGAAAACGGCTGATATCGCAGCGGCTTCGGCGTACGACCAGTCCGATGGCATCGGGAGCAACAGCCGGATATCGCCTGGGACCAGGGTGCCGCTGCCGTCCGGGAAGAATCCGTAAACGTCGTCCCCGACCGCGAATTCGGTAACCCCGGGGCCGACCTCGACGACGACACCGGCGCCTTCACCACCGATCAGCGCATCGTGGGTGAACATGCCCAGCGTGATCATCACGTCGCGGAAGTTGGTGGCGATGGAGCGCATCGCCACCCGAACGTGGCCGGGTTCCAATGGCGCGTCGGCGTTGGGAACCGGCTCCAGTTGCAGGTTCTCGAAGGTGCCCGCGGTCGACAGCCCCAGCCGCCACGGCCCGTCGGCGGGCGGCACCAGCACGCCGTGCACCGCGCGGCTGCCGCGGACTCGCGCGGTGTGAATCGTCTCGCCCCGCAGCACCAGCTGCGGCTCACCGACCGCCAGCAGCCGTGCGACGGTCGTATCACTCAGCGGCGCCTCGGAATCCACCAGGACGATCCGGCCGGGATGTTCGGTCTGGGCCGAACGCACCAACCCCCACACCGCGGCACCGGCCAGATCGGTGACGTCCTCGCCCGCCAACCCCACCGCGCCGCGCGTCGACACCACCAGGATGCCGGAATCATGCTTGGTCAACCACGACTGCAACGCCGCCAGCGCTTCGTGGACACGTTCATAGCTGGCCGACACCGGATCCCCGGCCGCCGATACGGACTCGAACACCTCGTACGCCGGCGGCTCGGCGGGTGAGGCGGCCGACGTCGGCGACCACGCCAGCTCGAAGAGCCGATCCCCGGTTGAGCCGGAAACCGCAGCCATCAACTGCTGCTGGGAAATCGGGCGGGCGATCATCGACGTCACTGTCAGCACCGGCAGCCCCAGCCCGTCGGCCAGTTCGACCGACACCGCCGACGGACCCGACGGGGCAATCCGTGCCCGTACCGACGACGCGCCCGCCGCATGCAGCGACACGCCCTGCCACGAGAACGGCAATGCCACGCCGTCCCCGTCGAACGTCATTGCCGCCGCGTGCAGGGCCGCATCCAGCAGCACCGGATGCACACCGAATCCGCCGACACCGCCGGCTGCTTGCGGCAGCGTTACTTCGGCGAAGAACTCCTCGCCGCGACGCCACAGCGCGGTCAATCCCTGGAACGCCGGGCCGTACTGGTAGCCGCGCGCCGCCAGGCGCTGGTAGCCGTCGGTCACGTCGACGCGAGTCGCGCCTTCGGGCGGCCACACCGACAGGTCGGCGCCCGGCTCGACCGGTACTGATGACAGCTGTCCCGTCGCGTGGCAGGTCCATGCGGAATCAGCACCGTCCCTGGAGAATACGGACAGACTGCGCTGACCGGATTCTTCGGCGGCGCCCACCACCAGCTGCACCGCGACCGACCCTGAGGACGGCAGCAGCAACGGCGCCTGCAACGTCAACTCGTCGACCACCGGGCAACCGACCTCGTCGCCGGCCCGGATGGCCAACTCGACGAAGCCTGCGCCAGGGAACACCGCCAGACCGTCGACCGCGTGATCGTTCAACCAACCCTGGGTGGTCGGCGACAGCCGACCCGTCAGCACCACCCCGCCCGAGTCCGGTAGTTCCACCACGGCACCCAACAGGGCGTGCTCGCCGGCTTCCAGCCCCAAGCCGGCGGCGTCGATCGCAGCACCCTCACCGGAGAGCCAAAAGCGCCGTCGCTCAAAGGCATACGTCGGCAACTCGACGAACCCGGCACCCGGCACCGCGGCGCGCCAATCCACCTTGACACCCGACACGAACGCCTGGGCGGCTGAACTGAGGAATCGCGTGAGGCCGCCGTCTTCGCGGCCAAGAGTGGGCACCACGACCGCGTCGGCCCCGCCGTCGGCGGCGGTGTCCTCGATGCCCGCGATCAGGGCGGGGTGCGGGCTGGATTCGATGAATGTCCGGTAGCCGCCTGCCGATGCGGTACGCACCGCCGAGTCGAATTCGACGGTCTGGCGGATGTTGCGGAACCAGTAGTCGGCGGTGAGTTCGGCGCTGTCCAAGATGCCGCCGGTGACCGTGGAGAAGAACACGGTGCGCGCCGACTGCGGTTCGATACCCGCCAGCGCCTCGGCGAGCTGCTCGCGGATCGCGTCGACGGCGACGGAGTGCGATGCGTAGTCCACGTCGATGCGGCGGGCCCGAAGTTCACACTCGGTGCACTGGGCGACGATCTCGTCGAGGGCGGTCACCTCACCGGACAGCACGACCGCCGACCGCCCGTTGATCGCGGCGATGCTGACCCGATCGCCGTACGGCGCCAACAGCTCTCGCGCTTGATCGGTTCCACATGCCAGCGAGGCCATCCCGCCACGGCCGGACAGCGCCAACAGCAGTTTGCTGCGCAGGGTCACCACGCGTGCCGCGTCGCGCAGCGACAAGGCACCGGCGACATAGGCCGCGGCGATCTCGCCCTGGGAATGACCGATGACGGCGTCCGGGCGTACCCCGATCGACCGCCACGACTCGGCCAACGAGACCATCACCGCGAACAGCGCCGGCTGGACGACGTCGACGCGGTCCAGCCCCGGTGCGCCCGGCGCGCCGCGCAGTACGTCGATCAACGACCAATCCACAAACTCGGCGAACGCCTCCGCGCAGGCGTTCATCTGGGCAGCGAAAACTGGTGCGGAATCCAGTAATTCGACGCCCATACCGATCCACTGCGAGCCTTGGCCGGGGAAGACGAAGACGGTCTTGCCCGCGGGTGCGGCATGGCCGGTGATCACCGAACCGCCAGGCGTTTCGTCGGCCAGCTCGGTCAGTCCGGCCAGCAATTGGCCGCGATCGCGGCCGAGCACGACCGCGCGATGCTCAAAGGTCGATCGCCCCGCCAACGACCATCCAACATCGGCGATGCCTAATTGCTCACGGGCACCAATGGATTCGGCCAGCCGAGAGGCCTGTGCCGCCAGCGCCGCTGCACTCTTGGCCGACACCACCCATGGCACTACCGGCGGTTGCGGAGCGCTCTCGGTGGGCTCAGCCGGCGGGCACTCCTCGATGATCACGTGCGCGTTGGTGCCGCTGATCCCAAACGATGACACCCCGGCGCGGCGGGCGCGACCATTGGCGGGCCACGACTGGGCTTCGGTCAACAGCGACACCGCGCCCGCCGACCAATCCACATGCGGGCTCGGCGCATCCACGTGCAGCGTCGCCGGCAGCACCTCGTGGTGCATCGCCTGGACCATCTTGATCACACCGGCCACGCCGGCGGCGGCCTGCGTGTGACCCATGTTCGATTTGATCGATCCCAGCCACAAGGGTTTTCCGGGCGCGGCGCGATCTTGGCCGTAGGTGGCGAGCAGCGCCTGAGCCTCGATCGGGTCGCCCAATGTCGTTCCGGTGCCGTGGGCCTCGACCACATCCACTTCTCCGGCGCTCAGCCCGGCGTTGGCCAAGGCCGTGCGCACCACCCGCTGTTGGGAAGGACCGTTGGGTGCGGTGAGCCCATTGGAGGCGCCGTCCTGGTTGACCGCAGTGCCGCGCACCAGCGCGAGCACCCGATGGCCCAGCCGTTGGGCATCCGAAAGCCGTTCCACCACCAGCATTCCGCCGCCCTCGGACCAGCCGACCCCGTCGGCCGCCCCCGCAAAAGGCTTGCACCGACCATCCGGAGACAGGCCCCGATGCCGGCTGAATTCGACGAAAACCGTTGGCGTGGCATTGACGGTGGCCCCACCGGCCAGTGCCAGATCGCACTCCCCCGACCGCAACGACTGCACCGCCATGTGCAAGGCCACCAACGACGATGAGCACGCGGTGTCGACCGACACCGCCGGGCCTTCCAGGCCCAGCACATAGGCCACTCGGCCGGTCGCGACGCTGGACGTCATACCGGTCAGGCGGTAGCCCTCGATCTCTTCGGCGAGCATCCCGTAGCCCTGCGCGATGATTCCGGCGAACACTCCGGTGGCGCTGCCCCGCAACGTGGTCGGATCAATGCCGGCCCGCTCCAACGCTTCCCATGACAGCTCCAGCAACATGCGATGCTGCGGATCGGTGGCCAGCGCCTCACTCGGTGCGACGCCGAAAAATCCCGCATCGAAACCCGCCACGTCGTCGACGAATCCACCCGCGCGCGCGTAGCACTTGTGCGGCGCATCGGGGTCGTCGTCGAACAGCCCGGCCAGATCCCAGCCGCGGTCGGTCGGGAACTCCGACATCACATCGCGCTCGTCGGCGACCATGTCCCACAGGCTGTCCGGTGAGTCGACCCCGCCCGGGAATCGGCATGACATACCAACGATGGCGATCGGCTCGCCGGAGCGTTCCAGCAGCGCCCGGTTCTTGCTCTTCAGTCGCTCGACCTGGACCAGAGCTTTCCGCAACGCCTCGGTTGCATGCTGAAGTTGGTCAGCCATGTCGTTACCCCTCGCCTAACGTCGGTCGTCGCTCAATCCGGAATGCGGCCCTGGATGAGGAGCAGAGTCACTCGCCGTACGGCTGACGTCGAACCTGCTCTTCGACCGGCAAACATCGTCGGCGGGCGCCGACTCGCCCACCCCATCCATGGCCTGGCTCCGCGACTGATTCCGGCGTTGCCCAGCGATCCATGGCGAGACTGTACCCGCCACCAGTCAGCCGAGGCTAAAGCCCGGTCAGCGCCACCCGTCGGCGGCTTCGGCGGCGCGCATCAGGGTCGCGCACAGCTCCCGCAGTTCCGGCGCGCCCGCACCTTCGTCCAGCGCGGTAGCGACGTCTTCTGCTGCGCATCGCACCTGGTAGACGCGGTCGGAGAGGTCAGCGGCCTCCTCCGCAGACAGCACCACCGCATCAGCGGGCAACGAAGCACCCTTGGCACCGTTGATCGAGGCCCGTTGCTCGTAGGCGCGCTGCCGGCACGATTGCCTGCAGTATTGACGGCGACGGCCCATTCCGCTGTCGGGAACGTCGCGGCCACACCAACGGCATGGCTGCGGGCGGACGCGGCGTGTCACGGGGCCGACTTTAGTCGGGGTGCCGTCCGAATCCCGGTATCATGGACGGTTGGGTCGCCCGGCGAGCCCGGCGACCTTGGGAACCAAGTCGCCGGCCGCGACGTTGTTTAGGGCGCTAGGTGTTAAGAAGACTTTAAGAGGAGAGCTGACCAATGGCTGATCGCGTCCTGAGAGGCAGTCGCCTTGGAGCCGTAAGCTACGAGACCGACCGCAACCACGACTTGGCTCCGCGCCAGATTGCGCGTTACCGCACCGAAAACGGTGAAGAGTTCGATGTGCCGTTCGCTGACGATGCCGAGATCCCCGGCACCTGGCTGTGCCGCAATGGCATGGAAGGCACCTTGATCGAAGGTGACCTGCCCGAGCCGAAAAAGGTTAAGCCGCCGCGCACGCACTGGGACATGCTGCTGGAGCGACGCTCGGTCGACGAGCTCGAGGAACTGCTCAAAGAGCGTCTCGACTTGATCAGAACGCGCCGTCGCGGCAACTGATCTGCGGTCACGGAGCTCGTTCAGCGGTTGACGGGTGCCTGACGCCTGCGGTGTAGGCGTCCGTCGATGCCCCACTGCGCCACTTTCACCACTGCTTCGCGGATATTGGATCCGCTCATCTTGGAAACGCCGAGCTCCCGCTCGGTGAACGTGATCGGGACCTCTGCGACGACGAACCCGTTGGTGATGGCGCGCCAGGTCAGGTCGATCTGGAAGCAGTACCCCTTCGAATCAACATGGTCGAGGTCGATTTTCTGCAGAACATCACGACGGTAGGCCCGGTAGCCGGCGGTGATGTCATGGATGCCGATGCCCAGGGCCAGCCGAGCGTAGGTGTTGGCCGTCCAGGACAGCGCCCAGCGCCGCCACGGCCAGTTCTGCACGTTGCCGCCCTCGACGTAGCGCGAGCCGATGACCAGGTCGGCGCCGGCGTCGACGGCCTCGAGTAGTAAGTGCAATTGCTCGGGCGCGTGACTGCCGTCGGCGTCCATCTCGACCAGCGTGGTGTAGTGCCGGCTCAGCCCCCAGGCGAATCCGGCCAGGTAGGCCGCGCCCAGACCGTCCTTGACGGTGCGGTGCATGACGTGGATCCGGTCGGCATTCGCCGTAGCGAGCTCCTCGGCCAGCTTTCCGGTGCCATCCGGGCTGTTGTCGTCGACGATCAGCACGTGCACCTCAGGGAGTGCCTTGTGCAGTCGCTGCAGAATGAGCGGAAGGTTCTCCCGCTCGTTGTAGGTGGGGATGATCACCAGGGTGCGCAGGGTGGGGCGATCGCCCGCAACCCGCGACACCGGATCGCCGGTGGTCATATGTCTCCTTTGTCTGGCCCTTGCCGGGCTGAATCTCGGCCGTCCTCGTCGAGTTGGGCGTTGGCTGACACGTCGTCGCCGTTGGCTACCACGTCGTCGTCGAGCGGGTCGCCGTCGGATTTCTCCGACCGGGGGCCGAAGCGCTTCCCCAGCGCTGACAGGCGCCGGTTCAGATCCGCGAACCATCCATTGTGCAGCATCGCAGCAAACAGAATCGCCAGAGCGGCGACGACCAGGCTCCCCTGCACGATCGGGCCCCACCGAGCGGCGGGCGTCAGCGTTGTCTTGAGGCGGACCTGGCCGTCCAGGTAGCCGGGCGTGAAGAACCGCGTCCGCTGCAACTCGCGGCCGTCAGGGGTGACGAGGGCCGAGATCCCGACGTTGCTGGACACCACCGTGTAGCGATCCAGCTCCACCGCACGAAGCTTGGAAAACGCCAACTGCTGCTCGCTCATCGTCTGGTTGAAGTTGGCGTTGTTGGCGGGCACCGCGAGTAGTTGAGCGCCGCGGCGGACCGAGTGCTGCAGGGCTCGGTCGAAGATGACTTCCCAGCACGTCGCAATCCCGATCGGCGTACCGGCGGCATGCACCACCCCGGAGCCTTTGCCGGGGACGATGTAGCCGGCCAAGTCGGCGAGGTCGGTCAGATGCCGGAAGAATCCGCGCCAAGGCAGGTATTCGCCGAATGGCTGCACGATGCGCTTGTCGTGGCGCTCTCCGGGTCCGCCCTTGGGGCTCCAGACGATGACGGTGTTGGTTTCGGCCGGCGGGTCGCCCGGGCGGCCGGCGATGTCGAGCACCGTGCCGACCAGGATCGGCGCTCTGATCGCCTCGACGGCGACCGAAATCTCCTGTGCCGCTTCCGGATTGAGCAGCGGGTCGATATCCGACGCGTCCTCGGGCCAGACGACGAAGTCGGGTTGCGGTGCGCGACCGGCACGCACGTCGTCGGCCAGCTTGCGGGTCTCCCGGACATCGTTGCCCAGCACCGCAAGACGCTGAGCGTTGAACTCCAGGCCCAGCCGAGGCACGTTGCCCTGAACTGCTGCCGCCGTCACGACGGGCTCGTTGCCGGATCCGGTGCCGGAGTGGCGCACCTGCGGCCAGACGGCGGCCGCGACGAAGAACACCAGGCAGATGCAGAACGCCGGCAACAGGACCGCGGGCGGTGCGTCGGCCGCCTCGTCGTCAGCTCCGGCGTGCCGCCGACGGGATGCCAACCACCACGACACCGCCCCCATCACGAAAGCGGCGGCGCTGCAACCGGTCAGCACGATTGCCAGCGAGAGCAACGGCACACCGCCCAGCCGGACCAGCGGCAAGAACGGGCCGGAGGTCTGACCGGCGGCCACCACGCCCCAGGGGAAGCCGCCGAACGGAATGGTCGACTTCAACCACTCCTGCGCCGCCCACAGCACCGCGAACCAGATCGGCCATCCGGGCAGCCGCCGCACCACGACAGCTCCCACACCGAAGATCCCCGGGAACAACGCGCACATCAGCACCAGCGCCACCAGCGGCATGGCGCCGACGAGGATGCTGATCCACCGGATCAGCGGTAGGTAGAACGCCAAGCCGAAGAGGAAGCCGTAACCGAACCCACCGACCGGTGTGGTGGCCGGGCGGGTCAGCACCCAGGCCAGCACCGCGAACGCGATGACGGCGGCCCACCACCAGTTGAACCGCGGATAGCTCGCGCAGAGCAGCAAACCGGCCAGAATCGCGGCACTCAGCCTGGTCAACCGAGGCCGCAGCCATCTGCCTGCTTGAGGCACCCGAATCCGCGTTTCACGGACCAGCCAGGCCACCAGAACTGCGGTCAGATGCACCAATCGTCGCCACACATACTTGCCGACCCGGACAGCCTGATCGCGCAATTCCGCCAGCCGGTCACTGCCGACGGCGGGCGGCTCGGCGTCCTGCGACTCGAGGTCGGCGAGGTTGGCGTCATCGTCGCTGTCCTCGACGTCGCGGATCGCCGGGATCACCCCGGTGAGCTCGGCATCTGCCGCCGCGGCCGGGACGGGAATTTGTCCGGTGTCGTCGTCGTCTTTGACGGCCGGGAAGATGTCGGTGTCTTCAGCGGGCCGAACTCGGCGGTCGAACCGCCCGAGGCCTCTAACCATGAATCACTGCGCCTCGGTGGACCGTCTGCCGACATCGAGGCAACGAGTCGGTCCGGCCGAGTCGCGGCAACACCGGCACCCGGGACCGCGGATCGGTGGACCACCGCCGCACCGCGTCGCTCGGCACGCTGACGTCGAGGTCGTCGACGTCCCACACCGCGTAGGAAGCGGGAGCGCCCGGTACCAGGCTGCCGATCAGCTCGTCACGGGCACCGCCGGCCCGCCAGCCGCCGCGGGTGGCGGCGGCGAATGCCGCGCGCGCGGAGATCGAGCTCTCCGGAGTCTGGTGGTTGACGGCTGCGCGGACGCTCGCCCAAGTGTCGAGGCCAGTCACCGGGGCGTCGGATCCGAACGCGAGGGCCACGCCTTGGGATGCTAGCAGCGCAAACGGGTTGAGACGCCGCGCCCGATCGATCCCGAGACGACGGGCATACATGCCGTCGTGACCACCCCAGAGGGCGTCGAAATTGGGTTGCATGCTGCCCATCACCCCCCACGCGCCGAGCTTGGCCGCCTGGTCGGCGGTCACCATCTCCAGGTGCTCCAACCGGTGACCACAGCGAGCCACTGCGGGCACGCCGAGGTCGTCGACGATCTGTTCCAAAGCCGTGACGACGCTGGACACCGCGGCATCTCCGATGACGTGGAATCCGGCCGTGACGCCGGCTTCGGTGCACGCCCGCAGGTGTGCGGCGACGGTCTCGGCATCCACGTAGCGGGCGCCACATTCGCCGTCGGCATCGTGGTACGGCTCATGCAGCCAGGCCGTCCGTGACCCCAGTGCGCCGTCGACGAACAGGTCTCCGGCCAGCCCGGCCGCGCCGGTCTCGTCGAGCATTGCCCGCGCCTGAGCCGGGCTGGTCACCGCCTCACCCCAGTAACCGATCACCTCGACGCCGTGGGCGCCCAGCGCCCGCAGTTCGAGCCAGTCCTGCAGCCCGCCGATCTGCGGGCCGGCACATTCGTGCGCTGCAACGATCCCTTGCGCGGCAAGGGCGTCCAGCGCGGCACGCCGAGCGTCGGCTCGCTGACCGTCTGTCAACAGACCGCGCGCGGCGGAGCGGACCTCATGGTGGGCGTCGCCGACCAGCGGACGCTGTTGGTCGAAACCGGACGCCGACGCCAGCCCTTCGACGCGCTGCCGCAGACCGCTCGACGCCAGCGCCGAATGGACGTCGACGCGCGCCAGGTAGGCGGGCCGGTCGCCGAGCACCGCATCGAGCTCTGCGGTGGTCGGCGCCGCGTCGCGCGCCCATGACGACTCGTCCCAGCCGTGACCCCACAGCGGCTGGCCGGGGTGCGCCGCAGCATAGTCGGCGATCAATTGCAGGCAGTGCGCTCGCGATGTCGACGCGCGCAGGTCCAGACCGGTGAGCGTCAGCCCGGTCGCGGTGAGGTGGATGTGGCTGTCGACGAAAGCCGGCGCGACGAAGCCACCGTCGAGATCGACGACATCCGCGCCGGTGAACTCTTCTCGGGCAACGTCGTCGCTGCCCAGCCACACCACGACACCGCCGCGCACCGCCATCGCGGAGGCATCGGGATGGGTCGGGCTGTGCACCCGGCCGTTGACCAGCACAGTGGTCGAGACGTCAGTCACGCCGCAAAACCTACGGGGTTGGTGGAAGTGTTACTCAGGCCCGCCCGGCGACGATGCGGGCCGTTTCGGGGCCCGCGAAGGCAGAGCCGGCGGGTCCACAAACTCGGAGACGTCTTCGACGTCGATGACCTCGCCGTCGATGTAGTCGGGCCGCGGTCGATGGCCGAATCGGTCGGCACCGACGGACGCGACGGTGATCAGCGGGAACCGCCGACCCATGCCACGGACAGCCATCGACGCCAGCGCTGGGCGTGCGACGGCGCGAGTCGGCGGCAGCAACAGCAGCAGCCCCGCGGCGCTGGTCACCAGGCCTGGCACCACCATCAGCAGCGTTCCCACTGCGACCGCCGTGGTGTCGGCGGCCAGTCGCGGCTGGTCAGCGCTCAACCTGGAGCGCAGGCGCGCGAGCTGGACTTTGAGTTGCGAGCCGCCCAGCGCCAGCCCGGCAGCGAACGTCGCCAACAGCAGCAACAGAGTCCACCCGAGCCCGATCGTCGACGCCAACGCCACCAACACGGCGAGCTCGGCGATCACATAGACCAGAAACAGTCTCGACACCATGAGATGGCAACGTCGCGGACGGTCGCCTGAGTTCCGCGGACCGCGGGCGCACGGTTAGATGGCCTCGTGACGACAATCGAAATCGACACCCCGACCGGTCCGATCGATGCCCTGCTCGACGTCCCCGACGGCCCGGGCCCGTGGCCCGGCGTGGTGATCATTCATGACGCGATCGGCTACGGACCAGACAAAGAGTCGATCAACAGCCGTGTCGCCTCGGCCGGCTATCTCGCACTGACCCCGAACCTGTACGCCCGCGGCGGCTTCGCGCGGTGTGTCACCAAGGTGATGCGCCAGCTACTCACCAAGCAGGGGCAGGCGCTCGACGATGTGCTGGCCGCCCGCGACCACCTCAAAGCGCTGCCGGACTGCACCGGGAGGGTTGGCATCGCCGGGTTCTGTATGGGCGGCCAATTCGCACTTGTCATGTCGCCCAAGGGTTTCGACGCCTCCGCGCCGTTCTACGGTGTCCCGCTCCCCCGCGAACTGAGCGAAACCCTCGACGGAGCCTGCCCGGTAGTCGCCAGCTTCGGCGGCCGGGACCTGACCGGCAGAGGGGCGCCGGAGAAGCTGCAACGGGTGCTCGAGGACAAAGGCATTACCAACGACATCAAGTCCTACCCGCAGGTCGGCCACAGTTTCGCCAACAAACTTCCCGCCCAGCCGCTGCTGCGCATCACCGGATTCGGCTACAACGAGGAAGCCACCCAGGATGCCTGGGCGCGGGTCTTCGCATTCTTCGGCGAACACCTACACGCCTGATTCAGGCCGGGCGCACCTCAAGGCCGACGTTGTTCTTCATCCCGCCACGCAGCTTGCTGAACAGGTTGAACACCTTGCCGACGATGCCGTACTCGCGCCCGATCGCGTCGTAGACAAGACCGGTCTGCGATGCGTCCAGGATGGTCGCGGTCGCGTCGATGGCCTCGCTTTTCGGGTGTCCCTGCATGTCGCAAATCGCCAGGGTGACGCGTGGTGTGTTGCGAATTCGCCTGACCTTCCACGACTTTCCCTGGGTGATCATCAGCAGGCGGTCGCCATCATTGGCCGCCCAGATCGGGGTGGGCTTGGGCCGCCCGTCTTTGGTGAAGGTGGTGAGTAGGACGTACTGCGCTTTGGCGACGTCTGCGAAGGTCGGGGCCACCGGGCCAGTCTAGTCAGGGCTTCTTGTCGGAGGCCTCTGGCATAATCGAACGCATGTTCGATGCACTTGTTCCGTCGCCCGGATCGGTCGCCCGGTTGGACGCCGTGTTCGAGCGACGCCATCCACCAACCACGCAACAATCGGCGGCGATGGTGGATCGGCTGCGTGCGACGAGGCGTGCCGAGAATAGTGCCGCCGGTCAGCGACTGGCGGTGATCGGTGAATTGGATGCGTTGCGTTTGCGCCTGCTCGGCGAGCGGGAGACGTGGTGCACCGACACCCAGGAGGCGGTGGCCGCGGAGGTGGCCGCGGCGATGTGCATCAGCCAGGCGCTGGCAACCAGCTACTTGTACTACGCCCGCGCCATGCGAACGCGCCTTCCGCTGGTAGGGGCCCTGCTGCAGGCCGGCGACATCGACTATCGGGCATTCCAGACAATCGTCTATCGGACCGATCTGATCACCGACGTTGAGATGATGGCCACCGTGGACGGCGAGTTGGCTGCCAAGGCCCGACGTTGGCCGGCGATGACCCAGAGCGCGTTGGCCGCGGCGGTGGACCGGATTGTTGCCCGCACCGATCTTGATGCGGTTCGGCGCCGAAGAGAGCGTCAAGCCGAGCGCGAATTGTCGATCTTTGACAGCGGGAATGGCTTGACAGAGGTGTTCGGCAGGCTGCTTTCGCCTGATGCACACGCGCTGGATGCCCGGCTGGATGGGTTGGCACGCACGGTGTGTGACGCGGATCCGCGTACTCGAAACCAGCGCCGCGCCGATGCGATAGCGGCCTTGGTCGTCGGAGCCGACCGGCTGGCATGTCGCTGCGGACAACCGCGCTGCCCGGCGGTCAGCAGCCCACTGCCGTCACCTGTGGTCATCCACGTTGTCGCTGATCAGGCCAGCGTCGAGGGCCGCGGTCGCGAGCCCGGCTCACTGATCGGCAGCGATGCGCTGATCCCGGCGGATCTGATCGCCGAACTCGCACAGTCGGCCAAAGTTCGGCCGTTGATCCATCCCAACGACGCCTCACCGGAGCCGAACTACGTCCCGTCGCAAGCGTTGAGCGACTTCGTGCGCTGCCGGGACATGACGTGCCGGTTCCCGGGCTGCGACCGTCCCGCAGTGCGCTGCGATATCGATCACACCGTCCCTCACGGCGACGGTGGGCCGACCCACGCCTCCAACCTCAAATGCCTATGCCGCCTGCATCATCTGATCAAGACGTTTTGGGGCTGGCGCGATCAGCAGCTCCCCGACGGCACGCTGATCTGGACTGCGCCATCCGGCCATACCTACGTCACCACCCCGGGCAGCGCCTTGCTGTTCCCCCAATTGTGCACGCCCACTGGGACACTCGATCCCATGCCGCACCAGCCGCACCACGGCGACCACACCGCGATGATGCCTAAACGGCGCCGCACGCGCGCCCAGAACCGCGCCCGTTACGTCACCGACGAACGTCGACACAACCGATTGCTGCGCCAAGCTCGCCGAGCGGCCATAGCCGGCCGCGAACCGCCCGGTGACTGCGAACCACCACCCTTTTGAGGGCTGACTGAAAACCTTAGAAAGCCTCTTTCATCGTCGACGCCATCGCGATATGGCCCTCGAAACCAAGCGATGTGGCCATGGTGTGCGCTTCAGCGATATCCGCTTCAGTGCCGCGTCGTAGTAATGCTTCGACTATTGCGGTGACGACTGCGCCAAGATAATCGTGTTGCCACTGGCAAACTCAAGGTCGATGATCGTGCGGAGCACTCGCTCACGGGTCTATCGTGGCATCGCCAGCCCGGGCGCAGTGGCTCTTCGTAATTCAGCGGGGCATCCGGCGCCAGATGAACTGCGGCAGCAGTCGCATCAGTGCCGACGCGGGCCCCAACGTCCACGGGATCCAGACCGTCCGGCGGCCCTTGGCCAGCGCACGCGCCGTCGCCGTCGCCACCTGCGACGGCGTGCTGGACAGCGGTGCCGGCGTCATACCCTCCGTCATCCGGCCGATGACGAAACCGGGCCGCACGATCAGCAGCCGCACGCCGGTGCCGTGCAGCGCGTCGGCCAGCCCGCTGGCGAACCCGTCCAGGCCCGCTTTCGCTGAGCCGTACACATAGTTGGCCCGACGCACCCGCGCGCCGGCGATCGAGGAGAACACCACCAGCGTTCCCTGGCCGGCCTGCCGCATAGCGGCGGCCAGATGGGTGAGCAGGCTGACCTGCGCGACGTAGTCGGTGTGCACGACGGCCACCGCGTGTGCGGCGTCGACCTCGGCGCGGTCCTGGTCACCGAGGATTCCGAAGGCCAGCACCGCGGTGTCGATCGGGCCGTGTTCGGCGATGATCGACGCCAGCATGGGGCCGTGCGATTCGACGTCGTCAGCGTCGAATTCGCGGGTGGACACCGCCACCGCGCCGGCGGCCAGTATCGCCGCAGTCTGTTCGCCGAGCCGGTCGGCGTTTCGCGCCGCCAGCACGACGGACGCACCGGCAGCGAGTTGCACCGCGAGCTCGGTGCCGATTTCGCTGCGGCCGCCGAGAATCAGCACCGTATGTGCGCCCGTGTCATCCACGGCTGCGATTATCACCTGCGCTAGCGTGAGCGGTGATGGCGAACTCCACGGCCCGGCTGACCAACGACGCGCTGGCGTTTCTGACCGAGCGCCATCTCGCCATGCTGACCACCCTGCGCCCCGACAATTCGCCCCATGTGGTGGCGGTGGGCTTTACCTTCGACCCCAAGACGCACATCGCCCGGGTGATCACCACCGGTGGCTCACAGAAGGCGGTCAACGCCGAGCGCGGCGGGGTCGCCGTGCTCAGTCAGGTCGACGGCGCCCGCTGGCTGTCATTGGAAGGTCAGGCCAGCGTCAACGGTGAGACCGACGCGGTACGTGACGCGGAGCTGCGCTACGCCCAGCGTTATCGCACGCCGCGAGAGAACCCACGAAGGGTTGTCATCGAGGTGCATGTCGAGCGCGTGCTGGGGTCCTCGGATCTGTTGGCCCGCAAAGCCAACTAGCCCGCTAGACGAGCGTCGCGCCGGGCGCGCGAATCACCAACGGCACCGCCGGGAAGTACGCAGCCATCTCCGGTCGGGATTTGGCCAGCGCAGCTGTGCCGTAGCCGCGATGCCGGTAGTCCGGGTGAATCCAGATGCGGACGTGCACTTCGTGCCCGTCGAGCTCGCCGAACACCATGCCGACCTTCTCGTCACCATCGACCGCGACGAACCAAGCGGCCTCTTCGGCGTCGAATCGGTCCTGCGCCGAACGGATCTCATCATCCAGGCCACCGGCCGGGGCGCCGGAGCCGTCACCCTTGGCGCCGACCTCCTCGGTGCGGGCGGCGAAGATATCGCGATCGGAGCTGCCGGAAAAGGCGCGAAGCGCCAAGGTTTCACCCGCGCTGGCCGGCCGGTCTTTGAAGGTGAAGCTCAAGATGTTGTTCAGATCCTCGAGCTCGGCGACGATCTTTTTGCGCGAATCCTTGGTCAGCTGGTCGAACGACATGCCGATCACCGCTTCGGCGCCCAGCCGTGACGTGTCCAGCAGTTCGACGATGCCGTCGACCGCCGACGGCCGGTCGTCGGCCTTCACGATCAGGTCGAGTACTTCATGACGACGTTCCAGCGCGTTCATCAGCGCATTGGTGATTTCTCGGCGGGCAGCGGCGCGGTCGTGATCGGTCATCGCACGAGCCTAATACTCCGGCGGGGTTCAACGCCCGCCTTGACGAGACCTAAACGGGCACCACGATGAGTTCGTGCGGACGGTGGTTGACCGGCTGGGCGCCGTCCTCGGCCACCACCACGATGTCTTCGATGCGGGCACCCCACTGACCCGGGAAGTAGATCCCTGGCTCCACGGAGAACGCCATACCCGCCCGCAACGGCAGATCGTTACCGGCGACGATGTACGGCTCCTCGTGCACCGACAGTCCGATGCCGTGGCCGGTGCGGTGCACGAAGTAATCGGCGAGTCCGGCTTCGGCCAGCACGTCGCGGGCGGCGGCATCGATCTGCTCGGCGGTGACGCCAGGGCGCACGGCCTCGACCGCCGCCCGTTGGGCTTGCTCAAGCACTGAATACTGTTGTGCAACTTCAGGACTGGGCTCACCGATGCTGTAGGTGCGGGTCGAGTCGGAGTTGTAGCCGGGCTCGTAGGCGCCGCCGATATCGACGACGACGATGTCACCGACCCGAATTTCACGATCCGAGTATTCGTGGTGCGGATCCGCGCCGTGCGGACCAGAGCCGACGATGACGAACGCCACCTCTGAATGTCCCTCGGCGACAATAGCTTCGGCAATGTCCGCCGCGACGTCGGCCTCGGTCCGGCCGGGCGCCAGGAATTCCGGTACCCGGGCGTGCACCCGGTCGATCGCCGCGCCCGCCTTGCGCAGCGCGTCGACCTCCGCCGCGTCCTTGACCATTCGCAGTTCCCGCAACACGTCGGTGGCCAGCACCGGCAGCACGCCAAGCACGTCGGCCAGCGGCAACAGGTGCAGAGCCGGCATCGAATCGGTGACCGCCGTGGCTGCCGGAGCGCCACCCATCGCGGCGCCGACCAGCTGGTAGGGGTCGTCGCCGTCGACCCAATCCCGCACTACCAGGCCGAGATCGGTGACCGCGGACTGCTTCAGCGACGCCAGCTCCAGCCGTGGCACCACAATGGTCGGGTCACCCGAGACCGGTAGCACCAGCGCCGTGAGGCGCTCGAAGGTCTGCGCCCGCGAGCCGACCAGATACCGCAGGTCATAGCCCGGGGTGATCACCAGACCGGCCAGTCCCGCCTTGGCGGTCGCGGCCGACGCTGCGGCCACCCGGCGGCGGTATACCTCTGCGTCGAAGCGGTCGGAACCCATGACAGTCAGGTTAGCCGCGCGACGATGCAGTGGGGGTACCTCCAGCCGCGCGACGATGCAGAGCGCGTAGCGCGATGAGGAGGAGCGCGGCAATCGAACCGGGCTGTGGCTGGCAGGATGACGGGCATGTCCGCCCCGCTGCTGCTGCTCGACGGCGCCAGCATGTGGTTTCGGTCGTTCTTCGGCGTCCCGGCCTCGATCACGTCGCCCGACGGCCGGCCGGTCAACGCGGTCCGCGGCTTCGTGGACTCGGTCGCCACGGTGATCACCCGACACAAGCCCGGCCGGTTGGTGGTCTGCCTGGACCTGGACTGGCGCCCGCAATTCCGGGTCGATCGCATCCCGTCGTACAAGGCCCATCGGGTCGAAGAGGAGAACCCCGCCGGGCAAGCCGATGTCGAGGAGGTTCCCGATGACTTGTCGCCCCAGGTCGAGATGATCGCGGAGCTTCTCGACGCGTTCGGCATCTGCACCGGCGGCGCCGACGGTTTCGAAGCCGACGACGTGATCGGCACACTGGCCGCCCGAGAGCGCCGCGACCCGGTCGTGGTCGTCAGCGGCGACCGCGACTTGCTGCAGGTGGTCCGCGACGAGCCGGTCGAGATACGGGTGCTCTACCTCGGGCGTGGCCTGACCAACGCCACGGTGATGGGACCCGTCGAGGTCGCCGAGCGCTACGGCGTGCCGGCCGATCGGGCCGGCGAAGGCTACGCGGAGCTGGCGCTGCTACGCGGCGACCCGTCCGACGGGTTGCCAGGAGTGCCCGGTGTCGGCGAGAAGACCGCGGCCACGCTGTTGGCACAGTACGGCTCACTGGCCGCTATCCTGGCCGCCGCCGACGATCCGAAATCGTCACTGGCCAAAGGTGTTCGGGCCAAGCTGCGGGCGGCGACCGATTACATCGAGGTGGCCGGGCCCGTGGTGCAGGTAGCCACCGACGCGCCGGTCACGTTCTCGACGGCCAGCGACGCTTTGCCGCTGGTGGCGGCCGACCCGGCGCGGGTCGCCGAAATCGCGACCCAATTGGGCGTCGGGTCATCGATCACGCGGTTGCAGAAGGCGCTCGACGGGCTGCCCTGAGCTACTTGGGCCGACCCACCTCGTAG
>NZ_JBAPRN010000857.1:0-2710 GCF_049281135.1 Mycobacterium sp. | reverse complement strand
GTCCTCGACATAGTGGTGCACCATCATGTTGCCGACGTTCTCGACATTGATGGACATCCGTTTGCCCTCGCGCGTCAGCGTCACGGCCGCTGCAATGTGATTCTTGGAGCAGGCCTGATATTCGCTGTCGGTCAGGGTGAACACCCATTCGGTGAGATCGATCGCTGCTAGACGCGCATGAATCGTGGCTTCGGCCACTGATTTTGCGATCACGTCATCAGTCATTTGTCGACCTCCCGGTTATCAGACTGAAAGCTTCGCGACGATCTCGTCGGTCGAGACGACGGCGCTCGCGTATGCCGGAATATTGAACCGCAGCGACGCGTCCATTTCGGCGTGCCCGAAGCTGCCGATAGCGTCCTTCACTACCGTGACCTCGTAGCCGAGCTCGGCTGCGAAGCGAACGGTCGACTCGATGCAGGTGTTGGCGCGCATGCCGATCACGATGACACTGTGCAAGCCATGTTTCTTCAGCTGAAGGTCGAGGTCGGTGTTGGCGAATCCACTTGAGAGCCAATGCTCCTGGGCGACAACCTCGCCAGGGAGCGGCTCGAAATCGGGTTGAAAACTTCCGCCCCAAGTTCCATCCGCGAAAATGTGACCCGCAGCGGCGGAGGCCCCGATTGGCGGCATCGTTTTCCAATGTTCATACGGATCACTTTTGCGCCAACGATGGTGCGGGGCGATAAAGACCTGCACGTCAGTCGCCCGAGCCGCGGCGAGCACTTGCCGCATATGCTCGACAACATTGTTCGCCTCAAGCGTCGAGCGGCTGAGCTCGAAGAGCTTGCCCCCCTCCGACAGAAAATCGTTGTACGGATCGACGATAAGCAGACCCGTCAGATCGGGTTCATAACTCGGCTCAGAGTCCGCCATACCCGTACTCCGTTCGGTCCGATCTAGCGTCTACAGCGTGGCTTAGCCATCCAAACCCTCGATGAGCCGTCAAACTGTCCATCGACCCATCCCGCCGACATGCTCGATCGTGATGCGAGTCAGATACCCGGGCGGTGCGTTCGGCGGCGGGAATCCGGTGTCGGCGCCAAACTTCGCCGCGACGAGCTCGTCGAGCAATTCGGGGGCGCCGCCCTCCTCGACGCGCGCGGTGCCCCTGATCGACAAATAGGGCATGAACGGTGCGCTGCGATCGACAGAGACAAACGTCATCGCCACGCGGGGATCACGCCGGATATTGCGGATCTTCAGATGCTCCTGCAGATGAGCCGTGACCAGTTCGTCGTTGCCGTCAGCCGTGCGTTGCACCATCATCCAAACCACGCTGACTTGCGGACTGCCGTCGCGGTTGACGGTGACCAGCGTTGCGGGATCGGAACCGATGAGTTGACGAGCGGTGTCATTGAGTTTCATGCCACATCCACATTCTAAGGAGCTGGGATGGCTTCACACGCTACACCTGTAGTAGTAATTTGCAACTAGTATTCCGATTACCAGGATGATCCCCAGAAAGGACAACCAGATGACGACAACGACAGTCCTCGACCGCTTCCGGCTCGACGGGAAGGTGGCAATCGTCACTGGTGCCTCGTCCGGTTTGGGCATCGCGTTCGCCAGAGCACTTGCCGAGGCGGGCGCCGACGTGGTGTTGACCGCGCGCCGCACCGATCGCCTCAAGGAAACTCATGCCCTGGTTGAGGAGCTGGGCCGGCGCGCGCTGACGGTGACTGCGGACGTCGCAGTGCCCGAGCACGCACAAGCGGTAATCGACACGGCGATGGCCGAATTCGGCCACGTCGACGTGCTCGTTAACAACGCCGGCAAGGGCACGGCCGTACCGGCCACCCGTGAGACGCCAGACCAGTTCCGCGAGGTGATTGACATCAATCTCAACGGCTCCTATTGGATGGCCCAGGCGTGTGGCCGGGTCATGCAACCCGGCAGCTCGATCATCAACGTCGCCAGCGTGGTCGCGCTGACCAGCGGAGGGCTGCCCCAGGCGGCCTACTCGGCCAGCAAGGCCGGCGTCACAGGCCTGACCCGTGACCTGGCCGTGCAATGGACCGGTCGCAAGGGCATCCGCGTCAATGCTCTGGCTCCGGGCTTCTTCCCGTCGGAAATGACTGATCAGTTCCCTGACGGCTACATCGACAGCCAACTGCCGCGTGTGCCCGCCGGCCGGCCGGGAGATCCGGCGGAGCTTGCCGCCGCGCTGGTGTTCCTCGCGAGCCCCGCCGCGGCCTACGTCACCGGCGCGACGCTGGTGGTCGACGGCGGCCTCACCGTCTCTTGAGTAGGTTTTGAAAAGCAACGAGATCAGAGGTTATCCTGGTAACTGTGAGACACACGGATCTGCTCGACGAGAACTGCGCGGTCGCGCGTTCTGCGGCCATCGTTGGCGAACGGTGGGTGTGGGTGATCTTGCGGCAGGCATTCAACGGCGCTCGGCGGTTCGAGGACTACCAGCGCGGCATCGGTCTGGCTCGCAATGTGCTCACCGACCGCCTCAACGGTCTTGTCGCCCACGGTATTCTCGAGCGTCGGCCCTACGCCGAGCACACCACGCGCGACCTCAACGAGTACCGGCTGACCGCCAAGGGCAAAGCCCTGTTTCCCGTCTACGTCGCACTGATGCAATGGGGTAACGAGTGGACCGGTCTGGCTGCCCCGCCAGTTGACCTGCTGCACAAGCCCTGTGGGCACCACGTGGGTGTCCGGGTGGTCTGCTCGCAGTGCGGCCAGGACCTCGATGCGC
>NZ_JBAPRN010000856.1:0-8208 GCF_049281135.1 Mycobacterium sp. | reverse complement strand
AGCGCACTTGACCCGCTCCAACTCAGCGATACGCTCGATAAGCGCAAATTCGTCGCAAGCCGGATCGACCTTCGCCAGCAACTCGAACATACATTCGATACTAGATGAGGCGGCCGACAACATTCATCTCACGCCGCAGGCACTCCTATCGTCTACAAGACAACGAGAGGAAAACGCGCCGATGCCGACGAGCGACTGGACAAAACGCGTCGACGCCGGTGACTGGCGGGCGATCGCCGCCGACGTCAACGACTTCGGCGGTGCGCTGTTGCCGCGCCTGCTGACCACGACCGAGACCCGGCGGCTGCGCAAGCTCTACGCCGACGACGACCTGTTCCGCGCCACCATCGACATGAAGCCTCGTCGCTACGGCTCCGGGCAGTATCGCTATCTGCACTCCCCCTACCCGGTGCCGATCGAGCAGCTCAAGCAGGCGCTGTATCCGCGGCTGTTGCCGATCGCCCGCGATTGGTGGGCCAAGCTGGGCCGCGAGGCGCCCTGGCCGGACAGCCTCGACGAGTGGCTGGACATCTGCCATGCCGCCGGTCAGACCCGGTCGACCGCCCTGATACTGAAGTACGGGACCGACGATTGGAATGCGTTACATCGAGATCTGTACGGGGACTTGGTTTTCCCGCTTCAGGTGGTGATCAACCTGAGCGACTCCGCCACCGAATACACCGGCGGGGAATTCATGCTCGTCGAGCAACGGGCCCGGGCACAGTCCCGTGGTACCGCAACCCAATTGCCGCAGGGCCACGGCTATTTGTTCACCACCCGCGACCGGCCGGTGCAATCGGCTCGCGGCTGGTCGGCCGCCGCTGTGCGCCACGGCCTGTCCGTGGTGCGATCCGGTGAGCGTTACGCGCTCGGACTGATCTTTCACGACGCTGCCTGACCGACTCATTGCAGCAGCCCGGTGATTCCGCCGAAACGGTCGTCGGCCCCGATGCGTGCCCAGACTTGGAGAACTTCGGCTCGGGACTCTACCGACGGAATACCCTTTAGCCGCGCAACTTCCGGACGAGTGGACGTGTCGGCTGCAGCGCCGTCGCGATCAGGCGGATGCCGCGGGCGTGACGGGTGTCGGCGCGTCGGTGACCGGTGTTGCGGCAGAAGCCGAATCACGTCCCAACGCGATCGTCGCCGCGGTCATCGCGCCGACGGCCAGCGCCAGGATCACACCCCCGGCACCGCGGACCACCAGATGCTCACCGAGCACGACGACACCCAGCAGCACCGCCACCACCGGCTCGCCGACCAGCATGATCGGCACCGACGCCTGCAACGCGCCCGCGTGAAATGCGGACTGTTGCAACACAGTAACCGTGACCGCCAGTGCCACCAGGAGATACGGGGCCGGCACCGTCAACAATCCATGCCAGCCGTGCGCGGCAAGATGGCGCGTGCTGACTTTGGTCAACACCGCGATCATCCCGAGCAACACCGCGACGGCGGTGGCCAACAGCATGGCCCGGGTTCGTCCGGCCGTCCGGCGGGCCGCCAGGACGCAGACGATCACCACTGGCACCGAGGCGCCCAGCGCCACACTCCACGCCGGCACCGGTGGACGATAGTGGCCCTCGCGCGGCTGGCCCACCAGAACAAATACGGTGAGCGACGCGGTCAGCAGTAACGCCCAACCCCAATCACGCGCCCGCACATGCTGATTGGAGAACCGCGCACCCAGCGGCAGCACAAACAGCAACGACGACACCAGGAGGGGTTGCACCAGCAACAGCGACCCGTGCGCCAACGCAAGCGCCTGAAACACATATCCACCGACTGCGGCCAGCGTTCCCGCCCACCACGACGGCTGACGGACCCATGACGTCACAATTGCGCCCGTGTCCTCCGGGTTGTCTACCGCCCCCTGGATGGCACGCTGTCGGACGACGATGCCCACCGCGGCCCAAAACGCCGCGAGCAGTGCGGATCCGATCGCCAAAGCGTGCGACGCTAACCACTCCACGTTTGGCTCACTACCCGGATGCTCGCGATCTCTAACCCAGATACCCGGTCTGATTCACCAATCGCACCGACGATGCGCCGTCGGGGTAGAACTCGGCGATGCTCAACGACGCCAGGTCGAGGTGCAGCCGGTAGAGAATCCCTGGCCCGGCATCAAGCGCCTCTCGCAGCAGCATTTTGATCGGCGTCACGTGCGACACCACCAGCACCGTGCGGCCGCCGTGCTCGGCGACCACCCGGTCCCGCGCCCGGGAGACCCGCTGATTCACGGCGTCGAAGCTTTCTCCACCCGGCGGCTCGGTGCTGGTGTCGCGCAACCAGCGTCGATGCAGTTCGGGATCGTGTTCGGCGGCCTCGGTGAACGTGAGTCCCTCCCACGCGCCGAAATCGGTTTCGATCAGGTCGTCGTCGACGGTGACGTCCAGCCCTAACCTTTTGGCGGCCGCCGTCGCGGTGTCGTGGCAGCGCTGCAACGGTGAACTGATCACCGCCGCGATGCCGCCACGCGCCCCCAGGTAACGGGCGGCGGCGTCGGCCTGTTGCCGGCCGAGCGTGGTCAGTGGTGGGTTGCCGCGTCCGGAGTAGCGCCGCTGCACCGACAGCTCGGTCTGGCCGTGGCGCAGCAACAGCAACCGGGTGGCGGTGCCGCGCGCGCCGGTCCATCCCGGCGGTGCGGGGTTCTCACCGACCGCGGCCGGCGACGGTGCGTCGGTGAGTTCGGCAGCGGCGTCCATTGCCTCGTTGGCCAACCGGTCGGCGTGCGAGTTTTCCGCTCGCGGAATCCAGGTGAAGCTGACCCGCTCAAACCGCTGCGCCAACGCGCGAGCCTGCGCATAAAGCTCGGCAAGGTCGGGATGCTTGACCTTCCATCGCCCCGACATCTGCTCGATGACGAGTTTGGAATCCATCGACACCGCGACCTCGGCGGCGTGCAGCTTCGCGGCCTCTTCCAAACCCGCGATCAGGCCGCGATATTCGGCGACGTTGTTGGTGGCCCGGCCGATGGACTGCTTACTCTCGGCCAGCACGATCGAGCGGTCCGCAGACCAGACCACCGAACCGTAGCCGGCCGGTCCGGGGTTGCCGCGGGACCCGCCGTCGGCCTCGACGAGGACTTTCACTGGCTTGCACCCTTGAGCCGCAACAAGATTGCCCCGCATTCGGGACAGCGCAGCACTTCGTCGTCGGCCGCCGCGGAGATCCGGGCCAGCTCGCCGCGGTCGATCTCGATCCGGCACGCCCCGCATCGGCGGCCTTGCAGCAGACCCGCCCCGGGCCCGCCGCCGGCTCGCTGTCGTTCGTACAGCGTCACCAGATCCGGAGCCAGCTCAGCTGTGAGTTCGTCGCGCCTCGAGGAGTGAACACGCCGATGGTGGTCGATGTCGGCCAGCGTTGCGTCCAGGGCTTGTCGAGCGGCGGCCAGATCGTTCTGCAGTGCGTCGACGGTCGACTGCTCCGCGGCCTGCTGTGTCTGCAGCTGCTCGCGGCGTTCCATCACCTCCAGCAGCGAATCCTCCAGGCTGGATTGGCGACGCTCCAGGGTGCCCAATTCGTGCTGCAAATCTGACAATTGCTTGGCATCTGCCACTGACTGCAGCAGCGACCGATCCCGGTCCTCGCGCTGTCGGACCGCGTCGATCTCCGACTCGAAGCGCGACACCTGGGTCTCCAAGTCCTCCAGCGCGATCTGCAGGGCTCCCATCCGATCATTGGCGGCGACCTGCTCGGTTTGTATCCGCTCACAGTCGGCGCGCTCGGGCAGGTGGCCGGCGCGGTGGTTCATCTTCGCCAGCTCGGCGTCTAATTCGGCCACTTCGAGTAGTGAGCGCTGCTGTGCGACTTCGGCTTTCATGCGTACTCTCCCCCGCCGTCGTTGTCGACGTTCCATGGATCGGTGCGGATGGGACACACATCCACCGACAGTGCGGTGCCAAAAGCCGACCGCAGCACGTCGGCAGCCTGCGCACACCACGGAAATTCACTTGCCCAATGCGCGACGTCGACCAGCGCCACCTCCGAAGCGCGGCGGTGCTCGTCGGCCGGGTGGTGACGTAGATCGGCCGTCACGTAGGCCTGAACCTCGGCGCCCGCCACCGCACCCAGCAGCGAGTCCCCCGCACCACCGCACACCGCAACCCGCGAAACCAGCCGGTCCGGGTCACCGGCGGCGCGCACTCCCCATGACGTGTGCGGCAGCCCCGCCCGCACGCGGGAGACGAACGCGTTCAACGGCTCTGGCTGTGGTAGCGAGCCGATCCGGCCCAGCCCGACGTCGCCCGGCGTCGGCGCCAGCGCGATGATGTCGAACGCCGGCTCCTCATACGGGTGCGCTTCGCGCATCGCTGCGAGCACCCGACCCCGCACCCGCGCGGGCGCGACAACCTCGACCCGGTCCTCGACCACGTGTTCCACAGCGCCGACGCTGCCGATGGCCGGCGCAGCGCCGTCCTCCGGCAGGAATTGGCCGGTGCCGGTGATGCTCCAACTGCACTGCGAATAGTCGCCGATCTGGCCCGCGCCGGCCGCGAAGATCGCCGCTCGCAGCGCATCCGCGTTCTCGGGCGGGACGAAAATCACCCACTTGTCCAGGTTCAGCGAGGCCGGCGCGGGCTCCAGAACCGCCTCGACGGTCAACCCCAGCGCGTGCGCCAGCGCGTCGGACACACCGGGTGACGCCGAGTCGGCGTTGGTGTGCGCGGTGAACAGCGAACGCCCGGTGCGGATCATCCGGTGCACCAACGCGCCCTTGGCGGTGGCGGCGGACACCGTGTCCACCCCACGCAACAGCAGCGGATGGTGGGCCAGCAGCAAGCCGCCGTCGGGCACCGCGTCGACCACCGCGGCGGTGGCGTCGACCGCGATCGTCACCGAGCTCAGCGTGTCGTCGGGGTCGCCGCAGACCAGACCGACGGAATCCCACGACTGAGCAAGCCCGGGCGGGTACGCCTCGTCCAGCGCGTCGATCACCACACGCAATCGAACCGTCATCGCAGCACCCCGCTGTTGGCGATGTCGGCGATCGCCTCGACGAGCAGCGGCCACTCCGGTCGTACCGCGGCACGCAGGTAGCGACCGTCCAGACCGACGAACGTGTCGCATCGTCGCACCGCAATTCCTCTGGCGTGCAGATGCTTCCGGGTCAACTCGGCGTCGCCGACGGTGAACAGAACGAACGGCGCGCGGCCGTCGACCGGCTCGACGCCCACCGAGCGCAGGCCGGAGACCATCTCGGCGTGCATCGCCGCCAACCGCCGCGCACCCGCCGCAGCTTCGGCAACCGCCTCTGGCGCACAGCACGCTGCGGCGGCGGTCAACTGCAGCGTGCCCATCGGCCAGTGTGGGCGGGTAGCGGTCAGCCGCGCCAGCACCTCCGGAGCACCCAGCGCGTAGCCCACCCGCAGGCCGGCCAACGACCAGGTCTTGGTGAGGCTGCGCAGCACCAGGATGTCGGGCAGCGACCGGTCGGCCAACGATTCCGGCTCGCCGGGGACAGCGTCGGCGAACGCCTCGTCCACCACGACGATGCGGCCGGGCCGGCGCAACGACAGGATGTGTTCGCGCGTGTGCACCACGCCGGTCGGGTTGGTCGGATTGCCGACCACGACCAGGTCGGCCTCCTCGGGTACCTGCACGCCGGTCAGACCGAACGGCGGATCGAGCACGGCGTGATGCACCGGGACCCCGGCGGCTCGCAGCGCCACGTCCGGTTCGGTGAACGACGGCGCGAACGTCGCGGCCAGCGTCGGACGCAGATTGGGCAGCAGTGCGAATCCTTCGGCGGCTCCGGCCAACAGCGCAACCTCGTCGTCGGCCCGGCCATGCCGGCCGGCGACCGCCCGGATGGCCGCGCGCTCATCGTCGGTGCTTGGGTATCGCGCCAAGTCGGGCAGCCGCGCGGCCAGTCGCTCCAGCAGCCAGGCCGGTGGCTGCGGGTGCCGGATGTTGACGGCGAAATCGAGCATGCCGGGTTCGGCCGCTTGATCGCCGTGATAGCGCGCCGCCGCGAGCGAGATCGATGCGCTCGAATCCAGACTCGCCACATCTCAGACAGTAACGACCGCGCGTCGACGTCCGGTATCGGGACACGATCACCGGCAGCCCGGGCCATCCTGGACAATAGGTACGTGACAGGCACGGTCTCGACAGCTCAGCCACAGCTGGTGATCTTCGACCTCGACGGCACGCTCACCGACTCCGCGGACGGAATCGTGTCCAGCTTCCGGCACGCACTCGGCGAGATCGGTGCCGCTGTACCCGAGGGCGACCTTGCCAGTGAGATCGTGGGACCGCCGATGCACCACACCTTTGAGGCGATGGGGCTGGGCGAGCACGCCGAGGCGGCGATCGCCGCCTAC
This sequence comes from Mycobacterium sp., assembly GCF_049281135.1. Taxonomy (GTDB): domain Bacteria; phylum Actinomycetota; class Actinomycetes; order Mycobacteriales; family Mycobacteriaceae; genus Mycobacterium. The sequence goes on along the minus strand of NZ_JBAPRN010000856.1, from coordinate 1,882 downwards.
CGTGCCGACTACACCACCCGCGGTTGGGCGATCAACAGCCTTTTCGACGGGATCGGGCCATTGCTCGCCGATCTGCGGGCCGCCGGCGTCCGACTGGCGGTGGCCACCTCCAAGGCGGAGCCGACCGCGCAACGCATATTGGCCCATTTCGGCCTCAACGAGTACTTCGAAGTCGTCGCCGGAGCCAGCGTCGACGGCACGCGCGCAGCCAAGGCTGAGGTGCTCGCGCATGCGTTGGCGCAACTGCAGCCGCTACCCGAACGCGTACTCATGGTCGGCGACCGCCGCCACGACGTCGAAGGCGCGGCCGCCCACGGCATCGACGCGGTCGTCGTGGGCTGGGGTTACGGTCAGGGCGACTTCGCCGACACCAGCGCGAGTAGCGGCGCCGTGCACGTCGCGACGATCGCCGAGCTGCGGAGGGCGTTGGGTGTCTGATTCCAAGCTGCACATCACCTTCGTGTGCACCGGCAACATCTGCCGGTCGCCGATGGCGGAGAAGATGTTCGCGCACCAGATCACCGAGCGCGGCCTGGACGACTCGGTGCGGGTAACCAGCGCGGGAACCGCCGACTGGCACATCGGCAAGTCTGCTGACGAGCGCGCCAACCGCGTGTTGCGTGGGCACGGCTATCCCACCGACCATATCGCCGCTCAGGTCGACATCGACCATCTCAACGCCGATCTGGTGATTGCGCTGGCCCGCAACCACGTACCGCTTCTACAGCAGCTGGGCGTCGATGCCGATCGGATCCGGATGCTGCGATCGTTCGACCCCCGTTCTGGCGCTTTCGTTCTCGACGTCGACGACCCCTACTACGGCAACCACGACGACTTCGAAGCGGCGTTCGCCGCGATCGAGGCTTCGCTGCCTGGACTGCACACGTGGGTCGACGAGCAGCTCGCGCGGGACGGAAGCAGCTGATGCGCCGCCTGGCCTTCCTGCTGCGGCCGGGCTGGATTGCGCTGGCCGTGGTGGTGATCGCATTCACCTATTTGTGCTTCAGCGTGCTCGCCCCGTGGCAGCTGGGCAAGAACACCAAAGCGTCGCGGGAGAACGACCAGATCCAACGGTCCCTGACGACCGCCCCGGTAGCTTTGAAAACGCTTTTGCCGCATCAGGATTCATCGGCACCCGATGGACAATGGCGCAGAGTGACGGCGACCGGGCACTACCTGCCGGACAAGCAACTGGTGGTCCGGTTGCGGGTAGCCGAGGGCGACGCGGCGATGGAGGTGTTGCTACCGTTCGTCGTCGACGGCGGCCCGACCGTCCTGGTCGACCGCGGCTACGTGCGGCCACTACCGGGTTCGCGGGTGCCGCCGGTCGCGCCGCCGCCCGGTGGGACGGTGACCGTCACGGCACGCCTGCGCGACTCCGAGGGTCCGGTGCTGGACAAGGAGTCTTTCGTCAGCGATGGTGTGCGACAGGTGTATTCGATCAACACGAGTCAGATCGCCACGCTGACCGGAGTTCCGTTGGCCGGGTCGTACCTGCAATTGGTCAGCGATCAGCCCGCTGGACTGGGCGTGATCGCCCTGCCTCACCTGGACGCGGGTCCGTTCTTGTCGTACGGCATCCAGTGGATCACCTTCGGAGTCGTCGCGCCGATCCTGCTGGGCTACTTCGTCTATGCCGAAGTGCGGGCACGCCGCGCCGACAAGGCTCAAGCGTCACCGGCGAAGACTGCCCAAAAGCCAACGACCGTCGAGGACAAGCTCACCGACCGCTACGGACGGCGGCGCTGAGCCCGACGAGCGCCAGCGCCGCAGCCGCCTGCACTGCACGCGAAAGCCGCACGGCGCGGCGTAAATCCGTAACGGTTGGCGGTAGACCCGCGCCGAGGGCCGGCCGGATCTGCAACTCGTAGTGGTACTGGGT
>NZ_JBAPRN010000855.1:0-19448 GCF_049281135.1 Mycobacterium sp. | reverse complement strand
AGCCCACGTCGTTGCCGCCCGATCCGAAGGCGGCGATCAACTGTTGCGCTCCGGCATCGTCACGTACCCTGAGCACAGGAATTCGTCAGCGCGGGCGGGATATCCGGGAGGGGAACCCATCCAGCGCGGGCATCCGGAGCGACCGACCGGGGAGGGGACGGAGAGAGGACCGGAGATGATTGACGGACCATCGGACAGCGCCTCAGGCAAAGCTGTCACGGGCTCCGCATCGTCATCCGCGGCCGACGAGTTCCAGCCTGACGTCCCCACCGATCTCCATGTGGGCACCGTCGCGGCGCCGGAAGCCTCGACGCCGTCCAACGGCGAATCGTCCGACCGCGACCTCGAGACCACCGCGTTCGGCACCAATGACCCGATCGAGTTCGATGTGCCGAGCTCGCCTGGCTCCGACTCGGCTGCGACCGCAGACGAACAGCTGCTGGTCCCCGGTGCCAGCATCGCTCGCGGTCGCTACCGGCTGCTGGTCTTTCATGGCGGGGCGCCGCACACCCAGTTCTGGCAAGCACTGGACACCGCGCTGAATCGGCAGGTCGCACTGACTTTCGTCGATCCGGACGCAACGCTTCCCGACGAGCATCTCCGCGAGATCCTGGCCCGCACCATGCGGCTGAGCCGCATCGACAAAATCGGCATCGCCCGAATCCTCGACGTCGTTCACACCGGCAGCGGCGGCCTGGTGGTCACCGAATGGGTGCGGGGCGGTTCGCTGCAGGAGGTGGCCGACACCTCGCCGTCGGCCGCGGGCGCTTCGCGCGCGATGCAGACTCTGGCCGCCGCGGCCGAGGCCGCTCACCACGCCGGCGTCGCGCTGTCGATCGACCATCCCAGCCGGGTCCGGGTCAGCATCGAAGGCGATGTCGTGCTGGCGTTTCCGGCGACGATGCCGGACATCAGTCCCGACGACGACATCCGCGGCATCGGCGCCGCGCTGTACGCGTTGCTGGTCAACCGGTGGCCGCTGCCCGAATCCGGATCACCCAGCGGGATGGCGCAGGCGCCGCGAGATTCCGCCGGCCAGCCACTCGAGCCCAGCGCCATCGACGGCGACATCCCGTTCCAGATTTCCGCGGCGGCCGCCCACTCGCTGCAGGGTGATGGTGGGATACGCAGTGCGGCAACGCTTTTGAATCTGCTCCAGCAGGCGACCGTGGTGGCCGACCGTACCGAGCTGCTCGCCCCCATCAGCGACGCCGATCCTACGCCGGCCCCCCCGCGTCCGAGCCGGGCCCGCACACCCGACATCGACGAGGCGCACACGCGCGCGCGCCGGCGCCGCGCCATCACGATCTGGGTTAGCGCCGGCGCGGCGGTGCTGCTGGTCGCGCTGCTGATCTTGGCCTCGGTCATCACCCGGATGTTCGGGGACGTCACTGGTCTCGACAAAGATCAGCTCGGCCTCAACGGGCCGTCGACCAGCTCCAGCGCCGGCGCGGCGGCGGGCAGCATCGTCAAGCCGGTGAAGGCGACCGTGTTCTCCCCCGGTGGCGAGCCCGACAACCCCGGGCAAGCCGGGCAGGCGATCGACGGCAACCCGGCCACGTCGTGGGACACCGACACCTACCACGACGCAGTCCCGTTCCCTGGTTTCAAGAGCGGTATCGGCCTGCTGCTGCAGCTACCCCAAGCCACCGTGGTGGGCACGGTCAACGTCGACGTCCCCAGCACCGGGACGAAGATCCAGATCCGCTCGTCGGCGACGGCGACACCCAGCAGGCTCGAGGACACTACCGCGCTGACGCAACCGGTCTCGGTGCACCCAGGCCACAACAGTATTCCGGTCAACGCGTCGTCGCCCACATCGTATGTCCTGGTGTGGATTCCGACGATGGGCACCACGAACGGCGCCAGCCGTACCGGACTCTCCGAGGTCACGGTTCAGGCGAAGTCCTGATAGCGGACTGACAGCGCCATCATCGAGTGAAGTGCCGGGCACCGGGTCATTGGTTACTGTCCGGCCGTGGGCTCCACGCAGGTTCGGCAGGAACGTCCCGGGCGACGTAGCGACGCCGAACTGTTGGCCGCTCACGTCGCGGGCGATCGCTATGCCTTCGAGGAGCTGTTCCTTCGCCATCACCGGCAACTGCACCGGGTCGCCCGGCTGACCAGCCGCAGCGCCGAGGACGCCGAGGACGCGCTGCAGGAGGCGATGGTGTCGGCGCACCGGGGCGCCGCATCGTTTCGGCACCACGCCGCCGTCAGCAGTTGGCTGCACCGCATCGTCGTCAATGCTTGCCTGGATCGGTTGCGGCGCAACAGGACCCACCCGACTACTGTCCTCGACGACCGGCATCCGGTGCCGGATCGGACCGCGCAGGTCGACACCGCGATCGCGGTGCAGCGGGCACTGATGCGCCTGCCCGTCGAGCAGCGCGCCGCGGTGGTTGCCGTTGATATGCACGGTTATTCGGTCGCCGACACCGCCCGGCTGCTCGGGGTCGCCGAAGGCACCGTCAAGAGTCGTTGCGCGCGGGCCCGGGCCCGGTTGGCCGCGATCCTCGGATACCTGCACAGCGACACCCACCGACCGGCCGGCTAACCCCCATTCAGGTCCGAACCGACTCAACGGCACGCCGGGAGGGCTGCCTGCGACGCGCTGGCGCAGATGCGGTTTCGCTGTAGTGGCATGTCGTCCCACCGATCGTCTTGGCCTGATACATCGCGGCGTCGGCGGCGTGCAGGATTTCCGCGGCGCAGCGCTGCTCGTCGGAGTGCACGGCGACGACGCCGATGCTGGCACCGATGTTGACGCGAGTCGTCACTGTGCAATCACCTACGGCGGGGATGCGGATCGGCTTGCGCAGCGCCGTATGCAGCCGCCTGACGAGAGCGTTGACTTTGACGCGCTGGATCGGTGCCGCCAGCAGCGCCACGAACTCGTCGCCGCCGACTCGCCCGACGACATCATCGGGGCCCAGAGCCGCCCGGAGCCGCTGCGAGGCGACTTCGAGGACCGTGTCGCCCGCATGATGACCCAACTCGTCGTTGATGACTTTGAACTTGTCAAGATCTATGAAAAGTACAGTGCCCCAACGATATTTGGCGGATCCGATCGCGTCGTTGATCAATGCCACCAGGTGGGCCCGGTTAGGTAGCCCGGTCAAGACATCGTGGGTGGCTTGGTAAGCGAGCTGCCGGTGGGCATTGTGCTGGTCGGTGATGTCCACGATCGACATCAACACCGAGGACCGGTCCGGATCGTTAGGATCCAGCAGCGACCAGTTGATCGATACCCATATCCGCTCGCCATCACTCAACCGGTCGAGACCGTAGATGCGGCCTCGGCGCGGGCTGCGCTTGAGGGTCTCCATAACCGGGCGCTGGTCCCAGGTGAGCAGCCGGCCGCTTGCGTCGTACACCGGCACCTCGGTCACTTTCGCGAACTCGACGGCACCGACGCCGCCGAATATACGTAATGTCGCGGGGTTGGCCGATTCCACCGTGCCGTCTGCGCCGATGACGACGACCCCCTCTTGCAGAGAAGCGACCACGGTCTGGCAGGTCTGCTCGATTCGCCGCAAGGCCGTGTGGTTTGCGCACAAGACGACATACCCGTCGTCCATCCGGGACACCGACATGCGCACCGCCAGCTCCGAGCCGTCGGCGGCCCGGTGGGTGGTGTGCACGACGCCCCCGCCGGCGACGATGCCGGCCAGATCGAGATCGGCGCCGACCACCCCGCCGATCGGTAGGCCCAACGCGTCCACCGCTGACCGGCGATAGATCGCCTCGGCCGCCGGATTCCAGCTGGTGACACATCCCGACGTGGTTGTGGAGATGAACGCGTCGCTGACGTGCGCGACCAGCGCCGCCTGCAAGCGCAGCCGCGCTTCGGTGGCCTTTTGCTCGCTGACGTCGCGGAACACCACCTTGTGGGCGGGCCTGCCCGCCCACTGCGTCCGGATGGCGAGCGCTTCTACCTCACGCGTGACACCGTCAAGGGTCACGATCGCCATTTCCAGCGGCGGGCTCGCATCCCCATCATGCTGCCGCGCGGCGATCTGAGCGCGCACCGCGCCGCGCGAATCCGGGTGGATGAAATCGGTGACCTTTCGACCGAGCAGCTGTCCGGCCGACTGCGCACCCATCTTGCGCACCAACGTCTGGTTGACGTAGACGTAGCGGCCGTCGGCATGAACACACATGGCGACCGGGCTGTGATCGAGTAGCCAGCGGTATTGCTGATCGGCCTCGATTTCCTGAGACTTCTCGACAAGAGCGAGCGGCTGTACACACTCGCTGCTTTTCAGGGCGATTCCTGCCACCGCGTTCTCCCGACGTGGTTGACCAGCATTTTTCCAGCGTCGGCACGGCAGGCCCGGGTGTCCACGCCGCTCAGTTCGCCCCTAAAAACTGAATATTCCTCAGCTTTTTCTGAGTTTAGACTCATGTGGCGGTTTACGTCACCCCACTGGACGAATCCCTTATGGCATTCAAGTAAACGATGCCGGAGACTGGCGGGGATGGCTGACGACGAGCGCGACGATCCGCCGCTGAACGTCGATTCCCTCGCCTCCCTACAGGCCGGGCTGCACGACGACAAGACTGCCGCTCGGCTGCGCAGGAAGGTCCGCACCGATCCGGACGCCCGGCAGACCATGGACGCGCTGGACCGGGTCCGCGGTGACGTCGCCGCGCTGAGCAGCGCCGGGTCGTCGGCACCCGAGGTCGACCCGGCGGTCGTCAACCGGACCAGGACCGCGCTGCGCGCTCAGCACGGCGTCCGACGGGGCGGTCTCCCCCGCTCGGCGCGGCTCGTGGTCGCTCTGAGCGGGTTGACCGCGATCGCCGTCGCCGCCTGGCTGGGGACCCGGGCGCTGATCACGGCGCCCGCGGCGACGACGAGCAGGCCGACCACCATCGAACACATCACCGTCTCGCGTCCGCCGCTGACCATTCCGTTGTCCGATCAGCAGATCCTCGCCGTGGTCGACCGTGAGCCGGATTTCGGCCCGCTGACCGATCCGCGCCGCCGCGCGTCATGCCTGTCCGGTTTGGGCTATCCGGCCAACGCCCGGGTGCTGGGCGCCCGGCCAATCGAGATCGCCGGACATCCGGCTGTTCTTCTGGTGTTGCCGGGCGACGCGCCCGGTGGCGTCAAAGCGCTCGCCGTGGCGCCGACCTGCAGTGCAGCCAACACCGGCCTGTCGGCTGACAGGATGGTCACCCGGCCGTAGTGTTCGCGGGAACAGCACCGCATACCCTGGCGTTCCAGTGCTTTGAAGCGGTTCCAAGTACTCGAAAGGTTGGTATGAGTTCCTCAACCAGCACCGTTCACGACGTGATCGTCATCGGCTCCGGACCCGCCGGCTACACCGCGGCGCTCTATGCGGCGCGCGCGCAACTGGCACCGGTGGTCTTCGAAGGAGTCTCGTTCGGTGGAGCCCTGATGACCACGACCGAAGTCGAGAACTATCCCGGCTTCCGCGAGGGCATCCAAGGCCCCGAGCTGATGGACCAGATGCGCGAGCAGGCACTGCGATTCGGTGCCGATCTGCGCATGGAGGACGTCGAATCGGTGTCGCTCGACGGCCCGGTCAAATCCGTCACCACCTCCGAAGGCGAGACCCTGCGCGCCCGCGCCGTCATCTTGGCGATGGGCGCCGCGGCACGCTACCTGCACGTGCCCGGTGAGCAGGAGTTGCTCGGCCGCGGCGTGAGCTCGTGTGCCACCTGCGATGGCTTCTTCTTCCGCGACCAGGACATCGCGGTGATCGGCGGCGGCGACTCCGCGATGGAGGAGGCCACCTTCCTGACGAAGTTCGCCCGCAGCGTCACCCTGGTGCACCGCCGCGACGAGTTCCGCGCCTCCAAGATCATGCTCGACCGGGCCCGCGCCAACGACAAGATCAAGTTCGTCACCAACAGCGCCGTGGTCTCCGTCGAAGGCGAGTCCACCGTGACCGGCTTGCGGCTGCGCGACACCGTGACCGGCAAGGAGTCCACCCTGCCGGTGACCGGGGTGTTCGTCGCGATCGGTCACGACCCGCGCTCCGCGCTGGTGAGCGGTGCGATCGACCTCGACCCGGACGGCTATGTGCTGGTGAAGGGCAACTCGACCTACACCTCGGTCGACGGCGTGTTTGCCGCGGGCGACTTGGTCGATCACACCTACCGGCAGGCGATCACCGCCGCGGGCACCGGTTGTTCCGCGGCCATCGATGCCGAGCGCTGGCTGGCCGAGCAGGCCGAGCCGGGCGAGCGCACCCAGACCAAATCCGCCGGAACACCGGCGACGGCTTCCCTCTGATTGGAGAACGCACGATGACGCACACTGAATCCACCGGCACGCCTGTAGATGTTTCCGACGCGTCGTTCCAAACCGACGTGTTGGCGAGCAATACGCCTGTGCTGGTTGACTTTTGGGCAGCGTGGTGTGGACCGTGCAAGATGGTCGCGCCGGTGCTGGCCGAAATCGCCGCCGAGACCGCGGGACAGTTGACCATCGCCAAACTCGATGTCGACGCAAACCCCGAGACCGCGCGCAACTTTGACGTGGTGTCGATCCCGACGCTGATCTTGTTCAAGGACGGCGAACCGGTCAAGCGGATCGTCGGCGCCAAGGGTAAAGCGGCGTTGCTGCGCGAGCTTTCTGACGCGGTTCCCAACGTCGGGTAGCCGGTGAGAGATCGACGCGCTTTGCCTGGCGTTTTTCCGAAAACCTTAAGGATCTGAGACAATACCGCCAAGCCTGTCAAACAATCGGCAGGGCTTCTAGCACCGGCTCACCGGAGGCCCTTGGAATGTCGAGACCGCATCGCGGCGCCGGCGAAGCGTTGCGCCGTGGTGACCGTAACGCCGCGGTCACCGACATCCGGGCGTCGCTGGCCGCATTGGGCCATCTGGATGGCGCGGATGCGGATCTGAACACCGGAAGGCACCTCGCGGTCGACGTATTCGACGACGAGCTCGACCACGCGGTACGGGCGTTTCAGCAGCACCGCGGGTTGCTCGTCGACGGCATCGTCGGCGAAGCCACCAACCGGGCGTTGCGGGAAGCGTCCTATCGGTTGGGTGCGCGCACGCTGCATCATCAGTTCGGTGCGCCGATGTACGGCGACGACGTCGCTACACTGCAGGCCAGGCTGCAGGATCTCGGTTTCTACACCGGCTTGGTCGACGGATACTTCGGCTTGCAGACCCACAACGGGTTGATGTCCTACCAACGCGAGTCCGGCCTCTACGCCGACGGCATCTGTGGCCCGGAAACGTTGCGCTCCTTGTACTTTCTCTCCTCAAGGGTGACCGGCGGCTCGCTGCACGCCATTCGTGAAGAGGAGCAGGTGCGGAGATCAGGCCCGAAGTTGTCGGGCAAGCGGATCATCATCGATCCGGGTCGCGGCGGCAACGACCACGGTCTGATCGCACACGGCTCCGCAGGACCGATCAGCGAGTCAGACATCTTGTGGGACTTGGCAAGTCGCCTCGAAGGCCGGATGACCGCGATCGGCATGGAGACGTTCCTGTCCCGGCCGACCAACCGCAGCCCGTCCGACCACGAGCGCGCGGCCACCGCCAACGCCGTCGGCGCCGACCTGATGATCAGCCTGCGCTGCGAGACCCAGGCCAGCCCGTCGGCCAGCGGCGTCGCATCGTTCCACTTCGGGAACTCGCATGGTTCGGTGTCCACCATCGGCCGCAATCTCGCCGACTTCATTCAGCGAGAAGTAGTGGCGCGCACCGGTTTACGGGATTGCCGCACCCATGGCCGAACCTGGGATCTGCTCCGGCTGACTCGGATGCCCACCGTCCAGGTCGACATCGGCTACATCACCAACCCACACGACCGCGAGCTGCTGGTCACCACGCAGACCCGCGATGCGATTGCCGAGGGCATCCTGGCGGCGGTCAAGCGGCTCTACCTGCTCGGCAAGAACGATCGCCCCACCGGCACATTCACCTTCGCCGAATTGCTTGCTCACGAGTTGGCCGTGGAGCAGGCCGGTCGGGTCACCGGCACCTAGCCGACGGCGCCGGCGAGCCCGCCGCGACCGGCAGTTGCAACGCCGCGCTCTCCAGCAGCCGGTCCAGGGCCGCCTCGACTTCGGCCTTCCACCCCAGACCCTCCTCCAGCTCGAGCCGCAGCCGCGGGAAGTATGGATGCGGTGCCACCACAACGAATCCCACGTCGCGCAGGAAGTCGGCGTCGATCACGCAGTGCTCGGCCGAGCAGTCACCCAACACCTCGAGCACTGGCTGTAGCTCGGGGTCGGTGCTGGGCAGGTTGGCCAACTCCGCGACGAGCTCGGTGCGGCCGAATGCCTCCAGCGCCCGCACACCGCGGCGAACCAATTCGTCGACTACCCGCGCGACGAGACTGTGCGGAAGTTCGTCGGCCGCCGGCCCGGGTTCCACCCGCATCGACGTCAACAGCACCGCGTCGGCGGAGACCGGCGCGGTGGGAAACCGGTGTGCCCGTGGCACTGTGCGGGGCGGGGCGTAGAAGGCGTAGCCCAGGCAAACCGACTCGCCTGGACCGTCGTCCGCCGGCGCGGCCATGGCCACTTGGCCACACGATCCCCACTCCAGCATGACCATCGACAGCCACGCTTCCTTCTCGAATTCCGGATCTGCGAGCTGATCTTGTTGGCCGAGGGTCGCGGGGTCGACTTCCCAGAAGACGCAGCGGCGGGCGTGTTTCGGAAGCTGGTCGAAGGCTTCGAGTCGCAGCGGTGTGATTCGGGCAGACACTAGACTCCTGGGCCTCTGTGGGGCGGTGCCATTGTGCGCTGCTCCTCCTCGGGCCAACCCGGGCCTCGTCGTCGCGGCGCGGTCGCTGATGGCCCGGTTTCCCCGCGAGCGGGTAGTGCCCCCACCCCGCAGCCGAGCGTACCCCCAGGATGGGGGCGGCCGCGATACCCGAGCGGGGCCGCTTTCGGGCCCCGCTGCGCCGTCCGAGGGGCGGCGTCGGGCCCACCAACCGCCCGCAGCATGCCCGACCGCGTACCAGCATCGAAACAGTCTGGTGCACAGCCGGATTCGGAAAATTGTGGCATCTCAGAGCGGGCCTGATCTGGCTGATTGTCACAGTGACGTAACGAGTCGGTGTAGTACGTTCAGCCCTTTGGCGCGTTCATCAATTCGACAATGCGTTGCAAATCGTCGACCGAGCCGAACTCGACCACGATCTTGCCTTTGCGCTTACCCAGGCTCACCGTGACGCGGGTGTCGAACGCACTGGAGAGCTGTTCGGCCACATCCTGGAGGCCGGGCATGTGGATCGGCTTGCGTCGCGGCGGCGCCGGTTGACTCGGCTCGCTCCGATTGGCGAGTGTGACCGCCTCCTCGGTGGCCCGCACCGACAATCCCTCGGCGACGATCCGCGCGGCAAGCGCCTCCTGCGCTTCCGCTCCAGCCTCCAGCGACAGCAGCGCCCGGGCGTGCCCGGCTGACAGCACCCCGGCCGCGACCCGGCGCTGGACCGCGATCGGCAGGCGCAGCAACCGGATCATGTTTGTGATCAGCGGGCGCGACCGACCGATCCGGGCGGCGAGTTCTTCGTGGGTGACATCGAACTCGTCGAGCAGTTGCTGGTAGGCCGCGGCCTCTTCCAACGGGTTCAACTGCGCTCGGTGGATGTTTTCCAGGAGGGCGTCGCGCAGCAGATTGTCGTCGGCCGTTTCCCGCACAATCGCGGGGATGGCGGTCAGGCCTGCCGTCTGGGCCGCGCGCCAGCGCCGCTCCCCCATGACGAGTTGGTAGCGCGCTCCACTAGGCGCGTTGAGAGCGCGGACCACGATCGGCTGCATGAGGCCGAACTCGCGGATCGAGTGCACGAGTTCCGAGAGCGCTTCGTCGTCGAACACCTGCCGCGGCTGACGCGGGTTCGGCTCGATCAGAGCCGGATCAATTTCCCGGTACACCGCACCGATGTCGGTCGGGGCGCCGGCGGGTATGGGTCCGCCGAACATCACGTCGGCGGCCGCGGCGCCGAGTCGCGGCCCGTGCGGCGTTGGGTCCTCGCCGCTCTCGGCCGGCCCGGTGGGAATCAGCGAAGCCAGGCCTCGTCCGAGGCCGCCTTTTCTACGCGACGGTTGACTCATCGACGGTCCCCTTCATCGGCTGCTGGTCGACCGCGCTCGGCGAGTTCGCGGCTGGCGTCGAGGTAACTCATCGCACCGCGGGACCCGGGATCGTAATCGATGATGGTCATGCTGTAGCCCGGCGCTTCGGAGACTTTCACGCTGCGCGGGATCACGGTGCGTAACACTTTGGTTCCAAAGTAGCGACGGACTTCGTCGGCTACCTGGTCGGCCAGCTTGGTCCGTCCGTCGTACATCGTGAGGATCACGGTGCTGACGTCCAGCCTCGGATTCAGGTGGGCCTTCACCATCTCGATGTTGCTCATCAGCTGCGACACTCCTTCCAGCGCGTAGTACTCGCACTGGATGGGGATCAGCACCTCGGGTGCCGCGACCAATGCGTTGATCGTCAGCAGTCCCAGCGAGGGTGGGCAGTCGATGAAGACGTAGTCGAAGTCGACGGTGTCGAGCTCGGCCAGCGCGGTCTTCAACCGGTTTTCCCGGGCGACCATGCTCACCAATTCGATCTCGGCGCCGGCCAGGTCGATAGTCGACGGCACGCAGAAAAGTTGGGCGCTGTGCGGACTCTGGCGCATCGCCTCCTTCAGATTGATCTCGCCGAGAAGTACCTCATACGACGACGGGGTCCCCGAGTGCCGGTCGGTGATGCCCAGCGCGGTGCTGGCGTTGCCCTGCGGGTCGAGATCGATGACGAGCGTCCGGAGCCCCTGGACGGCCAGCGCCGCCGCCAGGTTGACCGCGGTCGTGGTCTTACCGACGCCGCCCTTCTGGTTGGCGATCGTGAACAGGCGGCGATGGCTGGGTCGGCTCAGCGGCTCGTAAGACTTCGAGAGCACCTGCATCGCGCGCTCGGCGGCCGCTCCGATTGGAGTGTCCGACTCCGATGTTTCACGTGAAACATCCACGACTCCGCCCGGGCCGAACGGGTCATGTGGGGCATTCATAGGCTCTCTCTCTTCGACCGTCGGCGCGACGGCTGCCGGGCCGATTCCGGCTTCCCTCGCCACGCAACCACCACCGTCGTCGGTGGGGATAAACAGCTCACGCCACATTGCACCACCCTGGCATCCATCGCGCCCAACTTGGTCATCACGCGCCGATGCTCGAGGAGTTCGTCGGGGGCACGTTCGCCTTTGATCGCCACCATGCGGCCGCCCGGTCGGAGCAGCGGCAGGCTCCAGCGGGTCAGCTTGTCTAGCGATGCCACGGCCCGCGATACCACTGCATCGCATCCGCCGGCGGCGTGCCGGACCGCTGCGTCCTCGGCGCGTCCGCGTATCACCTCGACATCGAGCCCGAGATCGGCGACGGCCATGCGTAGAAACTCGGCTCGGCGTGACAGCGATTCCACCAGCACCACCCGGACTCCAGGCTTCGCGATCGCGACCGGCAGCCCCGGAAGACCGGCGCCGCTACCGATGTCCGCCACCCGCTCCCCTGGCTCCAAGAGCTCGGCAACCGCGGCGCAGTTCAGGAGATGGCGGTCCCACAACCGCTCGACTTCACGGGGTCCGATGAGTCCCCACTCGACTCCCATGTCGGCCAACAGCTCTGCGTAGCGCTCGGCCGCGCCAATCCGCTCACCGAAGATCTTGGCCGCGGAATCCGGCGGTGGTGGTACTTGGGCTACAGCACGGTCACGGGAGTCGACATGTTTCACGTGAAACATCCCTCCCGTTCCGTGCCCGCTGTTGGCGCGCGCGAACTACATAGATGTAACTCGGTGCTCGCTCAGTCGACCAAGACGACGACTCGGCGCCCTGGCTCGACGCCTTCGCTCTCGCTGTGAACCCCGCTGATCGCTGCGACGGCGTCATGAACGATCTTGCGCTCAAACGGCGTCATCGGTGCGAGTTCCTCGCGTTCGCCGCTTTCCAGCACCCGCTTGGCAACCTTGTCGCCCAGCGCCGCCAACTCCTCGCGGCGGCCGCGGCGCCAGCTGGCGATGTCGAGCATCAGCCGGCTGCGCACACCGGTCTTCTGGTGCACCGCGAGCCGGGTCAGCTCCTGCAGCGCATCGAGCACCTCTCCCTTACGGCCCACCAACTTGGACAGGTCGTCGCTGCCGTCGATGCTGACGATCGCGCGGCTACCCTCCACGTCCAGGTCTATGTCGCCATCGAAGTCCAGTAGATCGAGCAGCTCCTCCAAGTAGTCGCCGGCGATTTCTCCCTCGGCCACCAAGCGCTCTTCCAGATCGCCCTCACCGTCGCCCTCGACCGGAGCCGCGCCGTTGACGGCCTCCTCCAGATCCTCGGGGTTCGCGGCCTCGTGCGTATCAGGTCCGTTGGTTTCGACATCGGTCATATCTGCTTCCTTCCCTTCCCGTACCCGGGACCTCGCCCGGTTAAGTCTGTCGTCCGATCGCACCGCAGCACCTCGTGTCGATTCGGCGGGCCCGTAGGTTAGCGTCTGCGCTTCTTCGGCTTGGCTCCCGGCCGCGGCGCACGGCTGACTGGCTCGCCGGCCTCCGGCGAATCCGCGGCCGCACCGTTCCCCTCAGCACTGTCGCTGGCCGACGCACCGTTACCGCCGGGCGACGGATTCCGCGTCGACCGCTTCGGTTTGGCACCGGGCGCGGGCGCGTTCGCAGACCGCCGCTCGATCGCCTCGCGCTTCTTTTCCTCGTCCTCGCGCTCGATCATCCGGAACACGTAGTGCTGCTGCCCGAACGTCCAGATGTTGTTGGCGAACCAGTAGAAGATGATCGCCAGTGGCAGGAACGGCCCGCCGACCACGACGCCGAGCGGGAACACGTACAGCGCCAACTTGTTCATCATCGCGGTCTGCGGGTTGGCCGCGGCCTCCACGCTCTGCCGGGCCACCGACGCGCGGCTGTTGAAGTAGGTCGCGATGCCGGCCAGGATCATCACCGGCACGCCGACGGCCGCGACGGCCGGCCGGCTGAACTCACTGAACGCCTCAAGGCTGGCTCCGCGTTGCGTCATGCTGGCGCCGATCGGTGCGCCGAACAGGTTGGCGTTGAGGAAGTGATTCACGTCCGCGACGCTGAAAACATAGTTGCCCAACTGGCGGTTGCGCTCGGGCGACAGACCCAGCTGTCCGATGCCGGTCGAGGTCCGGTTGAAGCACCGAAGCACGTGATACAGGCCGAGGAAGACCGGGATCTGCACCAGCATGGGCAGGCAGCCCAGGATGGGATTGAACCCGTGTTCCTTCTGCAGCTTCTGCATCTCCAGCGCCATCCGCTGGCGGTCCTTGCCGTACTTCTTCTGCAGCGCCTTGATCTGTGGTTGCAGCTCCTGCATCTGGCGGGTGGTGCGGATCTGGCGGACGAACGGGTTGTACAAGATCGCGCGCAGGGTGAAGACGAGGAACATCACCGACAGCGTCCAGGTGAAGAAGCTCGTCGGACCCAGGCCCGGTACCGCCGAAAAGGCCTTGTACCAAAGCCACATGATCGCCGAGACGGGGTAATAGAAATAGTCAAGGCTGAACGGATCAAAGGACAACAGAATCACTCTCCCCTAGCGGTGCTGGGGTGACCCAGTCTTGGACGCCGGCTCCCCGGCGCTCCGGTACCGGATCCCACCCTCCCCGATGCCACGGACCACACTTCGCCAACCGGACCGCGGCCAGCCAGCTCCCCCGGACCAACCCGAACTGCGCCAGCGCGTCGACCGCGTACTGACTACAGGTCGGGGTGAAGCGGCATGTCGGCAATCGCAACGGCGACACCATGTGGCGGTAAAGCTGGATAACGAAAATCAACCCCCGGATGACCGCCGACTCGGCGCGTCGTACGGATCGAGCGCACCGTGACGTTATGTCATTCACCGTTTCGGCCCCGCCATCTCGATACGCCGCAAGCCGGCCCGCAGCTCCTCGCCCAATCTGGCGGAGACAACATCCCGACTGCTGGGCAGCGCACGGATCACGATGTGCTCCGACCGGTTGCATCCGTCCAGCACGTCACGCCCCACATGGCGGAGCCGCCGAGACAGTCGATGGCGTTGCACGGCGGATCCGACCGATCGCGAAACGATCAGTCCAAGCTTCGGATCACCTGTCGCGCGCCGCATATAAATCACCAGATCCGGCTGCACAGCTCGCTTCCCGTGCTTGACCGTGGCGTCGAAATCGGTCGACCGCGTCATGCGGTTCCGCGCGGAAAGCACCGCTGTCCCACCGGGTTGGATATCAAGCAGTTAGTGAGCGGCGGCCTTTGCCACGCCGATTCGACACGATGGCGCGGCCGGCCCTGGTCCGCATCCGCAGACGGAAGCCGTGCACGCGGGCACGGCGCCGGTTATTCGGCTGGAAGGTCCGCTTGCCCTTTGCCACGACTCTCTCCTTGCTGCATCTGGCATCGTGTTCGACCCGGTTCCCCGGGCCGGTGGGTCATGCTTGCCCACACGACGCCTCGATAGGCTTTGTGTCTAGCTTGGTACCCGGCGCAGCCTCCGCGCTTGATGCTCGGATCGCAGCCGTATCGCCGACTTTCGGGCGACTGTATGAGGGTACTGACCGGCGTTCGCCCGGTCAAACCTGGCCAGAATGACCGGTGCTCTGGACGCTGATCCTTCACTGACGTCACACCCGCCACCGGTCTGCCTAGCAATGTTCGTCAAACCCTTCCGAATGTTGCAGAACGGTTGGCCGTGAGCGACGAAAACTGTTAGCTTCGGGCGGTGCTGTTTCATACCGAAACGGCGCTAGACAACGAAGCGAGGGTGGCAGATCGGCCTGCTAGCCAGCTGACTTCTGTTGGTTGTATCGAGCGCCGATCCCGCAAAGGTTGCGGCATGGCAATGGCTGTCCTGTCCACACTTGTGGATAACCATGTGGACAGTTCGTTGTCGCAGGTAACGGTTGTACTTCGACGTCAAATCAGGGGGACCCGTCGTTGACCGAGGACCCCGGATCAAGCTTCGCCACGGTCTGGAGCGCGGTCGTCTCCGAACTCAACGGCGAACTCGCCACCGACAGCACCGCACTCAACGGTGAGCCGTATGTTCCACCGCTCACACCGCAGCAGCGCGCGTGGCTGAACCTCGTACAGCCGCTCACGATTGTCGAAGGATTTGCCCTTCTCGCCGTCCCGAGCAGTTTCGTACAGAACGAGATCGAACGTCACCTCCGCACCCAGATCACCGAGGCGCTCAGCCGTCGGCTCGGACAACAGATCGAGCTCGGCGTACGGATCTCCCCGCTGGCCGGCGACGAGTCCGAGGACGCCATCGGCGCCGGAGTCGACGAGCCGATCTCCGACCTCGACGAGATCGATGAAGACGGCGAGGCCCTGGCCAGTGCTCACCAAAACTGGCCGTCGTACTTCTCCGAGCGTCCGCACAACACCGCGGCCGACGCGGCCGCCGGCCTCAGCTTGAACCGCCGCTACACCTTCGACACATTCGTCATCGGCGCCTCGAACCGGTTCGCCCACGCTGCGGCGCTGGCGATCGCGGAGGCGCCGGCCCGGGCCTACAACCCCCTCTTCATCTGGGGCGAGTCCGGACTCGGTAAGACCCACCTGCTGCACGCCGCCGGCAACTACGCCCAGCGGCTGTTCCCCGGCATGCGGGTCAAGTACGTCTCGACCGAAGAATTCACCAACGACTTCATCAACTCCCTGCGCGACGACCGCAAGGTGGCGTTCAAACGCAGCTACCGCGATGTCGACGTGCTGCTCGTTGACGACATCCAGTTCATCGAAGGCAAAGAAGGTATCCAGGAAGAGTTCTTCCACACCTTCAATACGCTGCACAACGCCAACAAGCAGATTGTCATCTCTTCCGACCGGCCACCCAAACAGCTTGCAACACTTGAAGATCGGCTGAGAACCCGGTTCGAGTGGGGGCTGATCACCGACGTTCAGCCGCCGGAGCTGGAAACCCGCATCGCCATCTTGCGCAAGAAAGCACAGATGGAGCGCCTTAACGTTCCCGACGACGTGCTCGAGCTGATCGCCAGCAGCATCGAACGCAACATCCGCGAGCTGGAAGGCGCACTGATCCGTGTCACCGCGTTCGCCTCGCTGAACAAGGCGCCGATCGACAAAGCTCTGGCCGAGATCGTGTTGCGCGACCTGATCGCCGATGCCAGCACCATGCAGATCAGCGCGGCGACGATCATGGCGGCCACCGCGGAGTACTTCGACACCACGGTCGAGGAACTACGTGGCCCCGGCAAGACCAGGGCCCTGGCCCAGTCGCGGCAGATCGCCATGTATTTATGTCGCGAACTGACAGACCTGTCGCTGCCCAAGATCGGCCAGGCCTTCGGCCGCGACCACACCACGGTGATGTACGCGCAGAAGAAAATCCTGTCGGAGATGGCCGAGCGACGCGAGATCTTCGATCACGTCAAAGAGCTCACGACGCGGATTCGCCAGCGCTCCAAGCGCTGATATTTCCGGCAGGATTCCAAAAAACTTCTACCTCGGCCACAACACCTGTCACACGATCGGCTGTGGATGCCGCTGTGCGCAACACTGCTCGCCCTCTCGCGCCAACCACTGTCTTCATGCACAGCCCCGACCGGTCCCCAACCGCTGCACACGAACCACACAACCCGGCCCCGTGTCATGCACAACCCGGTCTGCTCCCCCAGCAGCACAGACGTCATGCTGTCCCCAGCTTGCACAGGCCTTAATACTGTTATTGAAATATCTACTAGTTTGTTCTTTAGAAAACGGCGCTGGGGACAAGCCGTTCCACACCCCGGTCTTCACGCGTGAAAGCGCTGAGTGTCGCTGCTTCCGATTAGCTTTCAAGTTGGCCTCCGACGCTCTACGGTTGTGGTTCGACTGCCGTTTCGGTCGTCGGAACGGATTACCGGCACGGGCGTCCGTCGGCGGGGAATACCGCGCCTCACGTGGGGTGGATCCGCTGACGTTGGCCTTGCTGTTCGGGGTGATGAAGGGACGCAATGGACGTGGCGACGACCACAGTCGGCCTGACCGACTTGAAGTTCCGCCTGGTGCGGGACGACTTCGCTGACGCGGTGGCGTGGGTTGCGCGGACCCTGCCGACCAGGCCCACCGTGCCGGTGCTGGCCGGCGTGCTGTTGACCGGCTCGGATGACGGCCTGACAGTCTCCGGATTTGATTACGAGGTCTCCGCCGAAGTTCGGTTGGCCGCTGAAATTGCCTCTCCGGGAACAGCTTTGGTGTCAGGACGGCTGTTGTCCGACATCACCAAAGCACTGCCGAACAAGCCTGTCGACGTACAGGTCGAGGGCACCAGAGTTTCGTTGGCCTGCGGAAGTGCGAAATTCTCGTTGCCGACGATGGCGGTCGAGGACTACCCGACGCTGCCGGCACTGCCCGAGGAGACTGGCGCCCTGCCGTCTGACGTGTTCGCCGAGGCGATCGGTCAGGTCGCGGTCGCGGCCGGCCGTGATGACACGTTGCCGATGCTGACCGGGATTCGCGTTGAAATCTCCGGCCAGTCGGTGGTTTTGGCTGCCACCGATCGGTTCCGGCTCGCCGTTCGTGAGCTGACGTGGTCGGCGGCTGCGCCCGATGTCGAAGCCGCGGTGTTGGTGCCGGCGAAGACGTTGTCCGAGGCGGCCAAGAGCGGTGCCGACGGTGCCGAGGTGCACTTGTCGTTGGGGGCTGGATCGGCGGTCGGCAAGGACGGATTGCTGGGCATCAGCGGAAACGGCAAACGCAGCACCACCCGACTGCTGGACGCGGAGTTCCCAAAGTTCCGGCAACTGCTGCCGACCGAGCACACCGCGGTCGCCACGGTCGGCGTGGCCGAATTGAGTGAGGCGATCAAGCGTGTTGCCCTGGTGGCCGATCGCGGCGCGCAGGTTCGGATGGAATTCTCCGACGACGTGTTGCGGCTGTCCGCGGGCGCCGACGACGTGGGTCGCGCCGAAGAGGACGTACCGGTGGAATTCGCCGGTGAACCCCTGACCATCGCATTCAACCCGACGTATCTCACCGACGGGTTGGGCTCGCTGCATTCCGAGCGGGTGTCGTTCGGGTTCACCACACCAAGCCGCCCGGCGGTGCTGCGTCCGGCCGGCGACGACGACGCGCAACCCAGCGGCAGCGGGCCGTTCCCCGCAGCTCAGACCGAGTACGTGTACCTGCTCATGCCGGTTCGTCTGCCCGGTTAGCGATTAGGTGTACGTCCGTCATCTGGGCTTGCGGGACTTCCGGTCCTGGGCGAATGTAGAGCTTGAACTGACGCCGGGGCGGACGGTGTTCGTCGGTTCGAACGGCTACGGCAAGACCAATCTTGTTGAGGCCCTGTGGTATTCGTCGACTTTGGGGTCGCATCGCGTCGCGACCGACGCGCCTCTGGTGCGCCTCGGTGCGCAGCGGGCGGTGGTGTCGACGATCGTGGTCAACGAAGGCCGCGAATGTGCGGTGGACCTGGAGATCGCGGCCGGGCGGGCCAACAAAGCGCGATTGAACCGCTCGCCGGTGCGCAGCCCCCGCGAGGTGATCGGGGTGCTGCGCGCGGTGTTGTTCGCACCGGAGGATCTGGCGCTGGTGCGGGGAGACCCAGGCGACCGACGCCGCTATCTCGACGATCTGGCCGCGGTCCGCCGACCGCGGGTAGCCGCGATTCGGGCGGACTACGAGAAAGTCCTGCGCCAGCGCACGGCTCTGCTGAAGTCAGCATCGGGCGCGCGATTCCGCGGCGACCGCGGTGCCTTGGACACCCTTGACGTGTGGGACGGTCACCTGGCCACCCACGGTGCTGAGTTGATGGCGGCCCGGATGACCTTGGTGAATGAGCTGGCGCCGGAGCTACAGAAGAGTTATCAGCTGTTGGCGCCGGCATCGCGGCCGGCGTCGATCAGCTACCACGCCAGCGTGGATATCGAGCCGGACCGCCCGGACGTGGAACTACTGCGGACCGCCCTGCTGGAGAAAATGGCCGCGCGCCGCGACGCCGAGCTCGAACGCGGCGTGTGCCTGGTGGGACCGCATCGCGACGATCTGGAGTTGCGGCTGGGCGAGCAACCTGCGAAAGGCTTTGCCAGCCATGGGGAATCGTGGTCGATGGCGTTGGCGCTGCGATTGGCCGCCTACGAATTGTTGCGCGCCGAAGGAAGCGATCCGGTGCTGTTACTCGACGACGTGTTCGCCGAACTCGACACCGCGCGCCGCGAAGCACTGGCCACAGCGGCCGCCTCCGCCGAGCAGGTGCTGGTCACCGCGGCCGTTGTCGATGACATCCCCCGGGACTGGCTGGCCGACCGGGTGGACATCACCCTCACCGACGGTGACAGCGGGCTGGCGTCGGCGGTGGTCGGTGACGTGCACGATGAGGAGGTCGACAGTTGAGTCCCGACGATGACACCCCGGACGGCGCCGCACCACCTGAGCACTTGAGTGGGATGGGCGGCATGGATCTGGTCCGGCGAGTTCTCGAAGAGGCCCGCGGCGTCGCCCGCACGCAA
>NZ_JBAPRN010000854.1:0-2200 GCF_049281135.1 Mycobacterium sp. | reverse complement strand
CATCGAGCGGTGAAGGTGGAGGCGGTCGGGGGCAGCAATGGCGCCGGCGGCTGGTTTCACCGCGCCGACTATCCGAAGATGGCCTCGGCAGACGCGGCGACTCAGATGTGGTCGCGCACCGATCTGAGGCCCGCCGACCTGAACCTTGCCGAGCTGTACGACGGGTTCACCTTCCTCACCTTCGCTTGGCTGGAAGCACTGGGCATCTGCGGTGACGGCGAGGCCGGCCCGTTCGTCGAGGGGGCCGAGCGGATCGCCCTGAACGGCGCGCTGCCGTTGAACACCTACGGCGGCCAGCTCTCGGCCGGCCGCATGCATGGCTATTGGCTGCTGCACGAGGCCTGCCTGCAGTTACGGGGTGAGGCCGGAGAGCGTCAGGTGTCCAGCCGGCCCGAGGTCGCGGTGGCCGCGGTAGGCGGCGGCCCGATCGCCGGATGCATGTTACTGACATGCTGAGTTATGTTGTGCGAGCGTGCAATTGAGTCCTGAGGCTCTTCTGCATGTCGGAGCCGGTACCGCTCCCGGTCGCCGGCCCGATAAGCGAGCTTCGCAGATCGCGCGTCGTATCGAGGCCGACGTCATCCGGCGTGGCTGGCCGGTCGGGCAGTCGCTGGGGTCTGAGCAGGCGCTGCAACAGCGTTACCGGGTGAGCCGCTCGGTGCTGCGGGAAGCCGTCAGGCTCGTCGAGCATCACCAGGTCGCGCGGATGCGTCGCGGACCTAACGGCGGGCTGCTGGTGTGCGAGCCCGACGCTGCCCCGGCCACCCACGCCATCATCATCTACCTGGAATACCTGGGCACCACGATCGGCGACCTGCTGGACGCGCGGCTGCTGTTGGAGCCGTTAGCGGCAGCGCGTGCGGCGGAGCAGATCGACGAAGCGGGCATCGACCGGCTCCGCGGCGTACTGCGCGCTGAGCAAGACCGCAACCCCGACCCGGCGGCGCCGAGCGACGAGTTCCACGCCGTGCTGGCCGAGCAGTCCAAAAACCCTGTCCTGCAATTGTTTATCGATATTCTGATGCGGTTGACCGTTCGGTATGCCGAAGATTCGCGACTGAACTCCGCCAGCGACGCACTCGAGGCGATCGACCACCGGCACCGCGAACACTCGGCCATCGTCGCCGCGGTCACCGCCGGGGACACCGCGCGTGCCATGACACTGAGCGAACGCCATGCGGAGTCGGTGACCACCTGGCTGCGGGACCATCACTACCCCGGTAGTCGTGCGCGCACGCGGCGCGGATCCAGCCGCGAAGCGCCACAGGGCAAGCTCGCCGAAGTGTTGGCCGCCGCGATCCGCGACGACATCGCCAGCAGCGGCTGGCGGGTGGGGGAGGTCTTCGGAAGCGAGGTCGCGCTGCTGGAACGCTATCGGGTGAGCCGGTCCGTGCTGCGAGAAGCCGTGCGGCTGTTGGAATATCACGCCGTCGCGACCACGCGGCGCGGGCCCGGCGGCGGCCTGGTGGTGGCAGAACCCCAGGCGCAGGCCAGCATTGACACCATCGCGCTGTACCTCCAGTACCGCCAGCCTCGTCGCGAAGACCTGACGCTGATTCGCGACGCCATCGAGATCGACAACGTCGCCAAAGTCGTCCGACGGCGCGATTCACCCGAGGTGCGTGACTTCCTCGACAGGCACCGGTTGCTGATCGAAGAAGCCGGTGACGACCCCCGCAAGGCAGGCGTCGAGGAGTTCCTATTCCACACCGGGCTGGCGGCGCTGGCCGGTAATGCCGTGCTCGAGTTGTTTCTGCGGATCCTCGTCGAGCTCTTCCGTCGGCACTGGGCAAGCACTGACCAGCCGATCCCGAGCCACGGCGATCTCGTCGATGTACGACACGCTCACCTGCGAATCATCGCGGCGATCGCGCAAGGCGACGACAGCCTGGCCCGTCACCGCATCCGGCGTCACCTGGACGCCGCCGCCTCCTGGTGGTTGTAGCCCGGCGTTACCGTCCGAGCCGTCGCCGCCAGTCCCTGGCCGACGTCATCCGGAGCAGGGCGGCGATGGTTCTGCCCTTCTTGCGGCTGTAGGGATACCAGATCGGCTCTTTCTTCATCGCAACCCGGTCGGACACAATGCTCTTGGTTCGACAGAATTTGCGGATCCCGTCGGCCCCGCCGTTGCGGGAACCCAGCCCTGATTCGTTCCAACCTTCCATCGGTACCTGGATGTCGCTGGTGATGACGTTGTTGA
>NZ_JBAPRN010000853.1:0-14613 GCF_049281135.1 Mycobacterium sp. | reverse complement strand
GATACAGCGCCAGCGCTTCGAGCACGTCGAAGACCGCGACGACCTCTTCCCGACCACTAGAACCCATGTTCAAATAGTAACGATGGTGACCGACAAATTTGCAGCGCTAAACCAAAGTGACACAAGTAATTTCAGGCCGAAATACTAGCTGTCTCGTGACCGCAGCCGACAGCGATCGATCAGGATTTCGGCCAGCAGTGCGGGTTCGCTGATCATCAGATCGTGGCAGGTGTCGACAGGGATCAGCGTCTGCACGCCGCCGACTGCGGCGATGCTGTGCAACTGGACGCGGCGAGACAGGGCGTGATCGCGCAGCGTCAGGATCCAGGTCCGTGGAACGTCGTCGGGCAGATCGCTGCGATCGACCGGTTCGGTGATGAGCGTTGTTGCCTCGGGGTGCACCCGGGACATGGTGTAGCGCCGCTGCTGGCGGGTCATGCCGTTGCAAAAGATCAACGCGCTCAGCGCATTCGGCATTGTCGACGGCTGCTTTCGCAGCCGAACCGCCCGTCGCACGTACCAGGCCAGCGGCCCAACGAGCGTGTCCACGATCGCCCTGCCCTGAACGGGCAGACAGGCTGCCGCCAGGACCATCTCCCGCACCCGCGGAGATCCCAGCTTGGTGACCATGCCGGGCACCGTCAGTCCGGCCAGCGAATGCCCGACGACTATCACGTCGCCAAGGCCGGCGTCTTCGATCTGCTGGACTGCCGATCGCACACAATCGGCGATGCTCACCGTGCTCAGGTCGCCGGGTATGGTGCCGTGACCGGGCATGTCCACCGCCAGCACCGGCACATGCGGCGCCCGCCGATGCAACTCGTCGACGGTGAGATCCCAACAATCCGCTGAATGCTGGCCACCGTGAACGAGAACCAATGCTGGCGAGCTCAGGTCAGGCCACTCCGAAATCGATGATACCGCGGACGATTTCACCGTTGAGCAAGTCGGCGTAGGCATCGTTGATGTCGTCGAGACGGTAGCGCTTGGTGATCATCTCGTCGAGCAGCAGTTGCCCGCTCTGGTACAGCTTGGCCAGCCGGTCGATGTCGGCCTTCGGGTTGCACGAGCCGAAGATGGTGCCCGCCAGCGTCTTGTTCATCAAGATGAATTCCTGCAAGTTGATCTTGACCGACTGGGTCAGCTGCGATGTCATCCCGGTGAGCACGCAGGTGCCGCCCTTACGAGTCAGTGCCACTCCGTCGCGGACGTCTTCGCGGCTCATCAACGACGGCGATACCACCACGGCGTCGGCCATCACGCCGTACGTCAGACCGCGCACCAAGTCGATCGCCTCCTCGGCTGATCCGGCGCTATGCGTAGCGCCGAACCGCAACGCTGACTTCTGCTTGAACTCAACGGGATCGACGGCGATGATCTGGGCGGCACCGTTGATCCGGGCGCTTTGGATGGCGGCCGTGCCGATGCCGCCGACGCCGATCACCACGACGGTGTCGCCGGCGCGCATGTTCGAGCGGTTGGAGACCGAGCCGTAGCCGGTCGGGATCGCGCACGACAGCAGCGCGCTGGGTGCCAACCGCAGGTGCTGCTCGATCTTGACGAGCGAATTCGGAGACACCACAGTGTGTTCGGCGAAGGTGCCCACCTTGGCGAGGTGACCGAGGTCCCGGCCGTCGGCAGTATGGTGACGGAACGTGCCGTCGGTGGGCATGCCCGGGATCATGGTGCCGGCGCCCACATCGCAGATGTACTCGGCTCCGGTTGCACACCAACGACATTGGCCGCAGACCGCGACGAACGACATCACCACGTGATCGCCCGGCGCGAACTCCGTGACGCCCTCACCGACTTCTTGCACGATGCCCGAACCCTCATGGCCACCGATGATGGGAAACATGCTGGGCAACCCCATGGACCGCATCACCTCGTTGGGCGCCGACATGTCGCCCTTGAGAATGTGATCGTCGGAGTGGCACAACCCGGCGGCGGCCATTTTCACCAGAACCTCACCGGCCTTGGGCGGATCCAGCTCGAATTCCTCGACCGACCACGGGCCACCGACGTCGTGCAGGATCGCGGCGCGGCTTTTCATGACCCGACGCTGAAGGTCACGGGAAGCTTGTTGGGAGACCGGAAGATCGGGCCCACAATCTTGGACTCCTCGCCGGTCCCGTCGTCGGCCAGCAGAGCCAAGTCCGGGGCCCGGTCCAACAGGCTGTTCAGCATCACCCGGGTTTCCATCCGGGCCAAATGCATTCCGAGACACATGTGGATCCCCCCGGCGAACGAGATGTGCGCTTGGCGAGGCCGGCGGATGTCGAAGCTGGTGGCGTTGTCCCACCGACTCTCGTCGCGGTTTGCCGACCCCATACACAAATCCACCTGCGCATTGGCGGGGATGGTGTGGCCGCTCACCTCGACATCCTCGGTAGTGGTGCGCATGACCATGACGAGCGGTGTTTCGTAGCGCAGTCCTTCTTCGATCGCTGCCGGTATCAACGACCGGTCCCGTTGGACCATCGCCAACTGCTCGGGGTGGGTGAGCAACAGGTAGAGCAGGTTGCCCGACGACCGGTAGGTGGTTTCCAAGCCTGCGGGCAGCAGCAGCCTCAAGAAGGCGATGATGGCCTCGTCGGTGAGCTTTTCGCCGTCGATCTCCGCGGCGACGAGATCGCCGATGATGTCGTTGGTCAGTGTGCGGCGACGCTGCTCGACCTGGTCGAGGAAGTAATCGTGCAACTCGTTGGCCGCGGTCAACCCCGCCATGATGTCGGTCGGGATCGAGATGATGTCCAGCGAGAGCCGCCGGAACAAGTCAAGGTCCTCGCGAGGGAGCCCGAGCAGTTCGGAGATGATCCGGGTGGGGAACTCGAATGTCAGCGCCTTCACCAGGTCGGCGTGCCCGTCGTTCTTGATCTCGTCGATCAGTTGATCGCAGACCGGACCGATGACCGATGGCTCCCAGCGCTCAAGCGCGGTTGCACGAAATGCCTTGGCTACCAAGCTTCTATGGTCGTGATGCTCCTTGCCGCCCATGGCCAGGATCATGTGGCCCATCACCAGCCCGATGGTCTTGTCGTAGGCAGCGGAGGTGAAGATCTTGTCGTCACGGAATGCCTGGAAGACGCCGTCGTAACCGAACAAGACCCACTCGTCTTCCGGTTTCAACTCTGGCGGCATCAGTTCGTGGTCCATCAGCGACCCGTGGAACACCGGATCGGTGCGTCGCATGTATTCGAAGAACGGGTAGGGGCTGGTTTCGCCCGTGGTGTCCAGGGTGACCGGCTCGTCGCCAAGATCCGGACTATCGGTGCGCAGCGTCATTGCCGCTCCTTAGGGGGGCGCATGGAATCTCGCTATCATAATATAGATAGCAACGAAGCCCAATGGCTTGTGGTGGTTACCGTAACGAGGACAGTATTAACCGTGCCAGAACGTCGATTCGTCTGCTCGCTCGACGACCTGCCGCCGGGTGCGATGAAGCTCGTCGACGTCGGGAAATTCGGCGTCGGGGTTTACAACGTGCGCGGCGCACTACACGCGATCGTCAACTACTGCTCCCACGAGGGCGCTCCGCTATGCGAGGGCCTGATCGGCGGAACCAATGAAACTGCGCCCGACGAACCCGGCGGCCTTCGGCGCGTCAAAGACGGCCAGATCGTCCGATGCCCTTGGCATAACTGGGAATTCGATGTCACCACGGGTCAAAACCTTGCCGATCCCAAGCGGCGGGTCCGCACCTACGACGTCGATGTTGACGACGGGAAGGTGTACCTGACCGCATGATCATCGACACGAACGTTCAGCCGCATTTCCGCTACAACGCCGAAATCAGGCGCTACCTACCCGATGCCCACAAACTGCGGGCGATCCCCGACGTGGAGCAACAGTGGTATCAGGCGCCGGGGGGAAACTACCGGCAGGACCTGTACGGCGAGCACTACCCGGGGTCAGACCGCGAAACCGTTGCCCGCCACCTGTTCGACGATGCCAAAGTCGATTACGCGGTGCTGAACCCGTTGACCCGAGGCAACATTGCCGACTATCTGCTCAACAGCCGAATCTGTGCCGCGGTCAACGATTGGCTGCTGGACCGGTGGCTGGAGCCAGATTCTTCGAACCGGTTCCGCGGAACCATCCGGGTCAACCCGGAGGACCCCAAGGGTGCTGTCGCCGAGATCGAGCGTCTTGCCGCACATCCCAAGCTGGTGCAAGTCGGTGTGCCCATGCAGTCCCGCGAGCCTTACGGCAAACCGATGTTCGAGGCGATCTGGGAAGCCGCTGCGGCGCACCGGCTTCCGGTTGCCGTGCACATCAACGGTGGCAACGGCGTCGACTATCCGCCCACGTTCGCCGGTCACGCCCACACCTATCCCGGCTACGCGGCCTTCATGCCACTGAACTACTTCGTGCACTTGGCGACGCTGATCATCGAGGGTGTCTTCGGACGCCATCCCGATCTGAGGTTCGTGTTCGCTGACGGCGGTTACGACATCCTGACCCCGCTGATGTGGCGGCTGGATACTTTCTGGCTGTCGATGCGCGATCAGACACCCTGGGTCGACCGTTATCCCAGCGACTATCTGCCCGACCATGTCCGGTTCTGTTCGTCGTCGTTCGACGGGCCAACCGATCCGGGCCAGATGCAGCGGTGGATTGAGTTCTCCGGCAAGGCCGACCTACTGATGTACGGATCGGGCTACCCTCATTGGTCTACGTCCTTACCCGAGCAGGCCGCCGGCGGACTGGACAGCGCGCAACGCGACAACGTGTTGTGGCGAAACGCCAGCGAACTTTACGGACTCGGCGCACCGGCGGAGGAGAGCGTTCGATGACCACGATCGAGCGGGTCAACCCGCACACCGAGCACGACGAGATCGCAGTCGCCATCGTTGACACCGATGTGCACCCAATGCCCGTCTCGACCGACGTCCTCAAGTCGTACGCGCCTCCCGAGTGGGTGGACAAGATCTGGCCAACCGGAAACGCCGTGACGCCGATCCCGCACTTCTACGACACGCCCGATTCCTACAAGACCAACTCGATGCGCGTCGACGCGGCCCCACCTGGTGGCGGTTTCGCAGGCACCGATCCCGACTACGCCGCCAAACAACTGCTGCTCGACGCCGGGGTCAGCATTGCCACGCTGGAACCGATGTGCGACGCGCAGCTGCCGCAGGCCGAACACGTGCTGAAGTCCACCTACAACGACTGGCTCGCCGATGTCTGGCTGGACCGCAACAACGCCCACGGTCGCTGGCGCGGATCGATCAGCGTCAGCGCGCAGGTGCCCGACCTGGCGGCGCGCGAGGTAGAACGGTGGGCCGGCCACCCGTACATGGCGCAGGTCTTGATGACGCCGCAAACACGTGGAATCCCTTTCGGCAACCCGCATTTCGATCCGCTGTACGCGGCCGCGTCCGCCAATGGGCTACCGGTGGCCACCCATTTGATGGGGCAGACGCCGTTCGAGCTGGTTCCGCTCTATCCGGTCGGCAACCCGGCGCACTGGCATGACTTCTTCGCCTCGTGGCCGCTGCTGTACGTCTCGCACCTGATGAGCCTGGTGTTCGACGGCGCCTTCGACCGGCACCCCGATCTGCGGGTGGTGTTCGTCGAGGGCGGGTTCACCTGGGCGATGCCGGTGATGTGGCGGATGGACCGGATCTGGGAGGCTCGTCGCGCCGACCTTCCGCATGTGCGTCGCCGGCCGTCGGAGTACGTCCGCGAACACGTCCGGTTCACCACCCAGCCGCTGGAAGACGCCGACGTCAAACAGTTCCGCGACTACCTGGAAATGATGGACCTCGGCGACAACCTGATGTTCTCCACGGACTATCCGCACTGGAGCTACGACTCGCCGACCTATGCGATCAACCGGTTCCCGGCGCCCCAACGTGAACGGATCATGCGTGGCAACGCGACCGCGTTGTACGGGCTGCCGTCCACCGTCAAAGCACTCCCCGGGGAACGAACGGCCGTCGACGTCAGTTTCGAGTGAGCAGGCGGCTCGGGCACCGCGAATTACCGGTCTGCTTTGCCAACGGCTTAAATAGGGTGACCTAACAGCCGAAGGACGAGAGCATGACGACTGAGACCGATCGCGCAGGGGTCGCGAGGCCCAGAGGGATCGGCCGCATCGATCCGGCACTGCGGGACGCCGCGGCCAGCCTGGACGTCAACGAATTCCAGGCGGAGTCGCTGCCCGCCGAGCGAGAGCGTGCCGACCGGATCGCCGCCGCTCGGGCGGCCGCCGTCGACACCGGCAACGTCGCGATAGAAGACCGTGCCATCCCGGGCCCGGCCGGCCGGCAGCTTGGCCTGCGCCTATACCGCGGCCCGGCCACGACTGCGGCGCCACTGGTCGTGTACGCCCACGGCGGTGGCTTCGTGACCGGGAACCTCGACACCGACCACGCGCACTGCGTGCAACTGGCGCGCGACGCGAGCTGCCTGGTGGTGTCGGTCGATTACCGGCTGGCGCCCGAGCACCCCTGCCCGGCGGCGCTCGACGACGTGGACGCGGCGTTTCGCTACGTCGTGGACAACAGCGCGCAACTCGACGCGGACGGCGACCGGGTCGTCGTGATGGGGCGTGACGCGGGCGGGGCTCTGGTCGCCGCCGTGGCACAGCGCACGTTCGACCAGGAGGGTCCGACGATCCTGGCCCAGGTGCTGCATCAGCCGATGCTGGATTCGGACGCGACGCCATCGCGACGGGAATTCCAGCGCAGCCCCGGCCTCAACGGCCCCGCGGTGAGCCGCGCGTGGGCGCACTACCTCGGCCACGGCGCCGCGACGGCGCACCACGTTCCGGCCCATCGGGCGAACCTGGAAGGCCTGCCGCCCGCGTTCATCAGTTGTGCCGAGATCGACCCGTGCCGCGACGAAGCCATCGACTACGCGAACCGGCTGCTCCACGCTTTTGTGCACACAGAGTTGCACGTTGCGGCAGCCACGTTCCATGGGTTCGACTCGGCGGTGCCGGACTGGGTTGTCTCGCAGGAGAGCACCGCGTTGCACGCGCAGACGCTGCGGCGGTCGTTCGCCGTCTAGATCGGATCGAACTTGGTGATCAGCCAGTCGCCGTGCACCTTGGTCAACGACACCAGCACGCTGCTGGAGGCCATCGCCGGGTCCGGCCGTTCCTTGCTGGTGGTCACCTGGTTGACGAAGACCAGCACGACCGCCGAATTCGGGTGCAGCTCTGACGCCGCCGCGCCCACGACCTGAGCGGTGGTCGCCACCGCCTTCGACTGGGCAGCCGGTGTCACGACCTCCTTGGTGAACTGGTCGTAGTAGTTCAGGAAGTCACCGGTGAGGTGGGACCTGGCCGCGGCGAAGTCCTGATTGAGGGTGTCGGGCTTGTAGGACAGCAACGCCACGGTGCCATCGCGGGCCGCGTTGACCGCACTCTGTGCGACCGCCTTGTCAGTCTGCGTGTCGGGCCGAAACTGGGCGAAGTACAGCCATCCGGCCAGCCCACCGGCGGCCAGCAGACCCAGCACCAAAGCCGCCGGAATGAGCGGGATGGCGGGGAGACTTCGTCGGGCTGCGGGCGAGCTGTCGGCGCTGTCCGCGGCCTTGTCGACCTCGTCGACGGCCGAGTCTTTCTCTTTGTCATCGGTCGCGGCGTCGACCTCGACCTCGTCGGTGGGCTCGACGTCGGGCGTGGTTTCGTCGTCGGCGCTCACAGCACGAACTCCACTTTCGACAACTTCAGCTGATCGCCGTCGTGCACCACCGACACCCGAAACCGGAACGTCCGCGGTTGATCCTTGGCGCCGGCGATATTGGTGACCCGCTCGTTGGCCAGCACCAGAACGACCGCGGAATCGTTGTCCATCGATTCGACCGCCGCGGCCGCGACCGATCCTTCGGTCACTGCTTTGGAATCCTTGACCACCGACTCGAAATCCTCTGCACGCCTTTGGAAATCGTCTTTGAATGCTCCGGTGGCACTGTCGAGCACGCGCTGGACGTCTTCTTTGGCCTTGTTGAAATCCAGCGATGTCAGGTTGACGACGCCTTGCCGGGCGGCGGCGATGTAGGCCGCGGCCCGCTGCCGCTCCTGCACGACGTTGTGGTGATGCCAGGCCATCCAGCCGCTGACGCCGAGCAATGCGCAGATGGCGACCACCGCGGCAATGGTGAGGCCCTGGGCCCAGTTCGGTACCCGCAACCGGCGGCGGCCCGGCTCGGGCTCGACCGGCTCGGGTTCGGCCGTTTCGGTGGGCGCAGGAGCTTCTGCAGTCTCGACGGTCTCGGTGGCATCGGGCGCTTCCGAAGTCTCGTCGGCGCCATCTTCGGCCTCGTCGGCGTCGGCGGTCGTCGCGTCGGCCTCTTCGTCAGCTCGAGCCTGTGCTTCGCGCCGCAGCTTGATGGCGAGAGCCCGAGCGCGGGCAGCTGCGGCAAGCGCCTCGGCCTCGGCGGCTTCAGCCTCGGCTTGCTCGGCTAATGCGAGCGCATCCGCCTTCGCCTTGGCGGAATCCTGCGGCCCTTTGCCCGGGTCAGCCATGGCGACCGCGACTCCTCAACGTCATTATCGACTGAACTCCGGTATCTCTTACTGTATTGCTCATTGCTACCATCGGGTCACCAGCGACCACCGACTGGGACACACGCCGGGCCTTCATCCGCAACGGTGAAGGAAGGCCAGGAAGGTCTTAGCCAACATCATGACTGCCGTCGATTCCCCCGAAAAGATACTCTTCGCCTCCACCACCCAAGCATTTCTGCAAAAAGAGGTTCCGCTGAGCCGGGTGCGGGAGCTGCACGCTCAAGGTGTCTCCTTCGAGCCGGCCTGGTGGCTCCGAGCCGCCGAGCTCGGCTGGACCGCGTTGCTGGTCCCCGAGGAACTCGGCGGCGGCAGCGTCTCGGGCGACGGGGTGGCTGATCTGGCCATGGTGGCCGAACAACTCGGCAAGACAGTGGCTCCCGGCCCGTTGTATCCAGTCAGCACGGTGCTTGCCGGTCTGGTGGATTCCGCCGACCCGCAATCGCACGCGGCGACGATTGAGGCGCTGATCGCCGGTGAGATCGTCGCGTCGTGGGCGGTATACGAACCCGGGCGGGGTTGGGCACCGCATGACCCGGCGGTCACCGCGACGCCGACCGATTCCGGCTACCGCATCGACGGTGTCAAGGACCGCGTGGAGGGCGGCGCGCAAAGCAGCCTTCTGCTCGTGGTGGCGCGAACGGACGACGGCGTGCGCCAATTTCTGGTGCCGACCGACGCAACGGGTGTGCGCGTAGAACCGCAGCAGTCGATCGATTTGGTAAAGCAGTATGCCCGTGTGCATTTCGACGGGGTCGAGGTCGACCACGGCGCGGCGATCGGCGGTGGCGCCGAGTTGATCGACCGGCAAAGCCAAATCGCCCAGGTGCTGCAGTGCGCCGAAGTGGTCGGCATTCTGCAGACCGTTTTCGACTTCACTGTGGCCTGGGCTTTGGATCGGCACAGTTTCGGCCGCCCGTTGGCGTCCTATCAGGCGCTCAAGCACCGCTTCGCCGATATGAAGATGTGGCTGGAAGCTTGCCGGGCAACAACTTCCGCGGCGGTGGCAGCCATCGCCGACCGTTCGCCGGATACCGCCTTGTCGGCCAGCATTGCCAAGTCCTACGTCGGGGAGACGGCTACCGAGATCATCCAGGCCTGCGTGCAGATGCACGGCGGTATCGGCGTGACATGGGAGCACGATCTGCACGTGTACTTGCGGCGGGCCGCGTTGTATCGGTCCATGTTCGGGACCCCGGAGGAACACAACCTGCGGGTGTACCAGTTGCAGGAGGCGGGTCAGCAGGCGTCGCCGAGGTCCGCCTGATGACCGAGACGTACCGCGCCGACGCTGTCGCGCAGGCCGAATCGATCGATGACTTCCGGGCCCGGGCGCGGGCCTGGCTGGCCGAGAACATGCCGCCCATCGACCCAGCGCACCCGCCGGCGGCTCATCGCGACGAGGAGCGTTGCTGGCTGCGTGCTCGCGAGCTCCAAAAGCGGCTCTATGAAGGCGGATTCGCCGGGATCTGCTTTCCCCGCGAGTACGGCGGCTTGGGGTTGGACTACGAGTATCAGAAGGCGTTCAACGACGAAAGCCTCAGCTATGAGATGCCGCTGATCCTCAATACGCCGACGTTCACCATCTGCTGTGCGACGTTGCTCGACACCGGCAGCGAGGAACAGAAGCGTAAGCACATCGGCGCCGCGCTACGCGGTGACGAGATATTGGTTCAGCTGTTGTCCGAGCCCAGTGGCGGCTCAGACCTCGCGGGTGTGCTCACCCGCGCAGAGCGCGACGGCGACCACTGGGTGCTCAACGGCGCAAAGACGTGGAGCACCAGCGCATTCGGCGCCGACTATGGCTTGTGCCTGGCCCGCACGAATTGGGATGTGCCCAAGCACGACGGCCTGACCATGTTCTTGGTGCCGATCAAGCATCCCGGGATCACGTTGCGGCGGATCACTCAGCTGAATGGATCCACCGAATTCTGCGAGGAGTTCCTCGACAACGTCGATGTCGGTGATGACGCTGTCGTCGGCGAGGTCAACGACGGGTGGTCGGTGGCCTCGCGCCAGCTCTATCACGAGCGCCGCGCGGTCGGCATGGGCTCGGAATTCGCCAGCGGCAGCGGCAGCGAGGGCGGCCGATCCACCCCGGTGAACTACGTGCGGCTCGCCGAGAAGACCGGACAAGCTGACAACGAACGAGTGCGGCAGATCGCCGGACGCGCGCTGGTGCATCGGGCGGTCAGTGACCAACTGGGCGCCCACGTCTTCCGCAGCGTCAACGACGGCACGCTGCCGCCCGCCGCGGGTACTCTGCTGCGGCTATTCCACGCCGAGACAGTGACTTTGGAGATGGACGCCGGATTGGCCATCACCGGAACGGCCGGAGTCGTCGGTGCTGAGGGGGAGGGCCTGGAGACCGGTCTGCGCTATCTCGCCCGACAAACGGTGTGTATTGGTGGCGGCACCAGCGAGTTGGCCCGCAACGTCATCGGCGAGCGGGTGTTGAATTTCCCTCGCGAATACGCCGCCGACCGCGGCGTACCGTTCAATCAGGTCAAGCACGGGAAAGTGGGCCGCTAAACCGTCCGCGCCAGCCGGTGCGCCAGCAATTCGGCGAACCGGGCCGGATCTTCGGGTGCGTTGCCTTCTGCGAGAAGGGCAGCACCGTAGAGCAATTCGGCAGTTTCGCCGTTCGTCGGATCGTCGCCGCGGTCTTTGTGGGCCTGCTGCAGACCGGTGATCAGCGGGTGGGTCGGGTTGAGCTCCAACGTCCGCTTCCCGACCGGGACATCCTGCCCGGTGGCGCGATAGATGCGAGCCAGCGACGGGGTGATGCCGAAGGCGTCGGTGATCAGGCAGGCCGGCGAGTCGGTCAGGCGGGTGGATAGCCGCACTTCCTTGACGTGCTCGCCAAGTGTCTCGGTCAGCCAGGTCAGCAAATCGGCGAAATCCGCTTCCTGTTCTTTACGTTCGGCCTCGTGCGCCGCCTTCTCTTCCTCGGAGTCGAGGTCTACGTCGCCCATCGCCACCGACTGCAGGGGTTTGCCGTCGAACTCGGTCACCGATCCCAACCAGATCTCATCGACCGTGTCGGAGAGCAGTAGCACCTCATAGCCTTTCGCCTTGAACGCTTCGAGGTGCGGCGTGTTCAGGATCTGCTGCGGCGATTCACCGGTGGCGTAGAAGATCTGCCGCTGGCCTTCTTTCATCCGCCCGACATACTCGGCCAGCGTGGTCAGCTGCTCCTCGCTGTGTGTCGAGGCGAACGACGAGATTTCCAGCAGCGTCTCCTGGTTGTCGAAGTCCCGCATCAATCCTTCTTTGAGGACCTTGCCGAACTCACTCCAGAACGTGCGGTAATCGTCCGGCCGCTCAGACTGCAGATCCTTGATGGTCGACAGGACCTTCTTGGTCAACCGCCGCCGGATCGCGTTGATCTGCCGGTCCTGCTGCAGGATCTCGCGGGAAACGTTCAGCGACAGGTCCTGTGCATCCACGACACCCTTGACGAACCGCAGGTATCGAGGCATCAGCTGGTCGCAGTCGCCCATGATGAACACCCGCTTGACATACAGCTGCACGCCGATCGCGGCGTCCGGTTCGTACAAGTCGAGCGGGGCCCGCGACGGAATGAAGAGCAGGGCTTGATACTCGAAAGTGCCCTCGGCCTTCATCGAGATGACCTCGAGCGGCTCATCCCAGGCGTGCGCGATGTGCTTGTAGAACTCCTTGTACTCCTCGTCGGATACCTCGTCTTTGGGCCGGGCCCACAGCGCCTTACCCGAGTTGAGGGTCTCGACCTCCTTGGTGACGGTGTCTTCACCGCCATCTTCACCGGGTGTGGTCTTTTCGACCTCCATCCGGATCGGCCAGGCGATGAAGTCGGAGTACTTCTTGACCAGCGTCCGGATCTTCCACTCCGAGGTGTAGTCGTGGATCGCGTCCTCGGCATCCGCTGGCTTGAGATGCAAGGTGACCGATGTCCCCTGCGGAGCGCCCTCGACGGTGGCGATGGTGTAGGTGCCATCGCCGCTCGACTCCCACTTGGTGGCCTCGCTGTCGCCCGCCTTGTGCGTGAGCAGCTCGACCTTGTCGGCCACCATGAAGGTGGAGTAGAAGCCGATGCCGAACTGACCGATCAGCTCCTCGGAGACCGCTGGGTTTTTGGCGTTCTGGGCGTCCCGCAACTGCTGACGCAGCTCGGCGGTGCCGGATTTGGCCAGCGTGCCGATCAGATCGACCACCTCGGCGCGGGTCATGCCAATGCCGTTGTCGCGGATGGTCAGGGTGCGGGCGTCCTTGTCGACGTCGATCTCGATGTGCAGATCGGACGTGTCGACGTCCAGGTCCTTGTTGCGGAATGCTTCGATCCGCAGCTTGTCGAGCGCATCTGAGGCGTTGGAGATCAGCTCGCGCAGAAACGAATCCTTGTCGGAGTAGACCGAGTGGACCATCAGGTCCAGCAGTTGCCGCGCCTCGGCCTGAAATTCCAGCTGTTCGACGCCCGAAGTCATGACATGTCCCTCCACCAGACGGTATTCGAGGGCAGGTTACAGGTTCCGACCACCAGCGTGCGGCCAGGGTCACCGCGCACGACGCTCTCCACCTGGATGGCGCCGGCGCCGCAGTCTGCCAACGCGACATGGTAGCCGGAATGTATGTCTACGAAGCCAGCTCGACGACGGGGACGCCAATGCGCGCGCCTGTCATCTGTCCGCCCTTTTCGGTGTCTTTTCTATTTTAGGTAGTATAGATACTATAGATATTCGTCAGCCTGTCCTGCAATGACGCAGCGCGTGGAAGAGAAGCAATGGAGTCGAACGCTCGTCCGGTCCTGATCGACGGCCGGGTCAGCGCCCTTGCCCAGCCCGCAGCGACGACTGGAGATGACGGTCCCCATATCGAATGGCTTGAGCCCCAATGTAGGTCGCATTGTTGAGCGCATGAGAAGGGATCGGCTATGGGCAGGGTGACAGGCAAGGTCGCGGTAGTCAGTGGAGCCGCGCGCGGACAAGGGCGCTCGCACGCGCGGATGCTCGCCGCCGAGGGCGCCGACATCATCGCGATCGACTTGTGCGAAGACATCGAGACCAACGAGTACCCACTGGCCCGGCCCGAAGACCTCGACGAAACCGCTCGTCTGGTCGAGAAGGAGGGCCAGCGCGTCGTCGCCGAGATCGCCGATGTTCGCGATCGCGCGGCTCTGTCGGCGGCGATCGATCGCGGTGTCGCAGAGCTCGGTCACCTCGACGTCGTGGTCGCCAACGCCGGCATCTGTCCGTTGACGGCGGGCCTGCCGCCGCAGGCCTTCGCCGATGCCGTCGACGTGGACCTGGGCGGCGTGCTCAACCTGGTGCACGCCAGCCTCAAGCATCTGGACTCCGGTGCGTCGATCATCGTGATCGGCTCCAACGCGGCCTTCATGTCGTCGATGAACACCTCCGGGATCGATGGCGGTCCCGGAGGGGCGGGGTACGCCTTCGCGAAAATCGCTGCTGCCCACTATGTCAACGACTTTGCACGCTCCCTGGCTCCGTTCTCCATCCGGATGAACGCGGTGCACCCGACGAACGTCAACACCGACATGTTGCACAGCGCACCGATGTACCGAGCCTTCCGGCCCGACCTGAAGAACCCGACCCGCGAAGACGCCGAGCCGGTTTTCCCGCTGGTGCAGGCCATGCCCATTCCCTACGTCGAACCCGAGGACATCAGCGAGGCCGTGCTGTTCCTGGCGTCCGACGCCGCCCGCTACATCACCGGCCAGCAGCTCCGGGTCGACGGCGGGGGATTCCTGAAGGTGAAGCCGTGGTCGGGCGGTTAACCAGCACCACAAACGAATTGGAGTCGCACCATGCCTAAAGGCGTTATCTACTTGCAGACCATGCCGGTGTCGTCCGACCTCGAGGAGGAGTACCACAAGTGGTACAACGACACCCATCTGGCCGAGATCTGCTCGGTGGACGGCATTGTTTCGGCGCGCCGCTTCGCGCCCACCGACGGCAAGGGCCCGTTCATCGCCATCTACGAGCTCGACTGCGACGACCTCGACGCGATAGTTCAACGACTAGGGGAGCTCGGCGCCAGCGGCAAGATGTCGTCGCTGCAATATCTCAGTATGGACCCGCCGCCAATTCCCAAGG
>NZ_JBAPRN010000852.1:0-5405 GCF_049281135.1 Mycobacterium sp. | reverse complement strand
CCCGAGGACTGGGCACCCGAGTCGTGGAATCCGTTGACCGGGCCGCCGCCGGCGGCCACGTCGCGGCCTTCGCGCACGGCTTCGGCCAGTGCGATCAGGTCGTCCTCATCGGGGTTGGTGGCCAGCGG
Organism: Mycobacterium sp.; assembly: GCF_049281135.1. Classification (GTDB taxonomy): domain Bacteria; phylum Actinomycetota; class Actinomycetes; order Mycobacteriales; family Mycobacteriaceae; genus Mycobacterium. The sequence goes on along the minus strand of NZ_JBAPRN010000852.1, from coordinate 5,277 downwards.
GCCGGAATGCCGGACGAGCTCCCAGCCGCGCGGCGCGGTGATCCGGCCTGCATGGCTGACGCAGAGGTCCCAGGAGTGCGGCTCGTGGGCGATGGCCAGCGGGCCGATGACCGCCGTCGAATCCCCGTACACGAAGGTCAGCGTCGCCACCGCGTAATGCGGACAGCCAGGCCGGCAACAGCGACGCGGAACGTTCACGATCGAGAGATTATCGTGCGGAAACGTCCACGCGGCGCCGGACACGCGCATTCGCTGGGGCCGGGATGCCCAACCGTTACCATCGCCGAGTGAGCGATTCGCGCAGCTCCTCGCGCGGCCGGCACCCGGTGGGCAACCGGCACTCGGTGGGCAGGAGGGTCTCGCGGCGCGGCCGCGATATGCGCGGTCCGCTGCTGCCGCCGACGGTGCCCGGGTGGCGCAGTCGCGCCGAACGCTTCGACATGGCGGTGCTCGAGGCCTACGAACCCATCGAGCGGCGATGGCAGGAACGACTGTCGGGGCTCGACGTGGCGGTCGACGAGATCCCGCGGATTTCGGCGAAAGACCCCGACAACGTGCAGTGGCCACCGGAGGTGGTCGCCGACGGGCCGATCGCACTCGCCAGGCTGATCAGCGCCGGCGTCGACGTGCGCGGCAGCGCGACCCGCGCGCGAGTTGTGTTGTTCCGCAAGCCAATCGAGCGACGCGCCAAAGACACAGTCGAGCTGGCTGAATTACTGCATGAAATTTTGGTGGCTCAGGTGGCCACGTATCTGGACGTCGAACCCTCTGTCATCGACCCGACGATCGATGATGAATAACGGGTGATCGCAAGCGCAGCGCGGCGCGTCAGATGATTCCGCGCTTGAGGCGGCGACGTTCCCGCTCCGAGAGGCCGCCCCAGATTCCGAAGCGCTCGTCCTTGGCCAAGGCGTATTCGAGGCATTCACTGCGCACCTCGCAGCCAAGGCAGATCTTCTTGGCCTCGCGCGTGGAGCCGCCCTTCTCGGGGAAGAACGCCTCCGGATCCGTCTGAGCACACAACGCACGGTCTTGCCACTGATCGGTCTCAACCTCGGCGGCCTCGAATTCATCTTCGACCGTGTCGGGAACCAAACTCAAATGGGGCCTTGGGGATACCCCTGTGATCGGCAAGCCGGGAGTGGTGTGCGGTGGTGTCCCACCGATTAAGCCTCGAAGGTGTTCATAGGACATGCTCCGCCTCCTCACCTGGTTTTAGTTGATCGTGAATGTGACCGCTGTTTTGATGTAGGTCATCCCGATTCGAACAAATGATCGAATCTCGGTCTGCGACACCGAATCCGGCCGGCCAACCGAAATGACACTGCTGTGATTACACACGGGTAAGAAGCTCTTTGCAAGCGATTTGGAAGATTTCCATATCATCTCGTGACCAATTTTTTGCGACACTGACACCGTTGGGGCATTGGCGTGTCGGTCACACCCGTCACACAAGGCATTCCGGTATCAACCCCACTCTCCGATTGCGCCGCTCACCTCGGCGTCTCCACCGCGGTCGCGCGTACTGTCGTGCGGTGTGAAGGTCACGGTTCTGGTCGGTGGGGTCGGCGGCGCCCGCTTCCTGCTCGGGGTACAGCAACTACTTGGATTGGGCCAATTCGCCTCTGCGTCTGCGCCCGTCGGCGAACACGAGCTGACCGCGGTCGTCAACATCGGCGACGACGCATGGATGCACGGGGTGCGGATCTGCCCCGACCTGGACACCTGCATGTACACCCTGGGTGGCGGCGTCGACCCGGAGCGCGGCTGGGGCCATCGTGGCGAAACCTGGCATGCCAAGGAGGAACTCGCGCAGTACGGCGTACAGCCCGACTGGTTCCAACTCGGCGACCGCGACCTGGCCACCCATCTGGTGCGTAGTCAGATGCTGCGCGCCGGCTACCCGCTCTCGCAGGTGACCGCAGCGTTGTGTGACCGCTGGCAGCCCGGCGCGCGACTGCTGCCCGCCAGCGACGACCGTTGCGAAACACATGTCGTCATCACCGATCCCGCCGACGACAGCCAGCGCGCGATCCACTTCCAGGAGTGGTGGGTGCGCTACCGCGCGCAACTGCCGACCCACAGCTTCGCCTTCGTCGGCGCTGAAAATGCCAACGCTACAACGGAAGTCACCGATGCGATCAGCGACGCCGACGTGATCCTGGTGGCGCCGTCGAATCCGGTGGTCAGCGTCGGCGCGATCCTGGCCATCCCTGGGATCCGCGCGGCGTTGCGGTCCACCGGCGCCCCCGTCGTGGGCTACTCGCCGATCATCGATGGAAAGCCGTTGCGTGGCATGGCCGATGAGTGTCTCAAGGTAGTCGGGGTGGCCTCGACCGCCGAGGCAGTTGGGCGCTACTACGGTGCGCGGGCAGGCACCGGGATCCTGGATTGCTGGCTGATCCACGAGGGCGATCACGCCGAAATCGAGGGTCTCGCGGTCCGATCAGTGCCATTGCTGATGACCGACCCGAAAGCCACGGCCGAGATGGTGAGCGCCGGTCTCGAGCTCGCGGGCGTGGCGGCGTGATCGCGCCGGCGGCAGCCGGAGAACACGGCACCGCGTCACCGATCGAGATTCTGCCGGTCACCGGGCTTCCCGAATTCCGGCCCGGCGATGACCTGACCGCCGCGCTGGCCGCAGCCGCACCCTGGCTGCGCGACGGCGACGTGTTGGTGGTCACCAGCAAGGTGCTTTCCAAGTGCGAGGGCCGCCTGGTGCCCGCGCCGGAGGATCCCGAGGCGCGAGATGCGTTGCGCCGCAAGCTTGTCGACGCCGAGTCCGTCCGGGTGCTGGCCCGCAAGGGCCGAACGCTGATCACCGAGAACCGGCTTGGCGTGGTGCAGGCCGCGTCCGGCGTGGACGGATCCAACATCGGCACCGACGAACTGGCACTGCTGCCCGTCGATCCCGACGGCAGCGCCGCGTCGTTGCGCGCCGGCCTGCGCGAAAGGCTCGGTGTCACGGTCGGGATCGTCATCACCGACACCATGGGCCGGGCGTGGCGCAACGGCCAGACCGACGCGGCCGTCGGCGCGGCCGGCGTCTCGGTGTTGCACGGCTACGCGGGCGCGGTCGACCGGCACGGCAACGAACTGCTGGTCACCGAGGTCGCCATTGCCGACGAGATCGCCGCGGCGGCAGATCTGGTCAAGGGCAAACTCACCGCGATACCGGTGGCCGTGCTGCGAGGCCTGCCGGCCGGCGTGGTGACCGATACCGATGCCACGGCCCGACACCTCGTGCGGTCCGGCACCGACGACCTGTTCTGGCTGGGCACCGCCGAGGCCCTGGAACTCGGTCGTCAACAGGCCCAGCTGATCCGCCGCTCGGTACGCCAATTCGCCACCGAGCCGGTACCGCCGCAACTCATCGAGGACGCAGTCGCCGAAGCGCTCACCGCCCCGGCTCCGCATCACACCCGGCCGGTGCGCTTCGTGTGGCTGCAGACATCGGCGACGCGCAGCCGGCTGCTCGAGCGGATGCGCGACAAGTGGCGCGCCGACCTCACCGGCGACGACAGGCCGGCCGACTCGGTCGAGCGGCGAGTGGGCCGCGGTCAGATCCTCTACGACGCACCCGAAGTCGTCATTCCGATGCTGGTGCCCGACGGCGCGCACAGTTATCCCGACGCCGCGCGCACCGATGCCGAGCACACCATGTTCACCGTCGCGGTCGGGGCCGCGGTGCAGGCGCTGCTGGTGGCCTTGGCGGTGCGCGGGGTAGGTAGCTGCTGGATCGGTTCGACGATCTTCGCCGCCGATCTGGTCCGCGACGAACTGAGCCTGCCTGACGACTGGGAACCGTTGGGCGCCATCGCCATCGGCTATCCCCAACAGCCCGTGACCGAGCCTCGTCAACCCGTCGCGGTCAATGATCTGCTGGTGCGCAAGTGAGCGTTCGGTCCTCGGCGATAGCGCTGCTGTCCGACTGGCAGGCACCGGATCGGTCGCAGGATTCACTGCGTAACGCCGTGCTGGCGTTCCTGGATGCCCGGGAGGATGCCTGCCGTCGGGAATGCGTACCGGGCCACATCACGGCGTCGGCGTTGGTGCTCGACGACACCGGCGGTCAGGTGTTGTTGACACTGCATCCGCGGCTGGGACGATGGGTCCAATTGGGCGGGCACTGCGAGGATTCCGACGCCGACATCGTGGCGGCAGCGCTGCGGGAGGCCACCGAAGAATCCGGTGTCGACGGCCTGCGGATCACATCCGATCTCGCCGCGATCAACGTCCACGCGCTCACCTGTTCGCTGGGCGTGCCGACCCGTCACATCGACTTGCAGTTCGTGGCGCACGCGCCGTCCGCGGCACAGATCGCGATCAGCGACGAATCAGTGGACTTGCGGTGGTGGCCGATCGACAGGTTGCCGCCCGGCACCGACGGGGCGCTGGCGTATCTGGTCGCCCGGGGGCGCGGGCCCATGTAAGACGTCCTCTGACACCGCGGTGTTCTGCGAAGGTTGCTGCGCTGGCGGGTTGAGGTTCATCGTCGTTCTCCGGCTCGACGCAGGCCACCTTAAAGGACGCTGAAAACAGTCTCAGCTCATTTTCGAGAGTGTTCTAGCTATGTACATACATAAACGGTGCGTTGCGACCGCTTTCTTCGCCATGGGCAGAGCACCGAAACAGCATCTGACCTGCGCCGGTGATGCTTCACCCGCTGCCGTGGAAAGTTCTTCAAGATCATTTGGGCGTTCAAAATCATTTGGGCGTTTCTTTGCTTACCATTGCGTTAGTAAGCGCTACCTTAACGGCACCTGGGAATAGTCAGCTCGTAATTCAGCTTAAGGGAAGGGTTCGGGGAGATGGCTGGACAGCACTCAAAGAAGAATCGTCGGGACAAGGGCAAGGCCCGTCGTCGTGCGACGCTTGGCCTCGGTGGTTCTGCCGGGGCGTTTTTGGCGTTCGGGTTGACGCCGTTGGCGTCGGTTCCCCCGGCGCATGCCGATGGTCTGGACGCGATCATTGACCCGATCCTCAACTCGATCCTGAGTTCGGTGACCAGCTTTGACGCGCTGTTGGGGATTGACCCCTCGGCGTTGGGTGATCTGGCGCTGCCGGCTACTGATGTCGCTGCGACGGTCCCCTCTGGCTGGGAGGCCTTGTTCGGCGACCTGACCAACCCGGTCGGCGACGCCACCACCGCGGCCGGCACCGCAGCGTCGGTGTCCGACGCCACGTCGCAGACCTGGCTGCAGGGCCTGGAGCAGGCCTGGATTGGCTCGTCGTTTGGTTCTCAGGTCGACAGCGGGCTGAATGCATGGTTTGAGC
>NZ_JBAPRN010000851.1:0-6615 GCF_049281135.1 Mycobacterium sp. | reverse complement strand
GGATGAGGTCGAGAGGCAATTCGCGCCAGAGATCGCCGCCGAACACCGCCGGAAGATCGTCGGCTTCTCCCCCATAGTCCTCACGCCTACCGATTGGGCAAGCCGAGTAAGGCATATTCGTGACGATGTTGGCGGCGTGCGGCACAGTCGCGCAGTGGTCGCCGTACGGGGGGACCGCCTGGCTCTCACCCGATTCGAGATCGGCACTGCTGACACGAGTCCGGGCGCACCCCAAGAAGAGCTACTGCATCTTTTCGGCCTCGACAACGACGGTCGTATCGCGCTCTTCGTTGTGTTCGACATCGAAGACCTCGATGCCGCGATCGCCGAACTCGACGCCGTGCATGCCCGATTCCAGCAAGAACGCTCACAAACGCGGCGACTAGAGAATGCCGCGACTCGAGCCGACGATCGGGTCAACGAGCTCTTCGCTGACCGCCGCTGGGACGAAATCAACGCGCTGTTAGCCGACGACGTTCGGGTCGACGACCGGAGCCGAGGACTCCACCGTGAGGGCGCTGACCACGCCACAGAGCTCGCCAATGCGCGCGCGATCGCGGACATCGGAGTCAAGAACATCACGTCACGGGTTCTCGCGCTTCGTGGAGAGCGGCTCGCCCTCACTCGTACCGTTTTCTCGGGTCGAGACCAGCGGCCCGACGCGTTCCACACCGAGATGCTCCGCATCGCGGAAATCGGCACTGACCAGAGGATCGTGGCGTACGTTGCGTTCGATCTCGACGATTTCGACGCCGCGATCGCGGAACTTGATGCCCGATACCTTGCCGGTGAGGCTACCGCCTACGCGCAGACGTGGTCGGCCGTCGCAGCTGCATATGCCGCGTTCAACCGGCGTGAGCTCGGCGCGACGACGCCAGAGTGGGTGAACATTGACCACCGTCGCGGAGCAGGTTTCGCGCCCGGCGACATGATCGCGTACATCCAGGCGGCATGGGACGACTCGCCTGACACCAACAAGATCTACGTCGGGGCGGTGCATCGGCTCAGCAAGATCGGAGCGGTGGTCGCCATTCAGGCGCATGGGATCTCAGAACAAGGCTTCGACGCCGAGTGGCGGGATGTCCACTTGCTGGCGGTGGAAGGCGATATGCTCAGCCGCTGCGAGCTATTCGACGAGGATGACCTCGACGCCGCGATCGCGCGGTTTGAACAGCTTGGCCAGCCGGGGCAGCGACTGGAGAACGCGGCGTCGCGCGTATTCGAAAACGAATGGTTACATTTTGCGGCCCGGGACTGGGATGCCTTGGCCGAGCTCGTGGCCGATAACTATTCGGGAATCGATCACCGAAGGGTCGTGAGAGCAGAGAACCAACATGGTCGAGATGTTGTGGTCAAAGATTTGCAAGCGGCCGCCGACGTCGGCTTCACGATATCGATGGTGAGCGCCATCGCAATCCGCGGCGAGCGTCTCGTCCTCGCACGTGTTCGCGCCTCCGGCCCCGATCCCAAGGCGATTCAAAACGATGCCCTCAACGTCATCGAGATCGACGCGGACGAGCGGATTCTGGCCGCCGTTACATTCGACCTCGAAGATTTCGACGCGGCTATGGCCGAGCTCGAATCCCGTTATCTCGTAGGCGAAGCCGCCGCCTACGCGCACACGTGGTCCGTCGTCGCAGCTGGTTATGCCGGTTTCAACCGGCGCGAGCTTCTCGCGACTACGCCCGATTGGGTGAGCATTGACCATCGTCGCGGAGCAGGTTTCGCCCCCGGCGACATGATCGCCTACATCCAAGCGGCATGGGACGACTCGCCTGACACCAAGATCTACATCGGGGCGGTGCATCGGCTCAGCGAGATCGGAGCGGTCGTCACGCATCTGGCGCGTGGGATCTCAGAAGAGGGCTTCGACGCCGAGTGGCGGGATGTCAACGTGCTGGCGGTGGAAGGCGATATCTTCAGCCGCTCTGAGCTATTCGACGAGGCAGACTTGGACACCGCGATCGCGAGGTTCGACCAACTCTGCGGGCCGGCACCGCGGTTGGAAAACGCGGCAAGCCATGTGTATGAACGCTTTCAGGCGTATTTTGCGGCCCGCGACTGGGCCGCTTTGGCGGACATACCGGCCGACGATTGTTACAGCGACGATCGTCGTCGGGTGGTGAATGGCGGCGTCATCGGCCGGGGTGCCGTGATCGAAAGTTTCCGGTCAGGCGCCGACCTTGGGCTGACTCACGCTACGTCAGACACCATTGCAACCCGCGGGGGGCGCCTCGTCCTAACTCGTGACCGATACTGGCGCGGCGACCAGAACCCCGAGGCGTTGAGCCTCGATCTCCTACAAATAGTCGAGATTGACGCCGAGGAGCGGATTCTCGCGTTCGTCACATTCGACGCCGACGACTTCGAGGCCGCCATCGCCGAACTCGACGCGCGCTACCTCGCCGGCGAAGCGGCCGCCCACTCACGCACATGGTCGGTCATCATGCAGGGTTACGCCTCGCTCAACCGGCGCGAACTTCCCACGACGACACCAGATTGGGTGAACATCGACCACCGTCGAGGGACATCAATCGCGCCTGGTGGAATTCCCGAGTTACTCACCGCCGCATGGAACGTCACGTCTGACCTGAACAACTTCGTCGAGGCGGTGCACCGGCTGGACAACCTCGGAGGGGTCGTGACCCACGTGGCGAATGAGACCTCGCAAGAGGGTTTCCACGCCGAGTGGCGGGTGGTCAGCGTTTTCACGGTCGAACGCGACATGGTCAACCGCTGCGAAGTCTTCGACGAGGCAGCCATCGACACCGCGATCGCGAGGTTCGACCAACTCTGCGGGCCGGCACCGCGGCTTGAGAACACGGCAAGCCGGACCAACGCGCGCCTCATTGGGTACGCAAATGCGCGCGACTGGGACTCTGCCGCTTCGATTCTGGCCGACGACCATTACAGCGACGATCGGCGGCGGGTCACCGGCGCCGGAATCCGCCGCGGCCGGGATGCCGATATCGAGAACTTTCGGGTAGTCGCAGATCTCGGGGCTCACATCACGGTTGAGGTCATCGCGACTCGCGGAGACCGCCTCATCCTCACTCGTAACCGCGCGGAGATCGGAGAGAAGCAGCAACCGTTTACCGCTGAGTTTCTCGGCGTCGTCGAGACAAACCTCGCCGGCCGGATCGAGGCGGTGGTCGAGCTCGACCTCGAAGACTTCGACGCGGCGATCGCGGAACTCGACGCCCGCTACCTCGCCGGTGAAGCGGCAGCCCACGCACACACGTGGTCGGTCATCGCAGGCGCATATGCTGCGTTCAACCGGCACGAACTTCCCGCGGCAGACTGGGTCACAGTCGACAACCGTCGAGCTACCCCGTTCGCGTCCAGCACCATGACTGCCTCCCTCCGCGCCATGTGGGACCTCACACAAGACCTCAACATCCACATCGAAACGGTGTATCGGCTGAACGCTTTCGGTGCGGTCGTATGCCACACCGGGTCCGGGACTTCGCCGGAAGGCTTCGACGCCGAGTGGCGGGCGATCGACATTTTGACGGTCGAAGGTGACAGGATCACCCGCTGCGAGGTCTTCGACGAGGACGAATTGGACACCGCGGTCGCGAGATTCGAGGAGCTAAGCCCCACACCGCGACTGGAGAACGCGGCGAGCCGGCTGGCTGATCGCTTCGTGACCCACCTTATCGCAGGCGACTGGGACGCATTGGCAGAGATGCTGGCCGACGACTTTACCAATGACGATCGCCGTCGCGTGGTGGGCTCGGGAGTCATAAACCGAGACGTCCAGCTGGTAAATACGCATGCGATCGTTGAGTTGTGGTCTAACGACGTCAAGTCAAGCACCATCGCGACGCGCGGGGAGCGTCTTGTCCTGGTCCGCCTCCAACTCTCGGACGCCGATCAAGAGTCCGAAGCTTTTCTGGTGGAGGTGCTCGGCATCCTGGAGATCGGCCCCGAAGACCGGATGACCGCGTTTGTCACACTCGACGTCGACGACTTCGATGCCGCCATCGCAGAACTCGACGCCCGCTACCTCGCCGGTGAAGCGGCAGCCAACGAGCGCACGTGGTCGGTTATCTCCGGCAGCTACGCGGCGATCAACCGTAACGAGATGCCGTTGACCACGCCGGACTGCGTCAACATCGACCGCCGACGTGAGCTCGCGATGGGGGTCGGCGACCTGATCGCATATATCAGCGCCGTGCCGGACCGGGACCAAGACAGCAAGGTTTATGTCGAGGCCGTGCACCGGCTGACCGAACGCGGAGCAGTCGTCACTTATGCGGCACATGGGACCTCGCAAGAGGGATTCGACGCCGAGTGGCGCGGGATCGCCGTTCTTACAGTTGATGGCGAACTGGTCGATCGCACAGAGATATTCGACGAAGCATACCTCGACGCCGCACTCGCCCGATTCGACCAACTCAGTCGACCGGCGCCGCGTCCGGAGAACACCGCAACGCGCGTATTCGAGCGCCTTTACTCGTACATCGCTGCCGGCGACTGGCACGCCGTGGCTCAGATATCGGCAGAGAACGTCTGCGTCGACGATCGCCGGCGGGTGGTGAACGCCGGGATCCTTCATGGTCGAGATGCCAACATCAAAGATGCCAAGGCAACCGTTGATGTCGGCTTCACGATGACGATGTTAGACGTCCTGGCAACCCGCGGTGATCGCCTAGCCCTCACAAGAATTCGCGTTTCAGGCCCTGACCCCGAAGCGATTGAAAACGATGCCCTCCAAATCATGGAGATCGATGTCCAGGAGCGGATTGCGGGTGTTGTCGTGTTTGATCGCGACGACTTCGACGCCGCCATCCCCGAGCTCGATGCCCGCTACCTCGCCGGCGAAGCAGCTGCCCACGCGCGCACGTGGACGGTGATCAGCAGTGTCTTCGCTGCGCTGAGCCGGCGCGAGCTGCCCTCAACCACAACCGATTTCGTCGACATCGATCACCGCAAGGGAACAGCTTTTGCGCCCGGTGAGCTGATGCAATACCTGCGTGCCGGCTGGGACATCAACCAAGAAGTCAGACCCTATGTCGAGGCCGTGCATCGGCTGAACAGCCTTGGAGCTGTCATCACCCATTCAGCCCAGTTGACCTCGCGGCAGGGCTTCGAGGCTGAGTGGCGGACGATCGACATCATGACGGTCGATGGCGACCTGCTGAACCGCTCCGAGCTGTTCGACGACGCCGACCTGGACGCCGCGCTCGCGAGATTCGATCGACTCAGCCGACCGGCCCCGCACCTGGAAAACGCTGCGGCGCAAGCCTATGAACGCATCCAGACCCACTTCGCGGCCCGCGACTGGGACGGCTTGGCTAAAGCATTGGCTGACGACGTTTTCCGCGACGACCGGCGGCGGGTGGTGGGCGCTGAACTCCGAAAAGGCCGCGGCCCCTTGGTCGCCGAATTCTCGGCACTCGCCGAGATTGGCGTCAAGCGCCTTAGTTTCGACACCATTGCGATCCGGGGCAGCCGCCTCCTCCTCAGTCGCTCGCGCGCCTCAGGCCGCGACCCGCGAGCCGACGCATTCCGCACTGATGTGCTCACAATCATCGAGCTCGATGCCGTCGACCGGATCGCGGCGATCGTCACCCTCGACCCCGACGACTTCGATGCCGCCGTCGCGGCACTCGACGCCCGCTACCTCGCGGGCGAAGCGGCACCGCACTCGGCCGTGTTCTCAGCCGTCATGCAGGGTTTCGTCGCACTCAACCGGCACGAGCGGCCGCGCATGACGCCAGATGTGGTCAGTGTCGACCACAGGCGAGGGCGAGCGTTCGTGCCCGGCGATCTGCCCGCATTTCTCGACGCGACGTGGGAGCTCATGCCACAAGCGTCGTTCTACATCGAGGATGTGCACCGGCTGAACGGCATCGGCGTCGTCGTCGCGTACGTGGTGCACGGGACTACGAAAGAAGGCTCCGGCGCCGAGTGGCGTCAGATCGCCGTGCTGAAGATCGCGGGCGATTGCGTAAGCCGCTGCGAGTTTTTCGACGAGGAAGACCTCGATGGAGCAATCGCGAGCTTCGACGAATTACACCCGCCGGCACTGCGACTGGAAAACGCGGCAAGCCAAGTGACCGAGCGCTTCCAAGCGCACTTCGCGGTGCGCGACTGGGCTGCCATGGGCGAGATTCTGGCTGACGGATTCTCCAGTGACGATCGCCGTCGAGTGGTGGGCGCCGGAGTCCGCGATGGTCGACACGCCGAGATCGCGGACATGGCGGCAACCGCCGACCTGGGGATCACGCACGTAACGTCGACCGTAGTGGCGACCCGCGGGGGGCGCCTCACCCTAATGCGTGGCAGCTTCATGAACCGCGATCAAGGGCCTGAGCCATTTCTCTCAGAGGCTCTCGGCGTAGTCGAGATCAACGCCTATGAGCGGATCGTCGCGTTCGTCACGTTCGACCTCGACGATATCGACGCCGCCTTCGAGGAACTCGACGCCCGCTACCTCGCCGGCGAAGCGGCCGCCTACACCCACACATGGTCGCGGATTGCCGAAGCCTTCGCGGCGATCAACAGGCACGAACTACCCGAGCTGACCCCGGACTGGGTCAACGTCGACCACCGGCGCGGTGCAGCGTTCGCGGCCGGCGAGATGACCGCCTACCTCCGCGACTTGCT
>NZ_JBAPRN010000850.1:0-2552 GCF_049281135.1 Mycobacterium sp. | reverse complement strand
GCCGAGGAGTTACTGACCCTCGGCCCTGGTCGCGACGTCGACGAACAGGAATTTCTCACGAGGTGCCTTCGCCTCGCCCGGCAATGGTCACTGCAACATCGCATCACCGAGGAATCGGTATCGGGCGATATGTTTGCCACCGCGTTGAAGATGGCACGCCACCGGGGGCTCATCGACGCTGAGACCGCAGCAAACGACCTTGCGGAGGGTCGGGCGGCGCTCGTCGCTGAGCTTGAGGACCTGCAACGGTCGATCGGCGAACTGGCCCAGATGCGCCGGGATTTCGCACCGGCTTGAGGGGGTCCCCGGAAGAATTGGATTTCGTCAACCGATGTGGTTTTGGTAATATGGTAAGACCATAATCTTGGCGACCGCCGTGCTGTGGCTTTCAACGAAGAGAGGCAACCGATGACCGAGTTCACCGACATCACCTACGAGGTCGACAACGGCCTCGCCTGGATCACGATCAACAGACCCGACCGGTACAACGCGTTTCGGGCGCGAACGCTCGACGAGCTGATCCGTGCCTTCAAAACCGCTTGGGCGAGTCCAGAAGTCGGCGTGATCTGCCTGACCGGGGCGGGCGAGAAAGCATTCTGCACCGGTGGTGACCAGAAGCAGCGCGCCGAAACGGGTGACTACGGGCCGTCCGAGACCGGGCTGTTCGAGGTAGATACCTTGCATCGGGTCATCCGCGACGTGCCAAAGCCGGTTATCGCGGCGGTAAACGGCTTTGCGATCGGCGGCGGCCATGTTCTGCACGTGCTGTGCGACCTGACGATCGCCTCGGACACCGCGGTGTTCGGTCAGAACGGCCCACGGGTCGGATCCTTCGACGCAGGCTTCGGCACCGGCTTTCTGGCACGCGTGGTCGGCGAGAAGCGTGCCCGCGAGAGCTGGTTCTTGTGCCGCAGGTACTCGGCAGAGCAAGCAGCCGAGTGGGGCCTGGTCAACAAGGTGGTGCCTGCCGACGAGCTCAAGTCGGAGGTGCGGGCGTGGGCGGACGAAATCTTAATGCTCTCGCCGACCGCGCTCAAGGTTCTCAAGCAGTCGTTCAACACCGACACCGAGCAATTCGCATCCGTAGGCCAGATGGCCTACTCAACTCTGAAGATGTTCGGCGAGACACCCGAAGCGCAGGAAGGTATTACCGCGTTCAACGAGAAGCGCGTGCCGGAATTCGCCGCCTACCGCGGCAACTGAGCCGGTCGTCGGCTGGCGCGAATCATCAGAAAGAGCATGGGCTATGACGCGCATCTTTGATCCCACGGTGCTGGATGGCAAGCGCATCCTCATCACCGGCGGCGGCACCGGGCTGGGCCGTGGGGTGGCTGCGCGGCTAGCCGCGCACGGCGCTCAAGTCCATTTATGGGGTAGACGCGAAACGGTGCTGGCCGAGGCCGCCGCCGAGATCTCGGCCGGCCACCCAGGCAGTGTCCACTACCAGGCGGTGAATGTTCGGGACTTCGACCAGGTGGCCGCCGCCGTGGCAGAAATTTGGCATCAGCACGGGCCCCTGACCGGCTTGCTGAACAATGCCGCCGCGAATTTCATCGCGCCCACCGTCAGTTTGAGTCCTCGCGCATTCGACGCGGTCACTTCTACCGTGATGACCGGTTCGTTCAACACGACGCTGGCCGTCGGCAAACGCTGGATCGCCGACGGCCAGCCCGGATCGGTGCTCTCAAACCTGACCACGTGGGTGTGGAGCGGTTCGGCGTTCGTCGTTCCGTCAGCCATGGCAAAGGCTGCGGTACATGCGATGACAATGTCACTCGCTGTCGAGTGGGGGCGCTACGGCATTCGCCTCAATGCCCTTGCACCCGGACCGATTCCGACCGAGTACGCCTGGGAAATGCTCAATCCCACCGATAAAAGCTCGGTCGGTGCTACGCAATCCGAGCAGATACCCCTCGGTCGCCCAGGGACGATCGACGAGCTGGCGAACTTGACAATCTTCGCGTTCTCCGACGCCTGCGATTATCTGACCGGGGAAACCATCGCAATGGACGGCGGCCAACGGCTGGCTGGACCCAATACGTTCGCCGGTCTAATGGCGATGACCGACGAGGACTGGGCGGCGGCGCGTGAGCGCAGTCTGGCGGCGTCGGAGGCCGCCAAAGCCGCCCGTTCGGTGTAGCTGATCGGACCTCGATGGCAGAAGCAACTACTACGGTCGGTGAGTGCCGCGTGCCGCTGGTGCGTCTGGGCGTGCTGTTGATCATCGCTCTGGGCGGATTCTTCATGGCAGTAATGGGTTTCGTGATGGACAACGCGACGCTGATTGTCATAGGCGCGATGTCGGTGGCTCTGGCTCGCCCGCGGTCAACGGACTGGCAAACGCGGCTTACCGATGGCGCCGGCTTAGAGATTGATCGTCGTGATCCGGTCGACCCCTGACCAGAAAGGCGCCCAGTGCGAGTCATTTCATCCATAGAGGAAGCAATTGAGGCCATCGGCCAGGAGTTAGGCGTCAGCGACTGGACGGGCATCGACCAAAATCGCATCGACGCGTTCGCCGATGTCACGGGGGATCATCAATGGATCCACGT
>NZ_JBAPRN010000849.1:0-6757 GCF_049281135.1 Mycobacterium sp. | reverse complement strand
AACCGTTGGGCGGTGAGATCCGGACGTCCGCGGTAGCCCCGGGCAATGCCGCGTCCGGCGACCCACAGTTCGCCGGCGACCCAGTCGGGGCAATCGGCGCCCCGATCGTTGACCACTCGGCAGGCATTGTTGGAAAGCGGCGTGCCGAACGGCAACGCCGTCAGCTCCGACGGGAGTGCGTCGACGTCGCCGATCTCGAAAATGGTGTTGTGGATCGCGGTTTCGGTAGCGCCACCCAAGCCGGCAAACCGCAGCGCGGGCGACTCGGCCCGAAGGCGGCGAACAACCTCGGGCCGCACCCAGTCGCCCCCGGTGGGGATTACCCGCACCGACGACAGGCGTCCAGCGGCTATCTCACTCAGCATCTCCAGCCACCCCGGCATGAAGTGCAACACCGTGACTTTGTGAGCGTCGATGAGCCGGGCCCAGGCATCAGGATCGCGCCGCTGCGCCTCGTCGACCACCACGATCGATCCACCGGTCCGCAAGGTGACGAAGATGTCCATCACCGAGATATCGCCCTCCAATGTGGACAGCGCCAGGCAACGATCCGCCGCGCCGATATCGAAATGCCGGGCGATGAACTCGACGGTGTTCATCGCGGCGTCGTGGGTAACCTCTACGCCCTTGGGCTCCCCGGTGGAGCCCGAAGTGAACAGCACATAGGCCAGCGCGGCGGGATCGGTTGTCGCGATGTCAATCTCAGCGTCGGTGGGCACGCCCGTCAGCACATTCGCAATCGTCAACGCCGGCACCGGCAACGAGAGTCGCTCGCCACCACACACTAGGGCCAGCTTCACCTGACCGGCCTGCAGAATGCGTTCCGCGCGATCACGGGGCTGGTCGACGCTTATCGGCAAATAGGCGCCACCCGTCGCCAGAATCCCCAATAACGCGGGCACCTGTTCAGCGGTTTTGGGACCCATCACCGCAACGGTGTCACCCTCGCGAATCCCGTTCGCACGCATGGCTGACGCCACTGTCAATGCCTGGTCGCGCAACTGCGCGTAGCTAAGGTCGCCGGAACTGGCGAAGACCGCCGGTGCGTCCGGCTGCTGTTCGGCACGGCGAAAGAAGCCCTGGTGCAGCGTCTCTCCGCTGGGGTCGGCGGTTCGGCTGTTGACCGTGTCGCGCACCGCGCGCTGAGCGGCCGGCAGCGACGGAAGATCAGACACTTCCCACTCGTCGAGCCTGGAGGTCAGCCGACGCAGCTCGTCGATGTGATGAGCGAACATCGCGTCGATGACACCCGACGGGAAAACGTCCTCGCGGACGTCCCAATTCACCAGCACGCCGCCGTCGAATTCGGTGACCTGAGCGTCGAGCGAGACTTGCGGCCCTTGCGAGATGATCCAGCTCGGCGTGCCGAAAGCCTCAGTGACGTCGCGGCAGAACAGCTCGCCGAGTCCGAGCGCGCTGGTGAACACCACCGGGGCGAGCACCGGGGCGCCCCGGTAGCGGCCAAGATCGCGCAGCACCGACAAACCGGGATAGCTGGAATGCGTTGCCGCGGTCCGCATCGCGTCCTGCACAGCGTGCGCTCGTGACACCGCATCGGTGGTGCCGGTCAGGTCGATGTCGAGCAGCAACGACGATGTGAAGTCGCCGACCAGGCTGTCGACATCGGGATGCAGGTCCTGGCGACCGAACAGCGGCACATTCAGCAGGAATCGCGATGTGCTCGACCAGCACGCCAAGGTGTGCGCGAAAGCCGCGGCAAACATCATCGCGGGGGTGACACCCACGGAGTGGGCGTGCTCGAACAGCGCGTGCCGGGTTTCCGGATCCAACCACTGCCAACGTCGAGTGCTGTTGCGGGAAAGCACTTTTCGGCCCGACGATGGCAACTTGGGCGAATCCGGCAGCTCAGGGATCCGCTGTGACCACCAGTCCCGGTCAGCGTCGTGAGCCGGCTGCGGTCCCGCCTCCCGCCGCACAGTCTCCTGACGGTATTCCCGGTAGCTGTAGCCCAACTCCGGGAGCTGCCGCCCTTGATACAGCGACGCGAGATCGGCCATCAGCGTGCGGTAGCTCATCGCGTCGGCGGCCTGCATGTCCAAATCCACATGCAGGCGTGAGCTTTCCCCGGGCAGCAATGAAAGGGTCAGCTCGAACACCTGCCCGTCGAGCTGCTGATGCGACTTCGCTTCCCGAATGTCGGCGAGCCGCTTAGCGACGACCGCCGGGCCGAGGTCCCGAAAGTCGTGAACCGTGACCGGGAAACTCGCCGGTTCCTGGCTGCGATCGGTCTGCTGGGTTCCATCCGACAGAAACGTCACCCGCAGCATCGGATGACGCGCCGCCAGCTGCGTGGCCGCGTCCCGTAGGCGTTCGGGATCGATTGCCCCGCCGTCGAATTCGACATATAAATGTCCAGCCACACCACCGAGCGGCTGGTTGTCGTGGCGACCTACCCACATGGCGTGCTGCATCGGGGCGAGCGGAAATGCGCCATCGGATGCACCGGTATGCGCTTCCGCCGCGACGACAGGCTCGGCAGTGTCGTGGTTGGCGCCGACGAGCAGCGACCATGCCTCAACGGTGGGATCGGCGGCCAGCGCAGCGAAGTCGACATCGATACCCCGACGACGCCACCGACCGGCAAGGGACATCATCCGAATCGAATCGAGACCCTGGCTGATGAGGTTGCCGCTGGGGTCGACGGCATCGGCGCTGATGCCGAGCAATTCGGCGACCTCAGCGCACACGTCGCTCGGGCTGCCAGCAACGGAAGCCCGCACCCCACCAGTCAACAAACCCAATCCTCCTACTAGTTAGTGGAGGCTAGCCTAAATTGCTGGCTACTTTAATAGTCGGGGTACCCGGGACGCTACCGCCCTCAGCACTAGCTAAGAATCTCCCCCACGCAGCCCCCGTCACGCGGGTAGTCACAACCAAGACCGCCACCCCGGCGTCATCGCCGATTGACCCAGAGCAGCGGTTATCGCGGTCGAGGTCGATGAAGTTACCCTAGCCTCAGTGAGGTTAGGGTTACCTATTGTAACTCAGTCAAATCTCAGGTAGCGTCGCGTCCCGCCTGGTTATGGCGCTATGTCTCAGTGACGGTTACTAAAGGAGATGCCGTGCATCTAGCTCTTCCCTCCGACTCGAAGACGGCTCACGTGAGCCGACTCATGATCGCCGGTGTGGCGGTTGCAGGCGCGACCTTGTTCGCCATGAATGCGCCGACCCCTACCGGGACGCAGGTCCAGCACCGGGACGTCAAGCTGGCCGCAGGCGAAGTTGACTGGACGACGTTCCTCGCCAACGTGAACGACAACCTGGCGACCCTGCAAAGCGAAGGCGCCACGTCGAGCACCGAACTGTCGACGGCACTCGGCAACGTCTCCGACGCCTTCAGCACCCAGATCAGCACCGCTCTGACCGGCTTCGACACCGGGATCAACAACGCACTGTTCGGCGGCTGGTATGGCAGCGACGATGGCTACGTCTTCGGGTTGTTCGGCGGCGAGCCGGTGCTCGGTGGCCCCACCCCCGGCATCACCGGCAGCCTCATTGAAAAGCTTTCGAACGACCTATCGACGATATCGACCAACCCGAACGGGAGCGAGCAACTCTTTAGCGACTTCAACAATTACACGCTGGAGCTGTTGGACCACACGGCCAAGCCGCTGCTGGCCCCGCTTCTCGACGAGACCACCAAGGGTGTGACGACGTTGTCGATTCCCGTCGAGCTGTCTCAGATCCAGACCAACCTGCTCCAGGCCTTCGGCGACTACAACGAGCTGAAGGATCTAGCCCAGACCGTGCTGTCCCCCGAGCTCAGCGGCTTCTTTGCGCTGACCGCCGACCTGGACAGCATCAGCGCCGCGTCCGGTGCGGGCGACAGCGCCACGGCCCTGTCCGACCTGAACAATCTGCCGTCTGACGTGCTCAACGCCGTTGTCAACGGCTACGACGCCGGGATCAACCCTGTTGACGGCTCTGAAAACCTGTTCCCAGGCCTGATCAACGCGGGCAGCTTCCTGGACGAGCTCTACACGACCTGGACCGAGCAGTTCGTCACGGCGCTGGGCTCGCTGGGTGCTGACTCCGCCTCGTCGGTTGCGGCGGAATCCGTCTCGACTGCGCTGCCGGACCTGTTCACGGGGCTGTTCTAACCTCTGAACCAAGGACGCGCCGGGGCGGGATGGACGTTCTTCGTCCATCCCGCCCTTTGCGTATCGGACAGCCGAACTGGAGGCAACCGATGCCGTCTTCCCAGCTGGAAGGCTTTGTGCCGTTTCCACCGGACCGCGCGGCGAAATATCGGGCCGCTGGTTACTGGACCGGCCGGACCGTCGACTCGATGCTGTCCGATGCGGCACAGAACTGGTCGGCACAACTTGCCGTCGTCGACGCCGACGGACCGCAGCGACTGACCTTCGGGCACCTCGACCAACGCGCAGACCGCGCGGCGGCGGGCTTGGTGCGGTTGGGCATCGCCGCGGGCGATCGGGTCCTCCTGCAACTGCCGAACAACTGCGAATTCGCGGTGGCGTTGTTCGCACTGCTACGTGTCGGCGCGATCCCGGTGATGTGCCTGACCGGCCACCGCGCGGCCGAGCTGGGACACTTCGCCGCGGTCAGCGAAGCGACAGCGCTGATAATCCCCGATAGCGCAGGCGGTTTCGACTACCGCCCGATGGCACAGGAACTCTCACACGGCCATCCCGGGCTGCGACACGTCATCGTCGACGGCGACCCGGGACCCTTCACGTCGTGGTCGCAGGTATACGCGAGCAACGTCGAACGGCCCGAGCGACACAATCCAGATCCCGAGTCTCCCGCGCTGCTGCTGGTGTCGGGCGGGACCACCGGCACGCCAAAGCTCATCCCCCGCACTCACAACGACTACGTCTATAACGCCAAGGCCAGCGCTGAACTCTGCAAGCTCACCGCCGACGACGTGTATATGGCGGCTTTGCCTGCCGCGCACAACTTTCCGCTGGCCTGCCCCGGACTACTGGGCGCTATCGCGGTGGGCGCACCCACCGTGTTTCTCAGCAACCCCAGCCCGGAGTCGGCGTTCAGGGCCATTGCACGCCACGGCGTCACTGTCACCGCGCTGGTGCCGGCATTGGCCAACCTGTGGGCACAGGCCACCGAATGGGAGCCCGAGGCCCCAACCTCGTTACGGCTGTTACAGGTTGGTGGCGCCAAGCTGGAAGCCAATGATGCTCAGCGCGTCCGCGAGACATTGACACCAGGCCTGCAGCAGGTCTTCGGAATGGCCGAAGGGCTGCTGAACTACACCCGATCCGGCGACCCGCCGAACGTGATCGACCACACCCAAGGTCGACCGCTCTGCGTCGACGACGAACTGCGCATCGTCGACGACGCCGGCCGAACCGTCCGGGCCGGCACGGAGGGCGAACTGCTGGTGCGGGGTCCATACACCTTCAACGGGTACTTCCGCGCCGAAGAAGCCAACGCGCGCTGCTTCGACCCGGAGGGTTTCTACCGCAGCGGCGACCTCGTCCGTCAACACCCGGACGGGAACTTAGAGGTCACCGGCCGAGTGAAAGACGTCATTCATCGCGGTGGCGAGACGATCCCCGCGGCCGATCTCGAAGAGCACTTGCGAACCCATCCGGCGATCTCGTCAGCGGCGGCGGTAGCGCTGCCCGATCCATACCTGGGCGAAAAAATCTGTGCGGCAGTCGTTTTCTCCGGAAGCCCAGTGACCCTGACGGAGTTGAACGCCTACCTGGACCAGCGCGGCGTCGCCAGACATGCACGACCGGATGTGCTGAGCCCGATGGCCACGCTCCCGACCACCCCGGTCGGCAAGGTCGACAAGAAGGCGATCGCCCGGCAATTACAGTCTTAAGATTCGGCAGCCGGATTCATCGAGTTCGGACAGAGATTACTTACCTTTCGCCACTAACCTCAACAATATGAAAACAAGTGTTGACAGCATTTCGCCTGCGGTAAATGGCCGCGTCGAGGTGAAGCGGTCATTCTTGTCAACCGCCCTCTCCGTGCTTGCCGCCGGCGCGACCTTTTTCGGAGCGGGAGCAGCGATGGCGTCTCCATCCAGCATGAGTCCCGGAGATGGCCTGCTAGCGTTCCACGTCGAGTAACTCAGCCGTAGCCTCCCATAGGCGCGACTCGCGAACCGGGTCGATGGCGAATGGTTTCACATCGCATTTTTCGTCTTTGACGACCAATGCACCGTCTCTCAAATACGCCCAGCGGTCGTCGAGAACTATCGACGCGAGCACCGGACCTGATCGACTGGGCGACGAGACGCCGGGAATTCGCTAAATCACACGGCCGGCCCTCAGGCAGTCGTCCGGTTTTCCTGGGACTGTCGGGGCCAGGAGTTGCTGATCGACTAGCCCCGCTTGGCCCGCAGACGTTGAACCTGTCCGTAGGTGTCGATCGGGCTGTGCAATGCCAGACCACCGTCGGCCAGGACGGTCTGCCCTGTCACCCAACCCATCTCGAGCACCGCGATGATGGCCTCGGCGACGTCATCGGCCTCACCTACCCGGCCGAGAGCAGTTCGTTGACCCAGCCCGTCCACCCACCCCGACAGCTGCTCGGCCTGGGCCAGCATCGGGGTTCGGGTGACCCCCGGCCCCACCGCATTGACTCGGATGCCGTGCGGCCCCCACTCGCTTGCTGCGACCCGGACCAGCATGTCTACCCCGGCCTTGGAAACGCAGTAGGCGCCCATGTCGCGGTCGGCGACGGTGCCGCTGATGCTGGATACCGCGACGATCGATCCGCCGCCGCCGTTGTCGATCAT
>NZ_JBAPRN010000848.1:0-12640 GCF_049281135.1 Mycobacterium sp. | reverse complement strand
GCCTCAGCGTCAACGGCCCGATCGCCCGGTCGGTGCAAGACGCCGCGCTGTTTCTGGACGTGACGACGACCATGCCGGCTCCAGCCGGCGGATTCGTCGCCGCGGCGGCCAAACATCCCGGCCGGTTACGAATTGCGTTGAGCACCAAAGTTCCACCGCCGCTGATCGCCAAGATCGGCAAGGAGCAGCGGGCCGCGGTCGACGAGGCGGGCGCATTGCTGCGCGATCTCGGGCATGACGTCGTTGTCCGCGACCCGGACTATCCGCCGGCGGCCGTCTACGCGAACTTCCTGCCGCGCTATTTCCGGGGCATCTACGACGACGTGCGGGTGATGCCGCATCAAGAGCGACTGGAGAAGCGAACCCGCAACATGGCACGCATCGGGTCGATGATCTCCGATCAGCGGATGGCGTCCGTGCGCGCCGGAGAGTCGGCGGTGGCCAAGCGGATTCAGTCGATCTTCGACGACGTCGACGTCGTCATCACGCCGGGCAACGCCACCGGGCCGTCCCGCATCGGGGCCTACCAACGCCGCGGCGGCATATCGAGTCTGCTGTTCGTGTCGCAGCGGGTGCCGTTCTTCGAGATCTGGAATCTGACCGGTCAACCCGCAGCGTCGGTGCCGTGGGGGCTCGATCGCGGCGGCGTTCCGCTGTCGATTCAGCTGGTCGGCCGCCCGAGTGACGAGGCGACGCTGCTGTCGCTGAGCGGGCAGATCGAGGCCGCCCGACCGTGGGCGCAGCGGCGACCGCCGGTGTCATGACGGCGCGATAGCCCGCCAGGCCTGAAGTTTCTGACCCGCGGGCATGGCGCGGGCCGGGCTGGTCGACGGCAACAGCTGATACGCGATGGCATCGCCGGCGTCGACCAGTTGTGCGTAGAGCCGTTCCGCGGCGCGGCCATTGAAGCAGACGCGGCTGATCGACGGGTGCGTGGCGAACAGCTTGCCAAAGTCATTGGCCACCAAGCTTTTCATCTCGAACTTGGCATCGGAGCTGCCAGCGCGGCGGCACTTGTGCAGCACATCCCATACCGCTATGCCGGCCGATTGCAATGCGGCCAAACGGGTTTCGTAGGGTGCCGACGCGTCGAAGCCGAACAGGTCAGCGGTGATCGGCCAGAACGCATTTCGTGGGTTGCCGTAATACTGGTGGGTCGCCAAGGACTGGACGCTGGGAAATGAGCCCAGGATCAGCAGGTCGGCGTTGTCGTCGACGACGGGCGCGAAGCCCTCCAGAAGCGGCGTGGTCATCGGATGCACATCATGCCCCGCCGCGTTATACGTTGGCGGAGTGGATGCGCCCGAGGTCGAAAAGCTGCTCGAGGGTCTGGAGGGCAGCGCTCGCGCGGAGCGCGCCGAGCTGATCGCGTGGCTGTTCGAGCAGGGCATCACCGCCGACGAGATCCGGGCGTCGCCGGTGCCGATGCTGGTGGCGTCCCGCCGGCTGATTGGCGACGACGGCGATTACGTCTCCACGCGCGAGATCAGCGACGAATACGGCATTGACCTGGAGTTGCTGCAACGCGTGCAACGCGCCATCGGCTTGGTGCGAGTCGACGACCCCGACGCGGCCGTGCATCTGCGCGCCGACGGGGCCGCCGCCGCCCACGCCAAGGAGTTCCTCGAGCTCGGCATCCGTCCCGACGAGGTAGTGCAGGTCGTTCGGATTCTCGCCGAGGGGCTTTCACACGCCGCCGAAGTGATGCGATACACCGCGCTGTCGACCATCCTGCAACCCGGTGCCAGCGAACTGCACACCGCGCAGGCGTCGCACGCCCTAGTGTCCCGCATCACGCCGTTGCTCGGGCCGATGATCGAAGACATGCTGTTCATGCAGCTGCGGCACATGATGGAGACCGAGGCCGTCAACGCCGGCGAGCGGACGGCGGGCGCGCCGCTCCCCGGGGCGCGGCACATCACCGTCGCGTTCGCCGACCTGGTCGGCTTCACCCAACTGGGTGAGGAGGTACCGCCCGAAGAGCTCGGGCAGCTGGCCAACCGGCTCGCCGATCTCGCTCGTGACGTGGCGGTTCCACCAGTGCGGTTCATCAAGACGATCGGTGACGCGGTGATGTTCGTCTGCACGGAACCGGCGCCCTTGTTGGACGCCGTGCTCAAGCTGGTCGATATCACCGACAGCGACAACGACTTTCCCCGATTGCGGGCGGGCATCGCATCGGGTGCCGCGGTGAGCCGGGCCGGCGACTGGTTCGGCAGCCCGGTGAACACTGCCAGCCGGGTGACCGCAGCTTCCCGGCCAGGAGCGGTGCTGGCCGCCGAGTCGGTGTGGGATGAACTCGGCGACGACGCGGGGTTCAGCTGGTCGTTTGCCGGTGCGCGACGCCTCAAAGGCATCAAAAGCGAAGTGAAGCTGTACCGCGCCCGGCGCGGCGAGAGCTAGTCGCGCCATCGCGGTGTTCGCGGGGAGTGAAACGGCCTTGACGACTGTTGTAACGCTGTAATCATGTAAGCATGAAACAACATCATGCACATGGGCGTCGCCACGGCCGCCCCGGCGGCTGGCAGCAAGCCGGTCAACCCGAAGCCGGCGACGCCGCGGACTGGTTCGCCGGACGCCTGCCTGACGCCTGGTTCGCGGGTGACCCGACTGTCGTCGTCGACCGCGAAGAGATCACCGTCATCGGGAAACTGCCGGGCCCGGAGGAAGGCGAGAGCGACGCGCACGCGGCGGGCCGGGCCTCACGATTTCGCGAGGAGACGCGTTCGGAGCGGATGAACATCGCCGACGAGGCGCAGAACCGCTACGGCCGCAAGGTTTCCTGGGGCGTCGAGGTCGGCGACGAGCAGGTCTTGTTCACCCATATCGCGGTTCCGGTGATGACCCGGTTGAAGCAGCCGGAGCGACAGGTGCTCGACACCCTCGTCGACGCCGGCGTGGCGCGGTCCCGCTCCGATGCGCTGGCCTGGTCGGTCAAGCTGGTCGGTGAGCACACCGACGAGTGGCTGGCCAAGCTGCGCGACGCGATGTCCGCGGTAGACGACCTACGCGCCGAGGGGCCTGAGCTCTAGCACCTCAACAGCCTCAGCAGTCTCACCTGTCGCTCTCCCAGGTGGCCCTCGTTTTTCGTTTTTTAGCCACGGGTGATATCACCACCGACGGTGATATCGCATGCGCGTCGTTTTCGAAAAAAGGGTCATGGTCCGGAGACGGTGCTGGTGTGGCCAGAGTGGCCCGCTACGACTGCGTCATCCGATAGTAGGCACCACGGCGGGCCAGCAGCTCGCCGTGGTTGCCTTGCTCGACGATCTTGCCCGCCTCCATCACCAGGATGAGGTCCGCATCGCGGATCGTCGAAAGGCGATGAGCGATAATGAAACTCGTCCGATCGCGGCGTAGCTGGTGAGTCGCTTTGGCGATCAGCAGCTCGGTGCGGGTGTCTACCGAACTGGTCGCCTCATCGAGGATCAGCAGTTGCGGGCGGGCGAAGAATGCGCGCGCGATCGTGATCAGCTGCTTCTCTCCCGCGCTGATGTTGCTGCCGCCATCGCGGACTTGAGTTTGATACCCGTCGGGCAGCGTGTGCACGAACCGGTCCACATACGCCGCGGTGGCCGCTTCGATCACCTCGTCGTCGGTGGCGTCGGGCCGTCCGTAGGCGATGTTCTGCGCGATCGTCCCGCTGAACAGCCAGGTGTCCTGCAGCACCATCCCGATCCGGGATCGCAGCGAATGCCGGCTGACGTCCGCGATGTCGACGCCGTCGATCAGGATCCGGCCGGCGTCGACCTCGTAGAAGCGCATCAGCAGATTCACCAGCGTCGTCTTGCCCACCCCGGTCGGTCCGACGATCGCCACGGTGCTACCCGGCGGGGCAGTGAAGGACAGGTTGTCGATCACCGGCGTGCCGGGGTGGTAGCCGAAGCTGACCCGGTCGAATTCGACTCGTCCCGTTGGTTTTTCACCATTGACCACGGGCAGTGGCTCAGAGCGGTCCGGTGATTCCTCGGGCTCGTCGAGCAGCTCGAAAACCCGCTCCGCGCTGGCTACCCCGGACTGCAGCGTGTTGTACATCGAGGCCACCTGATTCAACGGCGCGTTGAACTGACGCACGTATTGGATGAACGCCTGGATGTTGCCCACGGTGATCTGTCCGGTGGCCACCTGCACGCCGCCGACCACCGCGACAGCGACGTAGCCGAGGTTGCCGATGAACGCCGTCGCCGGCCCTAACAGCCCGGAGATGAACTGGGCGCCGAAGCTCGCGTGGTACATATCGTCGTTGAGCCGGCGGAACTCGTCTTCGGTACGAGCCCGCTGGCCGAATGTCCTGACCAGGGTGAAACCGCTGTAGCTCTCCTCGATGTGGGCGTTGAGCCGACCGGTGTTGGCCCACTGCGCCACGAACAACCGTTGGGAGCGCCGGGCGATCGCCCGGGTCACCAGCACCGACAACGGCACCGTCAACAGCGTGATCCCGGTCAGTAGCGGCGAGATGCTGACCATCATCAACAACACCGTCGCGACGGTCAGCACCGCGCTGAGCAGTTGGGTGATGGTCATCGACAGCGACGTCTGAAGGTTGTCGATGTCGTTGGTGACCCGGCTGAGCACTTCGCCCCGTCGTCGGGTGTCGAAGTAAGCCAGCGGCAGCCGGTGCATCTTGTCTTCGACCCGCGAGCGCACCGCCTGCAGAGTCCGCCGCACCGTCACGTTGAGCAGCCGGGCCTGCGCGTAAATCATTAGCGCGGCAACCAGATACATGCCAAGGGCCAGCAGAAGCGTGCGGGCGACCGCGCCGAAGTCGACGCCGTGGCCGGGAATCACATGCATCCCGGAGAGCAGATCGGCGAAGGCGTTGTCGCCGTGAGCCCGCGCCGCGGCGACGGCTTGATCCTTGGTGATCCCCGCGGGCAATCGCCGGCCGATGACGCCGTTGAACAACAGATCGGTGGCATGGCCCAGGATGCGCGGGACCACGACACCGATGGCGGTGCCGAGGACGCTCAGCGCGGTCACTGCGACGGCCGTCCCCCGCTGCGGCGCAAGCAGTTTCACAAGGCGAACCAACGAGCCGCCGAAGTCCCGGGGTCGAATTGCTGGCGGAGCGGGCGCCCGCTGCGTCGTGGTCGTCACCGTGGACCGCTTACTTGGGCGTCCAGCGACTGCGATTCGGCGAATTCCCGGTACGTGGGCGACGACGCGAGCAGCGATTCGTGGGTACCCGTACCGAGCACCCGTCCATCTTCGACGACGACCACCTGGTCGGCATCCACGATGGTCGAAATGCGTTGGGCGACGACGATCACGGTCGCGTCCGCGGCAAACTCGGCCAGCCTGGAGCGGACTAGGGCATCGGTGTGCACGTCGAGCGCGGAGAACGCGTCGTCGAAGATGTAGATCGCCGGGCGGCGGATCACCGCCCGCGCGATCGCCAACCGCTGTCGCTGCCCGCCGGAGAAATTGATCCCGCCCTGCGCGACGGGCATCTGCAGGCCGTCGGCGTGTGGGCCTACGAATTCGTCGGCGGCTGCGATGTGCAACGCGTCCCACATCTCGTCTTCGGTTGCGTCAGCCTTGCCGTAGCGCAGGTTTTCGGCGACGGTCCCGGAGAACAGGTAACCGCGCTGGGGCACTAGCCCGATGGTGGACCAGAGCTCGTCGATGTCACGGTCGCGCACGTCGACACCTTCGACGCGCACAGCGCCGCCGGTGACGTCGTACAGCCGGCAAATCAACGCCACCAGTGTTGATTTGCCCGAGCCGGTGCTACCGATGACGGCGGTCGTGGTTCCAGGCAGTGCAGTCAGCGAGACATCTTGCAGCACAGCCCGATCCGCGCCGGGGTAGCGGAACGAAGCGCCGTCGAGGTGAACCATTCCGCGATCGGCCAGAGACGCCCGGACCGGATTCTGCGGACTGCGGACGGCTGGGTCGGTCGACAGCACCTCGGTGATCCGTTCGGCGCACACCGCGGCCCGCGGCAACACCATCACCGTCATCGTCGCCATCAACACGGCCATCAGGATCTGGGCGAAGTACACCAGAAACGCGATCAGCGATCCGACTTGCATGTGACCGCTGTCGATGCGCAAGCCGCCGAACCAGATCAGCGCCACGCTGGAGCAATTGATGGTCAGGGTGGTGACCGGCAGCATCAGCGCCTGCCAGTTGCCCGCGCTTTGCGCGGTGTTGGACAGCGCGACGTTGGCCTCGTCGAATCGCTGACGCTCGAACGGCTCGCGTGCGAACGCCCGCACCACCCGCACGCCGGACAGCTGCTCGCGCATAACCCGGTTGATGTTGTCGATCAGCCTTTGCATTCTGCGAAAGAGCGGCAGTGTGTTGGAGATGATCCAGTAGTTGGCCACGACCAGGACCGGGACGCTGACCAGCAGCAGCCACGACAGGCCGGCGTCCTGATGGATGGCCATCACGATTCCACCGACACACATGATCGGGGCGGCGACCAGCACGGTGGTGCCCATCTGCGCCAGGAATTGGATCTGGCGGACATCGTTGGTGGTGCGGGTGAGCAGCGTCGCTGCCCCGAACCGGGCCGTCTCGTGCTCAGAGAAGGAAGTGACCTGGTGGAACATCGCCGCACGGAGATCGCGGCCCAATCCGAGGCCGGTGCGGGAGCCGTAGTAGACCGCACCGACTGCGCACAGCACCTGCAGAGCGGTGACGGCGAACATCAGCCCCCCGAGTCGGACGATGGTGCCGGTGTCGCCCTTGGCGATACCGTCATCGATGATCGTGGCGTTCACCGTCGGCAGGTACAGCGAGGCCAGGGTGCTGACCAACTGCAGCGTCATCACCGCCGCGACCAGCCATCGATACGGCCGGACGAACCGGCGTAGCAAGGCCAGGAGCATCAGATAACTGTTGCATACCGTCCGTGGCCGGGTCGGAACGATTCGATCAGAAACCACAGCTCACCGCGTGTGCAATGGTTGCCCAAAGGTGGTGCCGCTACAGTGCAACCTGTGATCACCAGAAGGTGCGGGTAGCGGTGCGGCATAACGTGGCAGCGCTGGCCCTGACGGCGGCGGCTCTGGTTCCCATGGCGGCCGCGTGCTCTGATTCCGGCTCCAACAATTCGTCGTCGCCCGGGTCGACCGCGCAGGCGTCTGGGAATGGGAGTCATGGTCCGTCCTTTCCGCAGTGCGGCGGCGTCAGCGACGAGACGGTGAACAAGCTGACGCAGATCAACGGGCTGGTCAACACCGCGAAGAATTCGGTGGGTTGCCAGTGGCTGGCCGGCGGCGGGATTCTCGGTCCGCACTTCTCGTTCTCCTGGTATCGCGGGAGCCCGATCGGCCGCGAACGCAAGACCGAGGAGCTGTCGCGGTCCAGCGTCGAAGACATCAACATCAGCGGTCACGGCGGATTCATCGCGGTCGGCAACGATCCGCAGCTGGGTGATTCGCTGTGCGAGGTCGGGATCCAGTTCAACGACGACTTCTTCGAATGGTCGGTGAACTTCAGCCAGAAGCCGTACCCCGACGCCTGCAACATCGCCAAAGAGCTGGCGCGTCAAACGATTGCGAACGGCAAATGAGCGCCACCCTGCGTCGTCGGGTCCTGGTGAGCGTGGCCGTCTTGGCCACCGCATTGTCCGTATCCACCGGCTGCACCCGGTCGGTCGGCGGTACCGCGGTGAAAGCGGGCGCAGGTGATATGCCCCGCAACAACACGTCCGAGCAGCAGTACCCGAACCTGCAAAAGGAGTGTGAGGTACTGACCACCGACGTGCTGGCCAAGACGGTGGGCGCCGACCCCCAAGACATTCAGAGCACGTTCGTTGGCGCTATCTGCCGTTGGCAGGCGGCCAACCCCGGCGGTCTGATCGACATCACTCGTTTCTGGTTCGAGCAGGGCAGCCTGGACAACGAGCGCAAGGTCGCCGAGTTCCTCAAATATCAAATCGAAAACCGGGCAATCGCCGGCGTGCCATCGATCGTGATGAAGCCGAATGACCCCAACGGCTCGTGCGGTGTCGCCAGTGACGCCGCGGGGGTGGTCGGGTGGTGGGTCAATCCACAGGTACCCGGTATCGATGCCTGCGCGCAGGCCATCAAACTCATGGAGCTCACGCTCTCGACCAATTCGTGATATCGAAACGCTGAACACTCGGTGCGCTGGTAGAACATGCCAGCGCACCGGTTCTCGTATCCGCAATGCGGATAGTTCAGCCAAAGCGATTGGCCGAGATGATTTATTGACACCTGAACCGGTCACGGGCCAATAGTTGAGCCCTATACGATCGACCAATGTCTGAAACACCTTCACATGAGCCATCGTCCGCAGCCGCGGACGTTACCGAATCTGTCGCCGAGCCTGTGGCCACGCCGGCGGCCGCGCCAGCGACCACCACTCACACGTCACACGCTGCAGGTTCGTCGAGGTTCGCGAAGTGGGGCACCCTCGCAGCCTTGGTGCTGGCGATTCTCGCCGTCGCGGGTGCCGCTTATGGATATTTCTTCCCGAACGAGAGCGCGGCCGCCGCGGGCAAGTACAACGACCAGCAGCGCAGCGACGCCAAGAAGCACATTTGTGAAACCTTCAAGATCGTGGACCGCGCGGTGGTCAGGAATTCACACCTGAAGAACCCGGACAATGGCGGGCCGATCGGTGCATTGTCAGTCGCTACCGCTCAGCGATTCGCGTTCTACGACGGCGGGGCCTTCCTGCGCGACCGCGTGGCCGCGGAACCCGCGACCCCGAAAGACCTGGCGGACAACGCGAACGCGCTGGGCACCCAGCTCGAGGAACTCAGCATCGGATATCTGGCCGGTGCGCAGGATTTCGCACAGGACGAACTGCGTCAGAACCTCGACGACAAGATCAAGAAGATCGTCGAAATCTGCAAGTAATCCGTCGTAGCCGCGGTCAGCGCGGCACGTGGAAATCTGCTAGCTGGGCGGACCCGAGTTCGAGGTCCGTCCAGCTGCCGTTCAGCCCCAGCAGCGCTACTGCCGATGTCGGAAATTTCGTCGAGATGCGTTCGGCGGCATCGGCGTTGGTGGTGTCGGGGTTGGCCAATCCCAAGGCCACCTCGGTCATCGTCGGTTCGTGGCCGACCACCAGCAAGACCGCGACGTCGTCGCTGACGCCGTTGATCTCGTCGATCACCGTGCCCACCGTCGCGTCGTAGAGTCGCTCGATGTACCGGACCGGTGCGTCAATGCCGGTGCGCGCCAGAGTTTCACGGGCTCGGGTCGCCGTCGAGCACAGCACTGCGTCGATCGCCGGCAGGGTTGCTCGCAGCCAATCACCGGCCAGGCCGGCTTCTCGCTGACCGCGCATTGCCAGCGGTCGCTCGTGATCGGCCACGCCCTCGGGATAGGCCGACTTTGCGTGTCGTAGCAGCACCAGTGTGCGGTCGTCGTCGCTCACCCGGTTCAGGTTACGGCAGCCCGCTCGACGGGACTTATGTGGCTGATGTGACGTATGCGTCTCACGGCTTCCGATGAATGCCGGACCTGCCGATCGAGGTCCCCGGACTTGTCGGCGGCCGGTTCTAAACTCGCGATGCCCGGTCATCCACCGACCGGTCACGACGTAGAAGGGACGGGACCGCAATGCGATTCGTGCACACTGCCGATTGGCAACTCGGCATGACCCGTCACTTTCTCGCGGGCGAAGCCCAACCGCAGTACTCGGCCGCCCGCCGCGACGCAGTCGCCGGTCTCGGTCCGCTGGCCGCACAGGTAGGTGCCGAGTTCGTCGTGGTGGCCGGTGATGTCTTCGAAGACAACCAGCTGGCGCCGAAGATCATCAGCCAGTCGCTGGAGGCCATGCGCGCCATCGGGATTCCCGTCTATTTACTGCCGGGCAACCACGATCCGCTCGATGCGTCGTCGGTGTACACCAGCGCGCTGTTCACCGCCGAATGCCCGGCCAACGTGCACGTGCTCGACAAGCCCGGCGTCCACGAGATCCGGCCGGGCTTGCAGATCGTCGCGGCGCCCTGGCGGTCGAAACGGCCGACCACAGACCTGGTCGCCGACGTGCTCGACGGCCTGCCGGCTGACGGAGCCACTCGGGTGCTGGTCGCGCACGGCGGCGTCGACGTGCTCGACCCCGACCCCACCAAGCCGTCGCTGATCCGATTGGCCGGCGTGGAGGATGCGCTAAGCCGTGGCGCTGTGCATTACGTGGCGCTCGGCGACAAGCATTCATTGACCGAAGTGGGTAGCACTGGGCGAGTGTGGTACTCCGGCTCACCGGAGGTGACCAACTACGACGACGTGGAGTCCGATCCCGGTCATGTGCTGATTGTCGACGTCGACGAGACGGACCCCCAGCACCCGCTGAGCGTCGAGCCCGCCAAAGTGGGCCGCTGGCGGTTCAGCACGCTGAGCCGTCACGTGGACAACAGCCGCGACGTCGCCGACCTGGATCTGAATCTCGATCTGATGCCAGACAAGGACCGAACGGTGTTGCGGCTGGCCTTGATTGGTTCTTTGACCGTCACCGACCGCGCTGGCTTGGACGCCTGTCTGGACAAGTATTCGCGGCTGTTCGCCTCGCTGCGGGTGTGGGACAGCCACACCGATCTCGCGGTGATACCGGCCGACGGCGAGTTCAGCGACCTTGGCATCGGCGGGTTCGCCGCCGCCGCCGTCGAGGAGCTGGTCGAGGTCGCACGGGTGGGAGACGTTGCCGCGGCAGGCGATGCGCAGGCGGCGCTGGCGTTGTTGTTGCGGTTGACCGACAAAGGGGACCAGGGTCGAGGTGCGGCATGAAGCTGCACCGGCTAGTCCTTGAGAACTACCGCGGCATCGAGCACCGCGAAATCGACTTCCCCGATCACGGAGTGGTCGTGATCTCGGGGGCCAACGAGATCGGCAAGTCGTCGATGGTCGAGGCGCTGGATCTGCTGCTGGAATCCAGGGACCGTTCGACGAAGAAAGAAGTCAAGCAGGTCAAGCCGACCCACGCTGACGTGGGATCGGAAGTCACCGCCGAGATTAGCACGGGTCCTTACCGTTTCGTGTACCACAAGCGCTTCCACAAGAAATGCGAGACTCTGCTGACGGTGTTGGAGCCGCGTCGCGAACAGCACAGCGGCGACGAGGCGCACGACCGTGTGCAGGCCATGTTGGCTGAGACCGTGGACACCGAATTGTGGCGTGCGCAACGGGTATTGCAGTCCGCGTCGACTGACGCGGTGAATCTGTCCGGCTGCGACGCGCTGACCCGGGCACTCGACGTCGCAGCGGGTGATGCGGCTGCGCTGTCGGGAACCGAACCGTTGCTGATCGACCGGATCGACACCGAGTACGCCCGCTACTTCACTCCGACCGGCCGTCCTACCGGGGAGTGGACGACAGCCATCAAAGCGCTCGAGGCCGCCAATGCCGAAGTCGCGCAATGCGCAGCGGCTGTCGCCGAGGTTGACGATCGTGTCCAGCGGCACGCCACGCTGACCGTCGAGCTGGCCGAACTGGCGCAGCGTCAGCAGGCGGCCAACGCGCG
Organism: Mycobacterium sp.; assembly: GCF_049281135.1. Lineage (GTDB taxonomy): Bacteria > Actinomycetota > Actinomycetes > Mycobacteriales > Mycobacteriaceae > Mycobacterium. Next base: position 1,192 of record NZ_JBAPRN010000848.1, on the reverse strand, counting down.
GCAGACCGCCGCCCAAGCGGCCGCGGATGCGATAACTCAACTCACCGAACAGGTCTGGGAAGCCGAGCTGATCGCCGCCGCCGCGACCGCGACCAGCGGGGCGTCGAGCGCTTTGCTCACCGAGCGGGCGCGGTTGCGCACCGAAACCGATTCACGCACAGCCGCAGTCGCGGCCCTGGAAGCCGAGGCCTCCGAGGCCGCGCAGGCGCAGGCAATGGCACGCGACGTCGCCACGGAGGCCGATGCCGTCGTCGAGCAGGCCAACCAGCTCCTCGCCTGCGCCCAGCAGCGAGTCGAGACAACTCGACGCGTGGTCGACGAGCTGTCCCGCCGCGACGAGACACAACGACTGGCGGGCAGGCTCGCGAAAATCGATGCCGCGCTTCGCGACCGCGACGGCATCGCACAAGAGCTGTCGACAATCGCTATGACCGACGACCTGCTCCGGCAGATTGAAAAGGCCGCCGCGGCCGTCGAGCGCACCGAGGGCCAACTCGCGTTGGTGTCGGCGACGGTCGAATTCGTCACTGCCACCGACATCGAACTCGTCATCGCCGACCAACGGGTGTCGCTGGCAGCCGGCGAAACCTGGTCGACCCTGGCCAATGTCACTACCGAGGTCGAGATTCCCGGCATCGTGACCGCACGAGTCACGCCGGGCATGTCCGCGCTCGATATTCAAGCGCAATACGCCACGGCGCAACAGGATTTGGCTGCAGCGCTGGCGGCAGCACAGGCTGCCGATCTGGCCGCTGCGCGCAGCACCGATCAGCGGCGCCGCGAACTGCAGAGCGCCCGCGACCAGCTCACCGCGACCCTGGCCGGGTTGTGCGGCGACGATGATGTCGAGGAACTGCGCTCTCGGTTGGCGGAATTGCGCTCCCTGCCGGTGTTTTCCGGCGACATCACCATCGACCCGGGCACTGCCCGCGCCGAACTCGATGAGGCTGAAGCCGGCCGCGTCACAGCGGGCGCCGACTGCGAAACCCACCGACGCGTCGCGGCCTTGGCGATGAGCAAGCTGACCGAGGTCTCCACGCAGGCAACACGTCTGCAGGACAAGCTGGTCACTGAACGCGCCGAGCTTGCGGTGGTCGTTGACCGGCTGACCCAACAGCGGGCCACCGTCGCCGATGACAAGCTGACCGCGACTGCCGAGGCCGATTTGTCAGCGGCAAAGACCGCTGCCAGC
>NZ_JBAPRN010000847.1:0-9989 GCF_049281135.1 Mycobacterium sp. | reverse complement strand
GTGGAATGCGGGTTCCGCTTTAGGGGAGGGCACTCGCCGACAGGTGGCGGCAGGCGCTGCGCTGGCGGTGATTTCGGCTCCCGGCGGATCGCTGACGGACTACGCGCACGGCGGTGCGGCCGCTGAGGCCGTGTGGATCACGGCGCAGCAGCGCGGTTTGGCCGTCCAACCGATGTCGCCAATCTTCTTGTATGCCCGTAGTCGCGACGATCTTGCCGAAGTATCAAAGGTGTTCGGAGACGAGCTGCGCGACATGCAGGATTCGTTCGGCCAACTGGCCGGTCTGGCGGTTGGCGCTCCCATCGCTCTGGTGCTGAGAATCGCCGTCAGTGAATCCGCTTCGGTTCGCAGTCGGCGTGAATTCAGCCGCGTAAATGTACGCTAGCCCCAACAGGAGCTACGGTAATCCATATGTCCGGCGGGCTAGACGATCTGGTGACCGAGGTGGCCGCCAAGTTGATGGCGGCCACCGCGGCCGACCACGCCGCGATCAGCGAGCAAGTAGTCGCCGATACGGTGAGCCAATTCGGCGTGGACTTCGGTTTCCTGCGTCACAACGATCATGCGATCCACGCAACGGTGCTCGTCGCGCTGTGGCCGCCGCGACCGTTCGTTCCCGATCCCGATCCGATCGGAGTGGTGTATTTCGCTGACGCCGATCCGGTCTTCGCGCAGGCCGAAAACCTCAAAGTGCCCGACGTCCTCCGGCCCGCACCTGCGAACGAGGAATATCAGCGCAATATCGAGGCGGGCACCGGTATTCCCAACAGCACCATCGCATGCGTGCCGCTGCTCTCCGGGAGTGTCACAACAGGCACCCTGGGTTTCGTCAAGATCGGTGACCGCGAATGGCTGCCGGACGAACTGAACGCACTCCAGGCGATCGCTACATTGTTCGCGCAGGTGCAGGCGCGCATCCAGGCCGAAGAGCGACTTCAGTACCTGGCCGAGCATGACGACCTCACCGGGCTGCTGAACCGCAGGGCGCTGATCTCGCGTCTCGACGAACGGCTTGCTGCGGGCCGGCCCGGTCCAGTCGCGCTGGTGTTTGTCAACCTGGATCGCCTCAAGGCGGTCAACGATCACCTCGGCCACAAGGCCGGTGACCGGTTCATCGAAGTATTCGCGCAGCTCTTGCGTGACGCCGCTGACGATTCCTCGGTCATCGCCCGTTTCGGCGGCGACGAGTTCGTCGTCGTGCCGAACGAGCCTCTGGGCGCCGAGGCGGCCGAGGCATTGGCCCGACAGCTGCAGCAGCGCGTTCACAAGCAGGTGGAGGTCGACGGCGAGAACATCACCCGCACAGTGAGTATTGGTGTTGGCGTGGCCGAACCCGGCCGGGACACTTCCTCGGATATCTTGCGTCGAGCCGATCAGGCTGTCGTCTCGGCCAAGAGCGTCGGCGGAAACGCGGTTGTAGCCTTCGACCCGGAGATGGCCGAGAAGTACGCCATCCGCAACGATATCGAGTTGCACCTCGAAGGGATCATCGACAGCGATAACGGCGCGTTGGTACTGCACTACCTTCCGGAATTCGACATGCGAACCGGCGAGATCCTCGGGACCGAGGCGCTGATCCGTTGGCGACATCCCACTCGAGGTCTGCTGATGCCCGACTCGTTCATGGGAGTGGTCGAGTCCATCAACTTGGCGGGAAAGCTCGGCCGACTCATAATGCGCTCAGCCTGTGCGCAATTCAGTGACTGGCGCAACAGTGGGCTGGCGCGCGATGCGGTGTTGCGCATCAACGTTTCACCCGCGCAACTGGTGACAGACGGCTTTGTCGGCCTTGTCGCTGCGACGCTCGACGAGTTCGTTCTCGACGCCGGCACCGTTTGCCTCGAGATCACTGAGCACGTCGTCGTCAAAGACATCGAGACCACTCACAAAACGCTGACCGGTTTGAAAGAAATTGGCGTGCAGGTGGCGATCGACGACTTCGGCACCGGCTACAGCGCGTTGACATATCTGAAGTCACTTCCGGTGGACGCGCTCAAAATTGACCGGGAATTCGTCCGAGACCTCGGGACGGATGCGGCCTACTCTGACCTGGCGATCTTGAAACAGGTTGTCGCGTTGGCCGACGCTTTCGGCCTCGACGTCATCGCCGAAGGCGTCGAGACTGCTGCTGCGGCCAGGGCGCTGTTGGAGCTGGGCTGCTATCGCGCGCAGGGCTTTCTGCTGTCGCGCCCGCTCGCTAGAGGCGCGATGGGCTCGCTTTTCGCCCGAGGCTCCATCCCAGTCGACTTTTAGCGCTTAGACGACTTCTTGCCAGGCCGTCGCAAGATCACCTCGACGGTCGATCTCACGCATCAGAAGCTCGTTTTCGGTGAGGATCTTCGCAACCTGCCCTGGCTCGGCGTAGTTGATGAAGTCGCGGCTGTCCCACCAGATCATCTTGGTTTGATAGCGCTCGTCGGGGTACGGCGTCGCCGGAATGGGTGCGACTAAACCACCCGACGTCTTCCAGCGGTTGATCACGAATGCGGCAGCGGTGGCCATGAAGAACTGGTAACCGGTGAGCGATGCCATGTAGAAACCGCTGCGGGCCAGCGCGGTGGTCAGTGAACGATTCACGTCCGCGTCGTCGATCACCCAGCCCGACTTCATCTCGAGCACGCCGAAGGGGATGCGGTCGGTGATCATGTCGCGGACCATCTGCTGGCCGGGCTGGCCTTCCCATTCGATGACGGCATGCGACTCGTCGGCCGAGCGCAGCGGGCCTTTGGCTCGCAAGCCGGCCAACATCCGTCCGTCGTCGTCGATCGCCGCGCAGAACATGAAGGTATCGGCCCCGCTGCGCAGCGCATCCGCGTCCAGGGCGCACTCCACACCGTGCTTGCGATAGCTGCGCTCGGCGCCGCGGGTGAACTCGTCCCACAAGTCGGGATCGAGGTAAGGCTGCGAAAGAACCAGAGTTGCCCCGATGTCGGGATCACGCCAGCTGAGTCGTTCGCTCAGCCGGAACCGACCGACAGTCATGGAGTGGGGCGATACAGCGCCACTTCGTATGAATTCACGCATTCGACTGAACTCCAGTGCTGCTCTGCGTGTATTTAAATGCACATCGAATCGGATCGGCTGTCTTTATAAACCTTAATTCCCGCTTCTAAACGATCAGTATAACGCAGTATTTTGCATTTGCTTCCCATTGGGAAGCCGCCTAAAAGGCGCCCGCCCGTGGCACGAAAGGGCTGGTGGCACCGCGAAACCAACCTGAGACGCCCGTATCCGCGAGCGCTTATTGCCTGCCTGAAATCGGCGTTTCGTTAATCGAAGAAAAGCGGGATATGTGCTACTCGCGAGTATTTTCAGTCAGCGATTTGCAAATCTGAGGAAAACGGCTCAGCACGCGTTCGAAAATCGGTGGACGAAGAAAAGTCCGGCCCGAGGCGCAGAGCGCCGACCCTCCGGGCTCGCGTGCAAACGGACCGCGGCCCCGGCCAGCGCGCGCTATCCAGATAGCGTCAGCTGTCGCCGTCGGCTACCCGGCGCGCAAGCTGATGGATCGTCGGATTCTGGTAAGGCAGATAGGCCGAGAGCGGGCGATCGACAAAATCCTCCAGCTCGCCGACGAGGGCGACCGCGTCCGCCGAATCGAGACCGAGGCGATCGAAGCGCCTTTCGCGATCGATTTCGCCGGCCGGCTTACCGGTCCGCTGCGCCACGTACCCGGCCAGCATCTCTTCGATCTCCTCGTAGCTCTTTATCTCGTCCTCCTGGGAATCACGGCCCGATCAGCCCGCAAGCTCGGTAGCTGTCACCATCGCCCCGGTAGATCGATTCGGCGCATGGTCAAGCGAAACAGCGTGAACGCGCCGAGTTCCATCGAGTAGGCGAACATGCGCAGGTACCGCTCGTATCGCGCCACCGTCTCCGCCGATGACGCCGCTATCGCGTCGTCTCGTCGCTCCTTGATGCGCCCGAGCCAGGCACGCAACGTTTTGACGTAGTCGTCGCGATCATTCCTGACCCTTTCGATCTCGAGTTCCATCTCGGCGGCCCGGGCGATGTCGGCAAGCCGAGGCAGCTCTGACTCGGGAAATATCTCGTCGACGATGAAGCGATCGCGCAATGGCCGGTCGCGCGGGATGTCGCCGTAGGCGATGGTCTGCAGCGACAGCCGGCCGCCCGGCTTGAGCCAATTACGGCACGCGCTAAAGAATCGCCGGTAGGCCTCGACCTGCTCCTCTGCCGACAAGCCCTGACGGGCGAAGTGTTCGAACGCGCCGACCGAGATGATGGCATCGAAAGGCTCGGTTGGTTCGTAATCGCTCCAGCTGCGGACCAAGACCTCGACGTTGCTTGGTGCGAGCGCACGCAGATACTCGGCCTGCGCATCCGAAAGTGTAAGACCCACAGCGTGTTTCACGCCTTGTGAACCAACCAGATGCATGAGCTGAGCGCCCCAGCCGCAACCGATGTCGAGCACTCGCGCAGCGCCGGCCGCACCCGCCTGTTCGGTGTGGAAGTCGAGTTTGCGACGTTGCGCGGTCTCGAGGTCGTCCGCCGTGTCCGCCCACATCGCGCAGGAGTAGCTCATGGTGGGATCCAGCCAGACCTGCCAGAAGTCATTCCCGACGTCGTAGTGGTGGCGGATCGCTCCCGAGCCGGCACCCAAATACGTCTCGCTCATCCATTACTCCGCGTTGGTCAGGTCGGGCGCCTTGAGGTCACTGGCCAGGCCGCACAGTGACAATCCGCGCAGCAACGTGCCGCCGAAATCGAACTGCCACCAGCGCACCCGGGTGCTGTACGCGCGCGGCGCGTCGTGGTGGTTGCCATGATTACCGCCGCCGAGCGAGGGCAGCGCGAGCCATATGTTGTTGCGTGCCTGTCCCGAGTGCGGCCATCGCGGCTGGCCGCCGAACAGGTGGCCGAAGGAGTTGACCGCCCAGGTGAGATGGCTCACCACGAACACGCGAGTCATGCCGCCCCACAAGAAACCCGTGAGCGCGCCGCGCGGCCCGCCGGCGCCCAAACCGATGAGGGTCGGTATCGCCAGACCGAGCACGCCCCACAACAGATAGCTGCGATGCAAGGCGATGGTGCGCGGGCTCTGCCACAAATCCTTCACCTCACGCGCGGAGATTGTCATCGCGGTGTGTTCCGGACGGAACAGCCACCCAACGTGGGCGTGCACAAATCCGTGCAGGCCGCCGGCCGGCCAATGCGGTGAATGCGGGTCACCCTCGCGGTCGGTGGATGAGTGATGGCGGCGATGCGTGGCAACCCACCACATCACCGGACCGAGGAACGCGCTCGAGCCCAGTGCACCGAGCACCCAAATCAGCGCCGGCTGAGCGCTGAACGCACGGTGGGCGAAGTAGCGATGGAAACCGAGCTCGACGCCGGCCGTCGTCGCCACCGTGCCGACCGCAAAGACGATGAGGTCCGTCAACGAGGGACCAATTCCGTTGAGCCACAGCGCCACTGCGGCTATGAAGGCGAGTGCCGGACCAATGACCGCGAACACCGCGAGCGCATATCCACGTATCATGCGGGCTCCCCGATCAGGTGACGATGTATCTCGGGGAGCTCGCCGCGTGCGTACAGCGCCCGGCACTCGCTGCGCCTGATCTTGCCGCTGGTCGTCCGCGGGATGCTGCCCCGCTCGACGAACATCACCACGTCGGCCGGTGTTCCGTGCGCCGCGGCAACGGCGCCGACGATCTCATCGGCCTGCTCGCTCCATTCGGCGACCGCGTCGCGGGCGATCTCCGTAACGATGACGAGCCTCTCCAGGTTGCCGTCGTCGTATCCGAATGCCGCGCAAGCGCTGGCACTCAACGACGCAAGACGGAGCTGTTGGACGGTGTGCTCGATGTCCTCGGCGGCATAGTTGACACCGTTTTTGACCACGGTGTCTTTGGAGCGGCCGGTGACGTACATCTCACCTTCGACAATGCAGCCGAGGTCGCCGGTGCGTAGCCATGTCTTGCCGTCGAGGGAAGCGGCGAAAGTGTCCCGGGACGCCTGCTCACGGCCGAAGTAGCCGGCCGCGACGCTGGTACCGCTGACCCAGATCTCGCCTTCGACGCCGTCGTCACAGCGGGTCTCGCTCGCCGCGTCGACGATTGCGACCTCGAGGCCGGTGCGGGCGTGACCGCAACTCACCCGGTTGAGGCCGCTCGGGTCGCGCCACACGGCTGGCGACTCGCCGTGCTGTCCGCCTGACACGATGAGCGTCGCCTCGGCGAGACCGTAACAGGGATAAAACGCCTCGCGACGAAAACCCACGGCGGCGAACGTCTTCTCGAAGCGATCAAGGGTGGACGGGCGCACCGGTTCGGCGCCGACGAATGCGAGGTTCCAGCTCGACAGATCCAGGCCGTCAAGGCTTTTCTCGCCGTGGCGTTCTACGGCGGCGACGCACATTTCATAGGCGAAGTTCGGGCCGCCACTGGTGTTGGCTCGGTAGCGCGTGATCTCCTGCAACCAGCGCAGCGGGTGCTTGAGGAACTGCAGGGGCGTCATGATCACGCACTCGAAACCGGTGTACACCGGTTGCACGACGTAGCCGATCAGGCCCATGTCGTGCTGAAACGGCAGCCAACCCAGCGCGACCGTCGAGGGGGTGTGCCCGAACGATTCCTCGATCATCAATTCGTTGGCCATCAGGTTCGCATGGCTCACCATCACGCCGCGCGGCACGCCGGACGAGCCCGACGAGTATTGGAGGATGGCAAGGTCTTCGGGCGCGATCCTGGACTCGTGGTCCGGTGCATCGGTCAGGTCGAGATCATCGATTGCGACGCAAGGGATCTCAGCGAGCTCTGGGACCAGTTCGCGCGCCGCCAGAAGCTCGCGGGTAGTGAGCACGACATCAGGTCGGGCGTCGGCGACCACTGCGCGCAGCCGCGGCAATGTCTGAGCCAGCCGCGAGGGAATCGGTGTATGCGTGGGAACCGCGCACACTCCGGCGCGCAAGCAGCCGAACAGCGCGTCGAGAAACAGCGCGTCTTGTGGCATGAGCAGCAGTGCGCGCGGCTGCTCATCGGTGCGCGGTAGCTCGTTCAGGTACGCGGCCATGGCCCGCGCGCCGGTGGCCAGCTCTGCCCAGGTGCGGGTTTCCGCACCGGTTCCGTCGTCGAGGAACGCGAACGCGCGGTCGTCTGGGCGCGCGGCAGCGTGGTGCTCCAAACGGTCGGCGATGGTCGCGCCGACCGCATCAATGATCGGCGGGTCAGAGCCTCGCTGTTGCTCTTTCGCGTCGAGCCCCCATATCTTGTGTCCCCTCAAAACGGGCGCCTAACGGCTGCGTTAAATAAAACTCAGCATACCGAAAATAACTTAAGGATCGCTCGCGTATCGCTAGACCTGAGGCCGCGAACGCGAGAGAGCTCCGTCGCCAGGACTCGAACCTGAACTGTCTGAACCAAAATCAGAAGTGCTGCCGATTACACCACGACGGATCGCTGGACCAGCGATCGAACCGCGTCCACTCTAGACGACCGTGCGGCCCGATCGCTGACCGCGGGCGAGGGATAACCTGTTAGGCGTGGCCGCGCCGGACAAGGAAACGCGGGCGCCCCGCACCAGGATGACCGGTAGCGAGCGCCGCCACCAACTCATCGACATCGCGCGCTCGCTGTTCGCCGAGCGGGGCTACGAAGGAACCTCGATCGAGGAGATCGCCCTTCGCGCCAACGTGTCCAAACCGGTGGTCTACGAGCACTTCGGCGGCAAAGAAGGGCTGTACGCCGTCGTTGTCGACCGGGAGATGTCGGCGCTGCTGGACGGCATCACGTCGTCGCTGACCAACAACCGGTCCCGGGTTCGGGTCGAAACGGTGGCGCTGGCGCTGCTGACCTATGTCGAGGAGCACACCGACGGGTTCCGCATCATGATCCGCGACTCGCCGGCCTCGATCAGCTCCGGCACCTACTCGAGCCTGCTCAACGACGCGGTCAGCCAGGTCAGCTCGATCCTGGCCGGCGACTTCGCCCGTCGCGGTCTGGACTCCAACCTTGCCCCGCTCTACGCCCAGGCACTGGTCGGATCGGTGTCGATGACCGCGCAGTGGTGGCTCGACACTCGCGAGCCCAAGAAGGAAGTGGTCGCTGCCCACCTGGTCAACCTGGTGTGGAACGGCCTGACCCATCTGGAAGCCGATCCGCACCTGCAAGACGAGTAGCCGGCTAGCCCCGATCGCGGGACAGCAGATCCGCGGTCGTTTCGCGGCGGACCAGCTCGCGGGGCTGACCATCCATGACCGCGATGATCGGCGGCCGGCCGACCATGTTGTAGTTCGACGCCATGCTGTGGTGATAGGCCCCGGTGCAGGCCACCGCAAGCAGGTCGCCCGGATGCACATCGGCGGGGAGCTCGACATCGCGGGCGATCTCGTCGCCCGATTCGCAATGCCGGCCCGCGATGGTGACCCGTTGCTTGGGCGCGAGAGAATGGCGATTGGCAAGCGCGACGGTGTATTTCGCCCCGTACAGCGACGCCCGCGGGTTGTCGCTCATCCCACCGTCGATGGCGACAAAAGTGCGTCCGCCCGGCTGTGTCTTGACGCCGCGCACCTGGTAGACGGTGACGCCGGCACGCGCGCTGATGGCCCGGCCGGGTTCGACCACGACGGTCGGGCGCGGGAATCTTTCGGCGGCACACGCCGTGTCCAGGGTGTCGGCGATCACCCTGGCCAGCTCGTCAACGCTCAGCTCCGGGTCGCCGGCCAGATACGGAATCCCATGGCCGCCACCGATGTTCAGCTCGGTCAGGACTACGCCGTGCCGAGCCCGGACATCGGCCATGGCGGCGATCATCCGGCGGATCGCCTCGCCGTAGATCGCCGCCTCAACGACCTGCGAACCGAGGTGGCAGTGCAACCCGATCAGCCGCAGGCTCGGGTGCGAGAGCACTCGCTCGACGGCATCGGCGGCATGGCCGCCGTCGAGGGTGAACCCGAACTTCTGGTCGCTGACCCCCGTGGTCACCGCGCGGTGGCCGTGAATGTCGAGGTCAGGGGTGACCCGGATCAGCACCCGCTGCCGTCCCTCCGCCAGACCGGCGAGATCGGTGATCTCGATGGTCGAATCCAGCACGATGCGCCCGATCCCGAAGCGGACCGCGGCGCGCAGGTCGTCCTGCGACTTCGCGTTACCGTGCATGACGATGCGGGCCTTTTCCACACCCCCTGCCATCGCGATGGCGAGTTCTCCTGCCGAGCAGACGTCGATGCCGAGCCCTTCTTCGTGCGCCCAGCGCGCTACCGCGATGGTCAGCAGGGACTTGCCGGCGTAGAGCACCTCGGTATCGCCCAGTGCCGCGCGGTAGCGGCGGGCGCGGCTGCGGAAGTCGGCCTCGTCGATCACGTAGGTGGGGGTGCCGAACTCATCGGCGATGTCGGTCAGGGGTACCTCGCCGATGCAGAGTCGACCGTCGTCGTCGGAGTGGGCCGTCATGGGCCAGATCGCCGGGTGGAATCGCGGCGAAGCCGCGAGACCTATGGAAGGCAGCAGGTCCGGCAAAGTCGATGTCATCACTTCAGCCTCCGCACGGATCACGCGGATGCCACTTCCCTAACGGATCCTTGACGGTGCTCGGCCGGAAATTGACGACCGGCGGCCCCCAATACAATGGGGCCATCATGACCGCACGGGGGCCAGAAATCGCAGATACCCCGATCGCGGGGCTTGTCGAGTTGGCGCTGCGCGCGCCCACGCTGCAGCGACTCATCGAATTCGCTGACCAGCGACCGGCGGAATTGGCATTGGTCGGCCCGGCCAGCGCGCGACTGTTCGTCGCCTGCGCGCTGGCCCGCGGGGGGCCGTTGCTGGTCGTTACGGCGACCGGCCGGGAAGCCGATGACCTTTGCGACGAGCTGCGCGGCGTCCTCGGCGATGCGGTCGCGATGTTCCCGTCCTGGGAGACGCTGCCCCACGAGCGGCTTTCTCCCGGCGTGGACACCGTCGGCGCCCGGATGATGCTGCTGCGCCGGCTGGCCCACCCGCAGGACGGCCGGCTCGGCCCGCCGCTGCAGG
>NZ_JBAPRN010000846.1:0-14273 GCF_049281135.1 Mycobacterium sp. | reverse complement strand
AGGTGTAGGCGCTCGAGGATGCATTGCTGACCGTCAAACTCCACTGCGAATCAAGCGTCGATGGAACCAGATCGGGATACATTGCCCCGAACAGCAACACGACGACGGCGGCGACCACCAAGGCACTGCACAGGAACGCCCATCCCTCGTGTCTGCGAGAAGACACCAATGCGACGGTGGCCAATTGCGCGACAACGGCGACGGCCAACACCAGCCAGGTCCACGCCTTGCCGTGAGCGAGTTGCGTCCATATCCCGAAACCGGCCACGAGTACGGTCACCGGCAGCGACAGCCAACCAGCGGCCCGCGATGCATCGTCGTGTACTGAGCCAGATGTCTTGAGCACGACGAAGACCGCGCCGTAGAGCAGGAACAGTCCGCAGGTGGTCAGGCCGCCCAGCAGTGTGTAGGCGCTCAGCACGTCGGTGACCGACAAGTTGACTTGGTGCTCGGCGTCGACCGGAAGGCCGCGGACCAAGACGGCGAAGGCGACCCCCCACAGCACCGCAGGCAACCAGGAACCCGCCGCGATACCGAAATCGGCCCAGCCCCGCCACTTTGGGTCGTCGATCTTGCCGCGCCATTCAATGGATACCGCGCGAACGATCATGCCGAACAAGATCGCCAGCAGCGGCAGGTACAGCGTCGAAAACACCGTGGCATACATGCCCGGGAAGGCGGCAAACATTGCGCCGCCGGCAGTGAGCAGCCATACCTCGTTGCCGTCCCACACCGGACCGATGGTGTTGAGCACCGCCCGGCGGCGGGGCTCCCGATCGCCCCCGCCCATCCGGGCTATCGGCTCCATCAGCATCCCCACGCCGAAATCGAAGCCCTCGAGGATGAGGAACCCGAGAAACAACACCCCAAGAACACCGAACCACACGTCGTGAAGCGCCACGGAAGGCTCCTCTCTGCCGAACGGCAGTCGTCAGTAGGCAAACGACAACGGCGCGACCTCGTCGGCACCCGGCGGTGCCGGCGGAGCAGGCTCCGCGTCGTGTTCTTGCGGTCCCTCCACGACATAGCGTTTCAACAGCCAGAACCAGATGACCGCCAACACCGCGTAGATCAGGGTGAATGTCGCGAGAGAGATGACCACCATCGCGGGCGCATGGTGGGACACCCCGTCGGCGACGACCAAGTGGACCTTCGGGTCGCCAGTCGGGTTCGGTACGACGATCCATGGCTGGCGACCCATCTCGGTGAAGATCCAGCCGGCACTGCAGGCCAGAATTGGCGTGGGCAGCGTCAGCAGCGCCACGCGGGAGAACCACCGCCCGTTGGGGATACGCCCCCCACGCGTCAGCCATAGTGCGGTAAGCGCAAACAACACCGGGAACAGCAGGAAGCCGATCATTGCGCGGAAGGACCAGTAGGTGACGAAAAGGTTCGGGCGGTAGTCGCCCGCACCGAAACGCTGTTGATCGTCGCGCTGAATGTCGCGCACGCCCTGCAGCGTGACGTCATGGAAGCGGCCCTTCGCCAAAAACGGCAGGACGTAAGGGACTTCGATGACGCGGGTGAGGCTGTCACAGTTGTTCTGCCTACCGACGGTCAAGATGGAGAACTCGGGATCCCTCTGGGTGTCGCACAACGATTCGGCAGACGCCATCTTCATCGGCTGCTGATGGAACATCAGCTTGCCCTGGGCGTCGCCGCTGAAAAAGATTGCGACGGTTGCGGCCAGCGCGACCCAGCATCCCAGGATGCTGGCCGGACGGTAGATGCTGCGGGCATCGCCGTTCTCGGTCTGGCTGTGCGAGCAAACCATCCACCAAGAACTCACCGCCGCGATGAATGTGCCACCGGTCAGCAACGAGGCGGTGACCGTGTGCCCGAAGGCCGCCAGGCCGGTGTTATTGCTGAACAACGTCGAGATACTTTCCAGCTCAGCGCGTTTGGTCGTCGGGTTGTAGTGAGCGCCAACTGGGTGCTGCATGAAGGAGTTGGCCGCGATGATGAAGAACGCCGACAAGTTCACCGCGACGGCGACGATCCAGATGCACGCGAGATGGACCAGCCGGGGGAGTCGACTCCAACCGAAGATCCACAAGCCGAGGAAGGTGGATTCGAAGAAGAACGCAGCCAGCCCTTCCATGGCCAGTGGAGCGCCGAACACGTCGCCGACGAAGCGCGAGTACTCGCTCCAGTTCATCCCGAACTGGAATTCCTGCACGATCCCGGTCGCGACGCCGATCGCGAAGTTGATCAGGAAGAGCTTTCCGAAGAACTTGGTAAGCCGGTACCAGGCAACGCTGTCGGTGACAACCCAGATGGTTTGCATGACGGCGATCAGCGGCGCCAGACCTATCGTGAGCGGCACGAAGATGAAGTGGTAGACGGTGGTGATACCGAACTGCCAACGTGATACGTCGACCACGTTCACTCAAGCACCTCCCGGCAACGGGGGATCGATACTACGACGCAGTGTAGTAGAGACTCACGATCGTGGCTATGGAGTTGTTTCGCCGGCGGACTGTCAGACCGCTTCCGCCGCTTTTGGTGGTTCGGCCGCCAGGGTCTTCTCCAGCCTCCTGGAGGCATTGCGGATCCCGACCGAGGACGCGATCTCGAAGGCCCCGATGACGATCAGCCAGATCGCGACGACCAATGTCAGGATCTCAATCGATTCCAGCGGAGACCCAAGCATCACAATGCCGGCCAGCAGGCTGACCAAACCCACGAAGATCTGCCATCCACGACCGGGCAGGTGAGGATCGCTGATGGCCGAGATCGACGTTGCCACACCACGAAAGATGAAGCCCACACCGATCCAGATGGCCAGTAGGAGAATCGCATAGCCCTCGCCGAAATGCCGAAAGCACAGCACCGCCAAAACTAGCGAAGCGGCGCCGCTGATGAACAAGAGCACTCGTCCGCCCGCGGAGACGTGCAGGCTGAACGCGAAGAAGACTTGCGCGGCACCGGTGACTAGTAGGTAGATACCGAAAAGGGCGGCGGCGATGACGATGGAATGTTCCGGCAGAACGTATACCAGGATGCCAAGGGTCAGCGACAAAATCCCGGATAGCAGGGTCGACTTCCACAGATGCGGCAACAGCTTTGGTACAGCGGTGGTTTCCATGCCCGAATATTCCCACAAACCGCCATCGCGGTGGGAGATTTACGAGAGCCGTCAGGCGCCGACCCGCTGAGGCGCCTTGGCTGCGACGTCGCCGGAACCGGTGTCCGGTTTGCGTCCGATGAGATACCAGGTACGCATCGGGCCTTTGCCCTTGACTTGGACGACGCCCCGCTCCTGGAGCACGAAGTCGTCTTTCAGCCGTCGATAGACTTCCTCGGGCACCTGGATCCGGCCGATTGAGTCGGTGGTCTCCATCCGGGATGCGACGTTCACCGCGTCGCCCCAGACGTCATAGAAGAACCGGCGCGAACCCACCACGCCCGCGACAACCGGACCGGCGGCAAGCCCGATCCGCAGCGGCAGCGCATCTCCGCGCGAATCCTTCAATAGGCCTGCGGCTTCGGCCATGTCGAGCGCAAGGGCTGCCAATGCCTCGACGTGATCAGCTCGCGGCTGAGGCACGCCGCTCACCACCATGTAAGAGTCGCCGCTGACCTTGATTTTCTCCAGACCGTGCTTGTCGACCAGCGCGTCGAAGTCGCCGTAAAGCCGGTCGAGGAAAAGGATTAGCTGATCCGGTTCCATTTCACTCGCGCGCTCGGTGAATCCGGCGATGTCGGCGAACAGCACTGAGGCGTCGTCGTACTTATCGGCAATGATGTTGCGCGCCGGGTCTTTTAGCCGGTCGGCGACGCTGGCCGGCAAGATGTTGGCCAGTAGTGCCTCGGATCGCTCGTACTCCAACTCCATAGCCGCTTCGGCGCGAACGATTTCGCGTACCGAGTACCAAACGGTCGTCACGACCATGACGCAAGACGAGATCGTGGTGACGACGAAGCTCAACGACAAGGCCCAGACCGGTTGTGCGCCGGTGTCGCGGGGGACCAGGAACTGCAACGTGATCACCATGCCGGCGGCGATGGCAGCCAGAATCGCGGCGAGAAAAATGCGATCGACCCCCAACTGCAGCACGATGAGGCAGGCCGCGACCAAGAAGTAGAACTGCAGTCCGGACCCGGTTCCAACGAACCAGCAGATGGTGAAGATCGACACGTAGGCCGTGCCGATGAAGGTCAACGGCGGGACCAGCTCACCGAAGCGGTGCAGCACCGGGATGGTGGCGTAGATCGCGGCGCCGACGATGTTGAGGACGCCGGTCCACCACAGCTGGGGCGATGCGATGACTTCGACTAACCCGAAGCCGGCGCTGACGAACACCGCCATTGACGCGGTGAGGTTCAGGATGCGTCGGCGACGCGCGATGCGATCGGAATACACCTGACTACGAGCACGTGGCTGTGCCCGCACTGCCTCTACGCAGTCCGGTGATCGCCGCGAACCTGCTGGTTGTTGGGCGGCGCACCGCTTAGCCACCACAGCAAAAGCCTAACGGCTGGATTGAACGCCGTGTGGTGCCCTCGGTGAGATTCGACTTAGGATTCGCCTCATGGCCGACGACGACGAACGCCTGCGACCTTGGCACTGGCCTGGAGGTTGGCTTCGCGACGAGGCGTTTTGGCGTCAAATCACGACCACGACGGTGTCTACGTTGATGACCGCCGGCGTTGCCTTTTTGGCCGCCCGGCTCGCGGGGGTTTTCGCGCAGGTGCCGTGGTCCACGGTCTGCAAAACGTTGTTGGCCGGGACCGTGCTCGTCCTGATACTTGGGCTGGTGGTGCTGTTTATTGAGTCAGGTTTCGCCACCGCTGAGCGTCGTATAGAGAATCGGCTGCTTCGCCGATCAAATGATCTGCGCGCAAATCTCGACGCGATTCGCAAGGAGCTTGACGAGATGCAAGCCACTAGCGGGCAAGACCCCTAACTGCGTCACGTCTTCGAAGCGAGTGTCGTCGGCTGGCGATTGGGGCGCCGCGCTAAGCGAATCTCACGAACTAGCGCCGGTATCGAAACAACTACGGTGAACGCGACACCCACGAACATGGCGCTCATCTCTTCACTCCCAACTCTCCGATAGCTTCGCCGACGATATGTCGCTTCGATGGTCAATCCCTGTGCGCCAGTGATGAGCGGGATAGGAAGAAAAAAGGAGAACGCCCGAAGGGGCGCAAAGAGAGGGCCGAGGGATCATGGAGCAGGGTTCACCACAAGATCCACGGTTGAACGCTCGACGAAGTTACTGCGGACGGGCGGAGTGATCAGGCGACGGTCTGGTCATGATGTCGTCGGTGGAGCACCGGCGGTCGCGGTGTGAGCAACCGCGCCGAGAACTCTCATCAGCCCAGCCGACAACGCGAACGGGCGATGAAACGCTTCAAATCGTCGCGGCTTGCGCAACGGTTCCTGTCCGCCTTCAGCGGCATCTCCGCACACCTCCGGCCGCGACGGCATCTGCTCAGCGCGACCGAATGGCGAACCGAGATGGCCGACCGCTTCGCGGTCTGGCGCCAGGTCACCGCGCCCGATGCTGCCGCCTGAAATTGAACGACCCAACGGTGTTCCGTCGCGACTGCTTCAACCCAACTGCGCCACCACACTTTTCAATCAACGTGACAATGCCGTTCCGCCGTCGGGCTGCGGATCGGGTTCCAGGCCTCAAGGGTCACCGGCCGACGCGCGGGTCACCGATGAACTGGCGGATGTAGTCGTGGAACAGGACCTCCTGGTGGTCGCCGTACCCCACCCGGCCTTCGCATTCCCAGCAGACCAGGCAGATCACGGTCTCGAAGTTGTGCCACGTCCGCCAGTTCGACGCCGCGGTCACGGTGCCCCGGATCTCGTAGCTGCATCCTTTCGCGTCGGTGACGGTCATCTCGACGCCCTCCGGGAACAGCGTCTGTCGGTTACGGATGGTCCGTTTGATTGTCGACACTACCGGCGCCAGCTCGCCGTCCTTGAGAATCCAGCCGCCCCTGGTCGGATCGGCGCCGGGGATCTTCATGACGCCCTTCCACTCTGGGTCGGTCTCCTCGGAGTCGAAAGCGCTTGCTCCGAAGGCGAAGTCGTCGCCGAACACGCACGTCATCCAGCCCATCGGTGGGGCGTCGACGTGCACCTCGCGCCGGGCCTGGCCCCACGAGCGGTCGCGCACCGTGAAGGCGTCGACGGCGTGTTCGGTGCCGCCGAACGTCACTGTGCCGCTGGTCTTCATGCCCTGCTCGAAGTGCATGCCGGTGCTCAGCACCATCGGGTCCATCATCGCGGTGAAGTCGACGTCGATGGCATTGCCCCGGTATGGGTCGGAGTAGCGCATCCGCAGCTTTTTCAGTGGTTCGATCAGCTTCACCCCGTAGCTGTTGGGCAGCTCGTAGTCGTGCAGGTCGTTGGCCAGGCAATTGTCGTCGACGTAGGTCAGAAAGTCGAAGATCTCACACGCCAGGCTGTTGGACTTCACGCCCTGCCAGGCCCATACACCCCCGGTGACCACGCCGAGGTTGGGGTGATGCCAGATGTAGCACAGCGCGTGGATGTCCTTCTCCGGGATGTTGAACCCGAGGTACTGGGTCTCGGTGAGCTCGGGGTTGCTGTCGCGCTCAGGAAACTCGGGATGAAGCAAGTCGAGGTCCGGCGTGACCGTTCCGAAGTCGGTGTTCTTCTGTTCCCAGAACGCCTTCTTGGTGTCGACAGTCATAAGGGTTCTCCTGTGGCGGTAGTGGTTGCATCGCACCCTGAGGTGCCGGCGGCGGCGCGTTCAGTGATCTGGATGGTGCCGGCGGTCCCGTCGATCTTCACGCGGTCGCCGGTACGGAGTGCACTGGTGCCCGTGCGGGTGTTGACGATGCACGGAATGTCCATTTCCCGCGCGACGACGGCGGCGTGACTGAGGGCTCCACCGA
The DNA here is from genome assembly GCF_049281135.1 of Mycobacterium sp. Taxonomy (GTDB): domain Bacteria; phylum Actinomycetota; class Actinomycetes; order Mycobacteriales; family Mycobacteriaceae; genus Mycobacterium. The sequence continues at coordinate 7,391 of NZ_JBAPRN010000846.1, read as the reverse complement.
TGTCGACGATCAGCCCTGCCGAGATGAACAGCAGAGACGACCAGCTGGGATCGGTGAACGGGGCAACGAGGATCTCATCGGGCCTGATGCCTTCCTCGTCGGGTGAGAGGACGACACGGACAATGCCTTCGACGACTCCGGCGCTGACCCCGACACCGATGAGCCCGTCGGTGTCAGTCTCGCTGTCGGAGTGGGTATTGGCGGTGCAAACCGCCTGCGGGGCGGGCTGCCCCGTCCATTCCGATGGTGTGGCCAGCCCCTGATAGGCCGTACGGCGTTCCCGTCGCAGCGCGACCATGGCCCTCGGGTCGGCCGGCAGATGCCCTGTCAACTCCTCGACGGTGAAGTAGAAGATATCCTCAGGGCTGTCGATCGTGCCCTCAGCGCAGTAGAATTCCGCGATTCTGGCCGCCGCCGCGCGGCCGATGTCGAACGCCTGTAGGAACGATCGTTTGGCGACCCCGCGCAGCGGGATCCTGCTGGCGCCCAACCTCAGCAGCAGCCGCGCTAGAGGTCGCTTCGCGCTGGGCAGCGCCGCGAGAAATCGCTGTTGAAGACGGGCCCGGTCGGCGGTGTGTTGACGTTCACGCAGGCTGGGGTCAGCGGCATCATCCCGCCCCGAGTACTCGTCGATGAGGCGTCGCAACGGGACCGGATTCTGCCGCCAGATCTTGCTCGACAACTCGCCCTCGCCGGGTCCGTGGAAGCCGTGTCGGCGCTGCACCTCCTCGATGCCGAGTCGTCCGCGGGATGCCTCCCAGATGTCGGAGACCATCTGGAGCTCCGCGCCGCCGCCCATCGCGGTGAGTGAGTTGCCGTCGAAGCCAACCGTCTCGGCGAGCTTAATGATGCCCGTGAAGAGGGGTTGGATCACCGAGAGGGTGCCGATGACCTGCACGACGAGAGCCTGCTCGAGATGTTCGCGGGCCTCAAGTAGCAATGCCCGTGCGCTGTCGAGATCGAGCCGTCCGGCGCTCGCTATCTGGGCCTGGTACCACCGATCTTGCCTGTCGGCGAACGCCCGCATCTTCCTGGGCGTGGTGAGGAACGTGAGGGGGAACCGCCACGCGATCATCGGGTAGCGGCGACGGCTCGGGGCGAACGACATGTCGTCAGGCACGCGTCCGAACAAACTGCGGACGGTCTCCTGGCCGCTGGTTCCCGGCATCCGATCACCGAGCTCGGCGAAGAATTCGACTTCGATTGCAGGACGCCCGAAGAAGATTCGCGTCGAGCGGTCGTTGACCCTCGCCGCGACCCGGCGTTCGTCCTGGGTGAAGGCACCGATCTGGTAGGCCGCCTCCCGAGGGGCGCGTTCGATAGCCGCCGCCCACATCGTCCAGCTCAGCGGGGTCAGCACACCAGGCATCGCTTCACCCAGGTTGGAGGTGGTCCAATGCGACTGCGGCCCACTTGTACTGTGCAGCGGATCCCACTCGTCACCGTTGTCGACGGGCGGCGATCCGGCCTCTACCGTGTCGGGTTTCTGGCTCCACACTGTCTCCGGTCGGGCCTGCAGGAGGTGGATCTGACGGCTGCCTGTCTGACCCGCGATCGCCCACTCGATGTCCATGGGTGCCTCGAAATATTTCTCGATTCGCCTGCCGAGATCAGCAAGGGCGATGACTTCCTGTTCGCTCAGTGCAGGTTGTTGTTGCTGCCGGGCGGGGACATCGGCCAGGCAGACTATGCCGCGGGCGGGATCGAAACGATGCGCCTGCCGTTTAGGCTCGATCTGTTCCTTGCTCACCGTCAGGGAGTTCTTGCTCACCCAGAAGCGGTCAGAGCCGACATCGCCTCGCACCACGCCTTCACCGAGCCCGTAGGCGGCTTCGATGTAGATCTGCGAACGGTCGCCGCCCACGGGCTCCAGGGTCATCATCACCCCCGCAGACTCAGCCGGAACCATTTGCTGCACAACGACACCCATCGCGATATCGTCCCCCGGGACACCGTTGCGTGCCCGGTACCCTATCGCGCGGGGGGTGAACAGACTGGCCCAGCACCGTACGACGTGTTCACGGACCGCGTCTGCACCTTGGATCCACAGATAAGTGTCCTGCTGTCCGGCGAACGACGCTTCGGGCAAATCTTCGGCGGTGGCACTGGATCGCACCGCGACCGGCAAGTCGTGACCGTCGCCCAGGCGTGCGTAAGCCTCGTCGATCTCGGCCGCGACGTCGGGCGACAGCACCAGATCCGCTAGTAGCACCCCGATCCGGCGCGCTACGTCGCGCTCGTCACCTTTATATGCGTCGTCGAGCAATTGTGTGATCTGGTCCTGCAGCCTGCTTGCCCGCATGCAACGTCGATAGGCATCCGTGGTGATCGCGAAACCAGGTGGGACGGGAAGCCTCTCGTGCAGCAGCGAACCGAGGCCGATGGCCTTACCGCCCACCTGCGCAGCCTGCTCTTTCGTGCAGCCACCGAGGTCAAGGACGAAGTGCATGGACACTCCTCTGCGCGCGGGTCGAACTGGGGCCGAGCATGTTTGGACAGGCTGCTTAGACTCTGGTGGCCGAGGCGCCTAGGTCGTGGTGCGGGTGGGTGAGTGCTCAATTCACACTCTCGTGCCACTCGGCGTCCCATGGCTGGCCGTGCCAGCGGGGACGACCTGTTCGGTCGGGATCTCAGCAGCGCGTGCGTCCCGACGCACCGACTGCAGGGCCGGCACGGTGAGCCCGACGACCCAGATGAAGAAGATGAAGACCGGGATGTAGAAGGCGATAGCACCGTTCCACGCCATCGGGCCGGTCTTGAAGAAGAAGATCAGGCAGGCGGGTATGAACAGCAGCCCGGTCCACACTGCGAGGTAACCGGTCCAGCGGGGTAGGCCGGGCTCACGCCGGTCGTCGCGGAAGATGGCAACGGCCTGCGCGAAGCACCAGATGGTGAAGGACGGCCACGGAGCCAGAAAGGTGAACCATCCCAGGTCATGGAGGGCGCGGATGATGTGCGGGTCGGTGTCATCCAACCGGTAGGCCGTCGCCTCGAAGATCCAGCATGCGCCCTGGCCGATGAGCGAGCCGATGGCGACGCTGCCGAGTTGGACGTAGGTCAGCAACGGTAGACGTTCCTCGGTGGCGTGCACTCGGCCGGCAATTCCCATCGCCCAGGTGACCATCATCGCAAACGCGAACATGGTGATGACCATGCCAATCCTGAAATCGGTGAGGTTGGCGCGCAGTCGAGCCACCAGGTCCTCGGGCGATAACTGCGGAGAGGGCGGCGGCAGATATTCAGCGAGGTACATGAACCCTAGGGCGAACAGGACCAGCATCAGCGGGCCTGTCCAGATCAGCAATTGCTGGATTCTGGTGTCTGTGGCTTTCATTGGGGCCACGGTTTCCTCCGCGTTCCGACAAAGCTCGATAGTGGTGCAGCTGCTTCCTTAGCTGATGAAAGAAGCTACGCGACACTCGGCTCTTCAGTCAAGCGATTGCTTCACTAATGAGGATGCGATCGCTTCACTGATAGCCTGCATGTCGTGAATCAGGCAAGCACTAACAGCGCGGTGGCGAGAACCACCCGACGCAAAGGTTCTGAGATCCGTTCCCTGATTCTGGAGTCCGCCCGGGACTTGTTCGCCACACACGGCTACCGCAAGACGACCTCCCGTGAGATCGCCGCAGCAGCCGGAGTCTCCGAGCGGCTCATTTACTTCCACTTCGTCAGCAAGCCGAACCTGTTCGAGCAGGCTGTGGTCGCTCCTTTCACCGCGTTCATGGAGGCGTTCATCGAGGACTGGCGCGGCTACGCTGATACGCCGCACGACCTTGAGTACGTCGCCCGACGGTGGATTGGTGGCATGTACAACCTGTTGCGTCAGCACCGGCGGCTGGTCCTGGCCCTGCTGACCGCCGACGCGTACGAAGGAGAGGTTGCCGGCAGCCTCAGCGGTAAGGAATCGCCGATCGCGGCGATCCACTCACTCACCGAACAGATTATGTCCGCGGAGTTTGAGAAACGCGGCTACGAAGGAGTCGATCTGCGACTCACCGTGCGGCTGCCGTTCGCCACCCTGCTCGCGACGGCGGTGTTCGACGGTCCAGTATTCGCCGGGATCGGGCGCAGGCCCAGCCGCGACACAATCGTCGAGGAAATGACCTCGCTCATCGTCTACGGTGCCACCGGCCGTACGCAGACGACGCCAGTTGCGCCGATACAAAGCTAGAGCGCCACGACCGCGTCCAGCGGGGCAGTGATATTCAGGTTTCGATCGCGCCAGTAAAGCGTCCCACACCGTTAACGCAAGCGCCTTGGCGACTTGCTTCGGATCAGTCAGGTCTCCTTAAGGGCCGTTGTCTTTGAGTTGTCTGCCGCCCAACGGGATGTTGGCCGAGAAATGGAATACTGTTTCGACAGTTAACTATTCATTAGGTAAATGATTCCATTATTGAATCATTAACTCAGTTGGCACAATCGCCTGTAAAGGCTATAAAAATATTTCGAGGAGAGCCAATTGACAGATGCTAAGTGATGACTAATACTCGACTGTGCAGAAGCTGAGAGCACCCTGATAACGTATCGATGGTACGCACTCGATCACCCGATACGGCCTTGTTCAGAACGGGGAGAGGAACTCCGAATGAACCACGCCAAGGCTGTTGGACGGCTCTCCATTCTGGCCGTCGGACTGGGCATCGGCATCGGTGCGGCCGCGACCGCCGCCGCTGCGCCGACAATGCCGGTCGACCCGGTTCCGGTGGTCCCGGATCTGCCCCTCCCCGCCGCCGACATCCCAGGGCTCGACCTGTCCATCTCGTTCGACGGGATCTCGCTGTTTCAGTCGGGCGCCGCGTTAGCCCAAACGGGCACCGGCGACTTCGCCATCGCGTTCGGCGACGACAGCGTCGCCCAAGCCGGCACCGGCTTGGCTGGCGCCGGAACATCCGACACCGCCATGGCCTTCGGCACCGACAGCGGGGCCTTGTCCGGCAACGGCAACCTCGACACCTCCATCTCCAGCGGCGTGGCCAGCTTCGCGGAGGCCGGCGGCGGCGACAGCAGCTCCCTTGCCGGCAACGGCGACTTCGCCTTGTACTGGGGGCCCGCCCCAAGTCTCGACGACGGAGCCATCGCCGGCTGGCTCGGAGGCGACGACACGGGCAGCAATGACGTCGCCGCGGTCTTCGACCCGTCTGGCACTGCGGGCAGCCTCGCCGTCGCTGGCGACGGCGGGAATTTCGACCTCGGCGCCGTCTTCGGCGACGCCCTCAGCTCGACCGCCGCTACCGGCGGCAACTTCCTGATCGATATCCAGCCACCCCTGTAAAGCTGGATGCCGTCCTCGGCTGCGCGCATCCATCGTTGCTGGGCGCGGCAAGGCGGCAAGAACACTTTTGCTGGAGTTTGCTGGTTTGCTTTGGCCGGGCCATTATTTTCCAAAACGCGCTTTGCCCCGAGAGCCGCCCGAAGGGTCGCTGACCCGGCGCGCGCCGGCGATTGAAAGCCCACCCCCACTTCCCTTGCGGCGCATCGAGTAAATCAGCTGTGCTGCAACAGATTTAAGTCTTTGTTAGTCGTGGTTGGTTTGGATCGCTGCCTGACCTCCTGCGGGCTGGCGACCAGCGCGCAGTGGTAGGTGACTTGCGGATGCCACTAGGGCGGCGGCGGACGACACGCTCGTCGTCTCCGACTATCCGCCGGACCGGCATGGCTGAGTTGGCGTGGTCGCGGCAGACTGATGGCACCATCAACGTCGACAACTAAGGAAAGGCGTCACATGTCGTCACCTGGCTGGCTGGCCGCACTCACCATCCCGATAATCGCTAGCGCTGCCCTGGTTTCCAGTGCTGCGGTTGCAAGTGCCAATCCGACTGATGACGCATACCTCGATCAACTACGAGGCGCCGGTCTCACGTGGCCGGCCGGCGACGACGATGCGCTCATCGGGATGGCGTACCTCATCTGCAACGATCTCGAATTTAATTGGACGCCACAACATATTGCCAACAGCATCCACGCCAACATGGACCCGGACAACATCCAGGTGCACGATGTCGGAGCCATGGTCAATATCGCGCATGCGACCTATTGCCCCAACGCTGGTTACAACGCCGGCGTCGGCGGCGGCGGCGGCGGTGGTGGCGGCGGCTAGGGCTGCCGGCGGCTACCTGACGCGCGCCGGCTGTCTTAGCGTCCTGCGGGCTGTGTGCGGGCTGGGACACACTCACCCAAAATGTGTTCCGCTTTGCGGGCCTCTGAACTGCGGTTTGAGTGCCCTCGGTGAGATTCGAACTCTATTCCAGGGCGTGTTCACAGGTCCAGAACCCCGTCTAGCAGCGAAAAGCCATCACTGTAGTTCACGGGAGTTATCTGTAACTGTGGGCAAATTGTGGGCACGGAGTGGGCACGACAACGGTAATCACTAGACGCGGTGCTGTGATTACGCTGCGTCATCCACGAAGCGATGGGCCGTACAGATACCTCTACGGCACCCTTACCGCTAACCCATAACCAAAAGGCCCCGGCGACGGCAGGCACCGCCCCGGGGTATGGCCGAACTGAAAAGGAGTTCGACAATGCCTGAGATTACTCACACCACCACAACCCACCCTGACGTCCCGCTGCCCGACGACGTCGAGTTCTATGAGGACGAATGGCACGAGTCGCCCAACGGTGCGGGGCATTACCGCCGGTTCGCGGCGAAGAAGTTCCCTGTGTTCGACTGGCTGACCGTGCACACCGGCGGCACCCAGTTCGTGCAGGACGACGCCGGAGTGTTCGTCGTCCGCGATGTGCGCGTCCTCGGCAGGTCATTGGACCCTTCGCATGCGCTGGCGCTGGCTGAAGCACTCCTCGAAGCCGCGGTCTACGCCAGCGGGCTGGAGCGCGACAAGTGATGACCGTGTTTTGGATCGTCGCCGCTGTCGTCATAGCAGCCAGCTTCATCGACCTAGGCATCGGAGTCGTCGCCACTTTGGTGTCCGACGTGTGGCACGCATTGCGGCGCCTAGTGCGGAGGCTAGCGGGAACCGATCGGACCTAACCGCCGTCTGAACAGTTATCGAGCCGCCTCTGACTCTCCCAGGGGCGGCTCGATCTTTTTGGCTACGCGGTCCCCGACTGACTCGTACCGATAGAGCTCATGTAGCTGCTTTGGTCACCGCCGCTCGGGCCGCCGACAACACTGACGTGCATCGGATCATTCGGGGTGCCCTGCGGTGATGGTTGACCACCGAGCGCGCCACTCGGCTGCGCAGCCTGCCCCACCTGGCCCGCCGAACCACTACCCTGCTGAGGTGTTAACGGCGCCTGCGTGTTGGCAGCAGTATTAATTAGATTTGTGACATTTCCGATCTCGCCGCCGATCAGCTTCTGTGACCAGTTCTGGAAGTTCTCGCCGCCGACCGCGAACTCCTGCTGCGGCGCTGAGGCTAGGTCGGCGC
>NZ_JBAPRN010000845.1:0-3574 GCF_049281135.1 Mycobacterium sp. | reverse complement strand
CTGCTGGACCGGTCGCTGCAATTCGGCGATCTGACCGCCGAGGAGCTGATGACGCCGCGGTCGAAAATCGTTGCGCTGCAAGTTGATAACACCGTCGCAGATCTGGTCGAAGCCGCCGCCGAGAGTGGCTTCTCGCGATTCCCGGTCGTCGACGGTGACCTCGACGAGACCGTTGGCATCGTGCACGTCAAACAGGTCTTCGGAGTGCCGGCCGGCGAGCGCGAGCTCACGCTGGTCACCGCCGTGGCGCAGCCGGTTGCCAAGGTGCCCTCCACGCTCGACGGCGACGCGCTGATGGGACAGATTCGCGCCAACGACCTGCAGACCGCGATGGTCGTCGACGAGTACGGCGGCACCGCAGGCATGGTGACCGTCGAGGACCTGATCGAAGAGATCGTCGGCGACGTCCGCGACGAACACGACGACGCGGCACAGGACGTGGTGGCAGTCGGCAACGGTTGGCGGGTGTCCGGTCTGCTGCGCATCGATGAGGTGGCCACCGCGACCGGCTATCACGCCCCCGAAGGCGAATACGAGACGATCGGCGGGCTGGTCATGCAACAGCTGGGCCGCATCCCGGCTATCGGCGACGAGGTGCAGCTGAGTGGATACGAGCACGACGGCGTCCCGCACACCTCGGCTTGGCGGGCCAGAGTGGTTCGGATGGACGGCCGCCGCATCGACCTGCTCGAGCTGACCCAGCTGGCCGATCACGCCGATTCCGCCGCCGTGCGAGGCCGATGATGGGCGACCTGCTCGAGTTGTTGGCGACCATCCTGTTGGTGGGCGCGAATGCGTTCTTCGTGGCCGCGGAGTTCTCCCTGATCTCCGCGAGACGGGATCGTCTGGAGGCGTTGGCTGAACAGGGCAGATCAAGCGCAGTCACCGCGCTGCGGGCCGGCGAGCAGCTTCCGCTGATGTTCGCCGGTGCCCAGCTGGGCATCACCATCGCGTCGCTGATGTTGGGCCGGCTCGGTGAGCCCGCAGTCGCCGACCTGCTGCGACGGCCGTTCGACCTGCTAGGCGTCTCGCCGACCTTGCTGCACACCCTGTCACTTGTGGTGGCGCTGGCGATCGTGGTGACACTGCACGTGCTGCTCGGCGAGATGGTCCCGAAGAACATCGCCATCGCCGGCCCGGAAAAGGCGGCGATGCTGCTGATTCCGGCCTATCTGGCCTACGTGCGGACGGTCCGGCCGATCTTGACGTTCTACAACTGGTGCACCGGTGTGACGTTGCGCGCGCTGCGGGTGCAGGCCCGCGACGAGCTCGAGGTCGCTGTGTCCACTGTCGAGCTCAGCGAGATGATCGCCGAATCGGTGTCGGAGGGCTTGCTGGATCCCGAGGAGCACAACAGGCTCACTCGGGCGCTGCAAATCCGCAATCGCACTGTGGCCGACGTGGCGGTTCCGGTCGGCCAGATCCAGGCGGTGCCGGTGGCCGCCGCCGGCTCTGGGCCAACGGTTGGGGTCGTCGAAAAGGCTTTGGCCGCAACCGGTTACTCGCGATTCCCGGTGGTCGACGCCGATCACGGATTCGTTGGCTATCTGCACATCAAAGACGTGCTGTCATTGGCCGGCGACCCGCACGCCGTGATCGACTTGGCCAGAGTCCGGCCGCTGCCGCGGGTATCCCAATCGGTGACGGTGCCCGAGGCGCTGTCGCGGATGCGCCGCACCAACAGTCACCTCGCGTTGGTCACCGGTCAAGACAGAGCCGTGGTGGCCATGGTGGCGCTGGAGGATCTGGTGCGTGATCTGGTCGGTCTGGTGCGTGACGGGACGCAGCGTGCTTAGTACGAGCGTCCAGCTGGATGCCGAGCAGTGGACGGCGCGCGCCGGCGAATATGCCTCGCGTGTCGAAAGATTCGTGGCCCCGCACGCCAGACGGGCACAGCTCGGCGAGCCGCATCCGGTCTGGGACTTCCTGTTCAGCTACTACAGCCTGCGACCGAGGCAACTGCGCTGCTGGCATCCCGGTTATGGGGTGGTGCTGACCGGCAGCGAAGCGGTCCGCCGGTACCGGGATCGCAGGGGCTACTCAGTCGACGTGTCCGGTGTCACCGTGTGCGATGACTACCTGCGCAGCCGGGTGGAGACCATTTCGTTCGTGGCGGATCTGCTGGACGCGACCGCGCGGCGGCCGGCGCAGCTGAACTGCTTTGGGCTGCATGAGTGGGCGATGGTCTACCGCAGCGGCGAGGTACGCCACGACCGTGTCCCACTGCGGCTGGGCGCCGCGGGCACCGACACGGTGGTCGAAGCCGAGGTCGCCGGTCCGTTGCGGTGCAGTCACTTCGACGCGTTCCGCTTCTTCACTCCCGATGCCGTGCCACGCAACGCGGGCTCGCCCAGCCGCGACACGCAGCAGGAGTGGGAGCAGCCCGGTTGTCTGCACGCGAACATGGATCTGTACAAATGGTCCTACAAGTTGAGCCCGCTGATCGACTCCGAGACGCTGCTCGACTGCCTGGAGTTGGCTGCGGCTGCCCGTGAGATCGACATGCGAGCCAGCCCGTACGACCTGACGGCTTACGGGTATCAGCCGATTCGGATCGAAATAGCCTGCGGACGAGCCGAATACGTGCGCGAACAGGCGAACATCGCCGAGCGTGCGGCGGTTGCCCGTCAGGCGTTGCTCGCGAGGTGTCGGGCCCTGCTCGACGCCGCGGCTCAGGGCCAGCGGTAGCTACTTGACTTGGTGAGGGACGCCGCTGAGCAACACTTCGGTGACGCGCCGTGGCGCTTCGGACAATACGGCCGTAAGAGTCAGTCGCTTGGGGATCCGCACGTGCCTGCGACCCTTCTGTACGGCCTCGACGACTTCCGCGGCCACCTTCTCGCGGGGGACGTCAACCATGAGCCGCAGCCGGTAGAAGCGCCGGAACGCCGCCGCGGTCGGCTCGTAGTCGTCGGTCTGGGTGAGCATGTCGGTAGGGATCGGCCCGAGCTCAACGAGGGTGGTGCCGATCGTCAACCCCCGGAGATCGGCACGCAGCCCCGCGGTGAAGTGGGAGAGCGCGGCCTTGGACGCCGAATAGCTGACAAGGCCGGCGAAGACGCCACAGCCGGCCAGCGAGGAGATGTTGACGATGTGTCCGCTGCCGCGTTCCAGCATGCGGGGGATGATCCGCCGGCACAGTTCTGCCGGGGCCAGGTAGTTGATCTGGGTGACGTCGCGCAGGTCCTCGTCGGGGGCGTCAACGAAGGCGGCGGGAATTCCGATCCCGGCGTTGTTCACCAGAACGTCGACCGGACCGGCTTGTTGTTCGACCTGACCGACGAGGTCGGCGACCTGCGTCGGATCCGAGAGGTCGGCGGGGTGGGCGGTGCCCCCGAGCTCGTCGGCGAGCGTCCGAATGGCGTCCTTGGTGCGCGCGACGAGCGCGACCGTGGCCCCCGCACCGGCGAAGGCATGAGCAAGAGACTCGCCGATGCCTCGTGACGCGCCGGTAATCAGCACTCGTTTCCCACGTAATTCCATGCCGGGAGGGTACGCAGGGCGTCTTCACCTGGGAGGGTGATTGGGATTACTAAAGGCGTGGTGTTGCGTCCCGACCGAATAGGTAGGGACC
>NZ_JBAPRN010000844.1:0-16635 GCF_049281135.1 Mycobacterium sp. | reverse complement strand
TCAGCGACCGCGACAGCAGCGGCGCGACGACGGAGAACGAGGGATTCTCCGTCGTCGCCGCCACCAAGAGCACCACCCGGTTTTCCACGGCGGCCAACAACGCGTCCTGTTGGGTCTTGGAAAAGCGATGCACCTCGTCGATGAACAGCACGGTCTGCTCGCCGTGTGCGGCGGCGCGTCGCGCGGTGTCGATCACGGCGCGGACTTCCTTGACCCCGGCCGACAGCGCCGAGAGCGCCTCGAACCGGCGTCCCGTGGCTTGCGAGACCAGGGATGCCAGCGTGGTCTTGCCGCTGCCAGGCGGGCCGTAGAGGATGGCCGACGCCATACCTGAGCCCTCGACCAGACGCCGCAGCGGCGAACCGGGTTGCAGCAGGTGGTCCTGACCGACGACCTCGTCGAGACTGGCCGGGCGCATCCGCACCGCCAGCGGCGCGCCGGCAGACCCGAAGTGCGCGCCCTCGCCGAGTTCGGCCGCGTCGGGGACGTCGAACAGACCGTCGGACACGTGTCAGGCATACCACGTCAACACGACACGACGGCGCGCAGTGTGAGCTCTCAGCGCCGCCGCCGAATACTTGCTAAGTTCTCGAAAGCGCACGCCGGACAACTCCCCAACGACGAGGCAGGAGCGGCCATGAGCCACCCTCCGGAGCACCCTGGCAACCCACACGACCCGTACAGGGGTAACCCCAATCCGGGCGACTACCCGCCGCCACCCGGCTACGGACCGCCTCCTGGACCGCCACCGGGGTACGGCCCACCCCCAGGACAGCCGCCGCCCGGCTACGGACCGCCTCCCGGGTACGGCGCACCCCTGCCACCTCCCGGCTACGGGCCGCCGCCGCAACCCGGCTACGGGCCTCCCCCCGGCTACCCTCCGCCACCCGGCTACGGACCCCCTCCCGGCTATCCGGCGGCTCCGGGCTACGGACCGCCGCCCGGGTCGGGGTTCAGCATCGGTGAAGCGACCTCATGGGCGTGGAATAAGTTCAAGAAGAATCTTGGGCCGCTGGTCCTCGCGGCGCTGATATACGGCGTGATCGGTGTGGTCGTGCATGGCCTGGTGTTCGTCCTGCTGGGCGGCGCCACGGCCGACACCACGAACGTCGACGGCGATTATGGCGCGTCATTCCAGGCCGGTCTGGGCACGGTCGGCACGCTGGTCCTGTCCATCGTGACGTTCGTCTTCGGGATTTTCGTGCAGGCCGGGTTCCTCTCCGGCGGGCTTGACCTCGCCGATGGCAGGCCGGTCACCGTGGGCTCGTTCTTCAAACCGCGCAACTTCGGCACGGTGATCCTGGCCGGCGCGCTGCTCAGTGTGATCAGCGCGGTCCTGGATCTGCTTTCGCTGCCCGGCTTCCTGTTCGCATTGTTGTCGTTCGTGTTGATTGCCGTCTTCACGTTCTTCGCGCTGTTCACGATTGCGTTTGCGACGGACCGCGGGCTGGCGCCGATCGATGCGCTCAAGGCCAGCTTCAGCACCGTCCGGGCGCATGTCGGCGAGACGCTGGTGTCTTTCTTGGTGCAGGGTCTGCTGGTGGTGGCGGGCTTGTTCGCTTGCGGCGTCGGCATTCTCGCGACCGGCCCGATCGCGCTGCTGGTCCAGGTGTACACCTACCGTCGGCTCTCCGGAGGACCGATCGCGCCGGCGACCCCCTAGGTCGTCACGGCTGGGTGACGAAGTCGATCAACTCCTCCACCCGGCCGATCAGCGCCGCGTCGAGGTCGGTCCAGTCCCGGACTTGGCCGCGGATGCGCCGCCACGCCGCGGCGATGTCGGCCTGGTCGGCGTGTGGCCAGCCGAGGGCCTGGCAGATCCCGTGCTTCCAGTCCGTCCCGCGTGGGATGACCGGCCACTCCGCCAGACCCAGCCGGGCCGGATTGACGGCCTGCCAGACGTCGACGAACGGATGGCCGACGACCAGGGTGTCCGAGCCGCCGGGACCGCGGCGCACCGCTTCGGCCAGCCGCGATTCCTTGGAACCGGGTACCAGGTGGTCGACGAGCACGCCCAGCCGCCGCTGCGGGCCGGGGCGGAACTGTGCGACGACACCGACGAGATCGTCGACCCCACCGAGATATTCGACCACCACTCCCTCGACCCGCAGATCGTCGCCCCACACCTGCTCGACGAGCTCGGCGTCGTGGCGGCCCTCGACGTAGATCCGGCCGGTCCGGGCCATCCGGGCGCGTGCTCCGGTCACCGCGACCGAGCCCGACGCGGTGCGGGTGGGCGCCTTGGCGGTCGGACGTCGCGGCGCGATCAGGATCACCGGTTTGCCGTCGACGAGATATCCCGGTCCGACCGGGAATGGCTTCCGGCGGCCATGGCGGTCCTCGAGTTCCATCCGGCCGTATTCGACGCGCACCACCGCACCGACGTAGCCGGTCTGCGCGTCCTCGACGACCATGCCGAGTTGTATTGCCATTTCAGCTGACCGGATCGTGCGCGCGTGGTGCGGGTCGCGTGCCAGAACGTCCGGGCCGTAACGATCGTCCACCCGAGCGATCCTAGGAACAGCGAGGGCGAAACCCGGTCACGCCACGCGGGATGCGGGGTTCGCCGTGCTGCGACCTTGTGGCCGTCGTGATGTGATGGGCGGTTATGACCATCAAAGTGGCACTGGAGCATCGCACCAGTTACACCTTTGATCGGCCTGTCCGGGTGTTCCCGCATGTCGTGAGGCTGCGACCGGCGCCGCACTCGCGTACCGCGATCGAGGCGTATTCGCTTCGCGTCGAGCCCGCCGACCATTTCATCAACTGGCAGCAGGACGCGGTGGGCAACTTCGTCTACCGGCTGACGTTCCCGAATCCGATGAGCCGGCTGACCATTACGGTCGGGCTGATCGCCGACCTCAAAGTGATCAACCCGTTCGACTTCTTCATCGAGGACTGGGCAGAGACGTGGCCGTCCGGTGGGTTCAGCTATCCCGAGCCGTTGGCCGAGGACCTCAAGCCGTACCTACGCCCGGTTGACGAGAACGGTGCCGGATCGGGTCCCGGTGAGCTGGTGCAGGCCTGGGTGAGCACGTTCGCGATGGCGCCGGGCACCCGCACGATCAACTACCTGGTCGAGCTCAATAGGCGGGTCAACAGCGACCTCGGCTACAGCCTGCGCATGGAACATGGCGTGCAGACACCGGATTTCACGCTGCGAACCGGGGTCGGCTCGTGCCGCGACTTCGCCTGGCTACTGGTGTCGATCCTGCGTCAGATGGGTCTGGCCGCCAGGTTCGTCTCCGGCTACCTGGTCCAGCTGGCGTCAGACGTCAAGGCGCTCGACGGACCGTCGGGCCCTGCTGCCGACTTCACCGATCTGCACGCCTGGGCCGAGGTGTACATCCCCGGTGCGGGCTGGATCGGTCTGGACCCGACGTCAGGACTGTTCGCCGGCGAGGGTCACATTCCGCTGGCCGCGACACCGAGTCCGGAGAGCGCGGCGCCCATCACCGGCAACACCGATCCGTGCGAAGCGGTGCTGGAGTTCTCCAACACCGTCACCCGCATCCATGAAGACCCGCGCGTCACGCTCCCCTACACCGACGAGGCGTGGGCGACGATCCAGGACGTCGCGCGCGGCGTTGACAGGCGACTGACCGACGGCGATGTCCGATTGACCGTCGGTGGCGAGCCCACGTTCGTGTCGGTGGACAACCAGGTCGACGACGAGTGGATCACCGCTGCCGACGGCCCGCACAAGCGCGAACGCGCCTCCGAGCTGGCCGCCCGACTGAAAGCGCAGTGGGCACCGCAGGGGCTGGTCCACCGCGGACAGGGCCGGTGGTATCCCGGTGAACCGTTGCCGCGCTGGCAGATTGGACTGTACTGGCGCACCGATGGGCAGCCGCTGTGGCCCGACGACTCGCTACTGGCCGATCCCTGGGGTACCGATCAGGCCGGTCCGCCGGCATCCGACTCCGCAGCTCAGGACTTGCTGGCTGCCATCGCCGACGGCCTGAGCCTGCCGCTGTCGCAGGTGCGGCCCGCTTACGAAGATCCACTGTCGCGGATGGCGGCCAAAGCGCGCCTCCCCAAGGGCCATCCGGTGGCACCGGATGGGGATTTGGACTCGGAAACCGGCAAGGACACCGTCGCGGGCCGCGCGGAACTATTGGCACGCCTCGATGAATCCACCGAAGCCCCAACTGCATTCGTGTTGCCGCTGCACAGACGCGACGACGACGGCGGCTGGGCCAGCGCAGACTGGCGACTTCGTCGCGGCCGCATCGTATTGGTGGACGGCGACTCGCCGGCAGGCCTTCGGCTGCCACTCAACGCGATCAGCTGGAAGCCGCCGCGGCCGAGGTTCGACACCGACCCGACCACCGTCGGCGACGAGTTGCACGGGTCCGCCGAGGAGGCGGAGGTCGACGACGACGAAGCCGCGCCGACCACCGCGATGGTCGCCGAGGTGCGCGACGGGCTGCTCTACGTCTTCATGCCGCCGACCGAGGCGCTGGACCACTTCGTCGATCTGATCGGCCGGGTGCACGACGCGGCGGTGAAGACCGGCTGCCCGGTCGTCATCGAAGGTTACGACCCGCCGCCGGATCCGCGGCTGACGTCGACGACGATCACCCCTGACCCGGGTGTCATCGAAGTCAACATCGCGCCCACCGCCAGTTTCGCCGAGCAGTGCCGGCAACTCGAAACGTTGTATGAGCAGGCCCGGCTGGCTCGCCTTTCTACGGAGTCGTTCCAGTTCGACGGCAGCCACAGTGGCACCGGAGGCGGCAACCACATCACTCTGGGCGGCAGCACCCCGAAGGATTCACCGCTACTGCGCCGGCCCGACTTGCTGGTCTCGCTGTTGACCTACTGGCAGCGGCACCCGGCGTTGTCCTACCTGTTCGCCGGTCGATTCGTCGGCACCACGTCGCAGGCGCCGCGGGTGGACGAGGGCCGCGCCGAGGCGCTCTACGAACTGGAGATCGCCTTCGCCGAAATCGACCGGATCACGTCGCCTTCCGAGGGCGCCGCAGCCAAACCGTGGGTCACCGACCGGGCCCTTCGGCATTTGTTGACCGACATCACCGGCAACACCCATCGCGCCGAGTTTTGCATCGACAAGCTCTACAACCCGGACAGCCCGCGGGGCCGACTGGGCCTGCTGGAACTTCGCGGCTTCGAGATGCCGCCGCATCTGCGGATGGCGATGGTGCAGTCACTGCTGGTGCGGTCACTGGTGGCCTGGTTCTGGGACGAACCACTGCGGGCTCCCCTGATCCGGCATGGCCCGAACCTGCACGGACGATACCTGTTGCCGCACTTCCTGATTCACGACATCGCCGACGTCGCCGCGGATCTGCGGGCGCACGGCATCCCCTTTGAGACCAACTGGCTGGACCCGTTCACCGAATTCCGGTTTCCGCGCATCGGCACCGCGGTGTTCGACGGCGTCGAGATCGAACTGCGCGGAGCCATCGAGCCGTGGAACACCCTCGGCGAGCAGTCCACCGCCACCGGCACCGCCCGCTACGTCGACTCGTCGATCGAACGCATCCAGGTGCGCATCATCGGCGCCGACCGGCACCGCTATCTGATGACCTGCAATGGGTACCCGGTTCCGTTGCTGGCCACCGACAACCCCGACGTGCACGTGGGCGGTGTGCGGTTTCGGGCGTGGCAACCGCCGAGCGCGCTGCATCCGAGCATCACCGTTGACGGTCCGCTGCAGTTCGAGCTCGTCGACCTGACCACGTCGACGTCGCGCGGCGGCTGCACGTATCACATCGCCCATCCCGGGGGGCGCGCCTACGACGAACCGCCAGTGAACGCCGTCGAGGCCGAGTCACGTCGCGCCCGACGCTTCGAAGCCACCGGATTCACCCCCGGCAAGCTCGAGCTGTCCGATGTCCGGGAGATGCAGGCGCGAATTTCCACAGACATCGGCGCGCCGGGCATCCTTGATCTGCGACGCGTGCGTACCGTCCTGCGGTAATGGCCTCAGCAGAGATGGCAGTGCATTCCAGCGACGCGTCGGCAGCTTTTCACCACCGCACCGACGTCGACCGGCTGCTGGCCGGGTATCGCGCGACGCGTGCCCAGGACGCCCTGTTCGACCTACGTCCGCCCGGCTTGCGTGGCCCGGGGATCGGCTACGACGAGTTCGTCGACAAAGCCGGCAACGTGCGCCCCGCCTGGACCGAGCTTGCGGACGCGGTTGGTGACCGCGGCCGGGCAGGTCTGCAACGGCTGCGCTCCGCGGTGCACCAGCTGGTGGACAACGACGACATCACCTATACCCGCGTCGACCCCGCCACCGAATCCGCTGCCAATGGCCAGGCCGAACCGCGGCCCTGGCGTCTGGATTCGCTGCCGCTGGTCGTGTCGGCTCCGGATTGGGAAACACTCGAGGCGGGGCTGGTGCAGCGGTCGCGGGTCCTCAACGCCGTGCTCGCCGACCTGTACGGCAACCGTCGGTCGCTGACCGAGGGCGTGCTACCACCGGAGCTGCTGTTCGCCCACCCCGGCTATGTCCGCGCCGCGAACGGAATCGAGGTGCCGGGGCACCATCAACTCTTCATGCACGCCTGCGATGTGAGCCGGTTGTCCGATGGCAGTTTCCAGGTGAATGCCGACTGGACCCAAGCCCCGTCGGGCGCCGGTTATGCGCTGGCCGACCGACGGGTGCTCACACAAGCCCTGCCCGATCTTTACGAAAGGATCGGCCCGCGGCCCACGACGCCATTCGCGCAGGCGTTGCGCCTGGCACTGATCGACGCGGCACCCGACGGCGTGCAAGACCCGGTGGTCGTTGTGCTCAGTCCGGGTATCTACTCCGAAACCTCGTTCGATCAGGCGTATCTCGCGACACTGCTGGGTTTTCCGCTGGTGGAGAGTGCGGATCTGGTGGTTCGCGACGGTAAGTTGTGGATGCGTTCGCTGGGCACCCTCAAATGCGTCGACGTGGTATTCCGCCGCGTGGACGCGACGTATACCGACCCGCTCGATCTGCGCGCCGACTCGCGGCTCGGGGTGGTCGGGCTGGTCGAGGCGCAGCACCGCGGGACGGTGACCGTGGTCAACACTGTTGGCAGCGGCATCCTGGAAAGTGCTGGGCTGCAACGATTTCTACCTGAACTGGCCACGCTGCTGCTCGGGGAATCGCCGCTGCTCGCCAGTACGCCCAGTTATTGGGGCGGCATCGACAGCGAACGCTCGCACCTGTTGGCGAATCTCTCGTCGTTGTTGATCAGGCCGACCATCGGTGGGCAAACGCTTGTCGGACCGACCCTTTCGTCGGAGCGACTTGCCGAGCTGGCCGCCTGCATCACCGCGATGCCGTGGCAGTGGGTCGGCCAGGAGCTGCCCCAGTTCTCGTCCGCGCCCACCAGCCACCCCGGTGAATTCTCTGCGGCCCCAGTGGGCATGCGTCTGTTCACGGTGGCCCAACGCGGCGGCTACGCGCCGATGCTCGGGGGCCTGGGCTATGTGCTGGCGCCGGGCCCGTCGGCATACACATTGAAAACCGTTGTTGCAAAGGATGTCTGGGTCCGGCCCACTGAGCGTTCGCGGGCGGAGGCGGTGACCCTGCCGGCGCCGGAGACACCGGCGAAGGCGGGCGCGGGCACCCTGGGAGTCAGCTCACCGCGCGTGCTGTCGGATCTGTTCTGGATGGGACGCTACGGCGAGCGGGCCGAAAACATGGCCCGGTTGCTGATCGCCGCACGCCGGCGTTACTACGAATTCCGGCATCGCCAGGAGACTGACGAAAGTCAGTGCATACCGGTGTTGATGTCTGCACTGGGCAGGATCACCGGAACCGATCCAGGGCCGGACGACCAGGCGGAGACGATCGCGATCGCGCCGTCGACGCTGTGGTCACTCACCATGGACCGCGACCGGCCCGGCTCGCTGGTGCAGTCGGTCGACCGGCTGGCGCTGGCTGCCAGAGCGGTGCGCGACCAGTTGTCCAGCGACACCTGGGTGGTGTTGGCCGGCGTCGAACGCGTGTTGGCACACAAGGCGGAGCCGCCTGACTCACTCGCCGAGGCCGACGCGGTGTTCGCCACCGCGCAGTCGCAGACATTGGTCGCGATGCTGACACTGGCCGGCGTGGCCAGTGAGTCGATGGTGCAGGACGTCGGCTGGACGCTGATGGACATCGGCAAGCGCATCGAGCGCGGCCTGGATTTGACCGCATTGCTGAACGCGACGGTGACGACCGTGCGGGCTCCGGCCGCGGAGCGGACAGTCATTGAATCAACCCTGACCGCAGCGGAATCGGCGGTCACCTATCGCCGCCGCACGGCCGGCGAGGTCAGCGTGGCCGCCCTGGCGGAGCTGATGCTCTTTGACGCGACGAACCCGCGGTCGTTGGTGTATCAGCTCGAGCGACTGCGGACCGACCTCGGTGACCTTCCCGGCTCATCGGGGTCATCGCGGCCGCAACGGATGGTCGCCGAGATCAGCACCCTGCTGCGGCGGTCGAATCCCGACGAATTGGCACAGGTTTCCGCGACCGGACGCCGCAAGCAGCTAGCCGAACTGCTGACCGCGGTACACACCGCGCTACGCGAGCTGGCCGACGTGATCACCGCGACGCAGCTGGCGCTGCCCAGCGATATTCAGCCGCTGTGGGGTGGCGACGAGCGCCGCATCATGCCGTGACACTTCAAGCCGCTGGTTTGCCCGAATCCGCGGTTACCTCGTCGATGACGGCATGGATGAACTTCATCTTCTCCAGCACCGCCACCGGTAGTACGAACGGGTAGAGATCATCGTGGCCCATCGACCGGTTCACCATGTTCAGCGACCACGACACCGGTAGCCACATGTCGATGATGGTGTTAAAAGCGCTGGGGCCCAACACCGGCCGATCGAAGGTCGCTGTCGCTGGTGCGAAACCCGACCAGGCAGCAGTATCCAGCGTGTCCCGGATGTGCAGGTAGTGCGCGAACGTCTCAGCCCAATCCTCGGCGGCGTGCATGGTGGCATAGGACGAGACGAAACGCTTCTTCCAGCCCTCGGGTGCGCCCTCGCTGTAATGGCGGTCCAACGCCTCCTGATAGTCGGCGTCAGGGTCGCCGAACAATTCGCGGAACCGCGCGTCGTAGCTGCTCGACGGTGAGATCAGCCGATAAAAGTAGTAATGGCCCACCTCGTGGCGGAAGTGTCCCAGCAGGGTGCGATAGGGCTCATCCATCTCGACCCGCAGCTGCTCACGGTGCACGTCATCGCCTTCAGCGAGATCTATTGTGATGACGCCGTTTTCGTGCCCGGTCATCACCGTTTCGTGTGCACTGGACAACAGCCGGAAAGCCAAACCGTAGTCGGGATCCTGATCGTGACCGATGATCGGCAGCTTCAGCTCATGCAACTCGGCCACCAGTCGGCGTTTGGCCGCTTCGGCTTGGGCGAATTCCACCAGACCGGCGGGGTCGGCGTCGTTCGGGCGCTCGGTGGTCAGCGCACACGACACGCACAGCAGGCCGGGACGATTGATGGGGACCAACCAGTTGCATTCGGCCAGATGGCGATTGGCGCACAGTTCGTATTCAGCCGCGCTAACGAAGCCGGCACGGTCGGCGTCCTCGCCGGTGGTGAGCACCAGCAGGGCCATCTCCTCGAGGGAAAACCCGAGCGGGCTGCCGCAGTTCAGGCACGCCGAATTCTCGAAAGTCAGGCGCTGGCCGCAGTTCGGGCAGTGGAAATCACGCATACAGTTCGTCACCTTCGTAGGGCACCACGTCGACGGCGACGTCGATCACGCTCTTCTTGGAATTGGTGTAGATGATGCCTCGCAGCGGCGGCACGTCGGCGTAGTCACGACCCCGCCCGACGATGACATATCGTTCGTCGACCAACTGGTTGTTGGTGGGATCCAGTCCCAGCCATTCGAATTGGCCCGGCGCTTGTGGCGTCCAGACCGCGGCCCAGGCGTGGGTTGCGTCGATACCGATCATGCGATCCTTCCCGGGCGGCGGATTGGTGGCCAGGTAACCGGAGACGTAGCTGGCCGCCAAACCGTTGGCACGCAGGCAGGCGATCGCCAACCGCGCGAAATCCTGGCATACCCCTTCCCGGGCATTCAGAACCTCGTTGACTCCGGTTGACACCGTGGTCGACCCAGAGCGGTAGGTGAAGTCGGCGTAGATGCGCGAGGTGAGGTCACGCAGCACCTCGCCGAGTGGTCGCTGCGGGACAAAGCTCGGCGCTGCGTAGTCGCGCACCTCGTCGGTGATCTCGGGTGGATTCAGGTCGAGGGCGAACTCGGCGGCCAAAGCGCCGCGCGCTCCTAGCGGGCGGGCCTGTTCCCAGGGCGCCAGTGCCGGTCCGGCACCCCAACGCTCCGGCGGCGCCGGGTACACCTCGACGATCGACTCGCTGGTGATCGTCAGCGTCTGATGGGGTTCGGTGACATGAAAATACGAGCTGACGTTGCCGTAGGTGTCCAGGCTCGTTGAGCTGTCCGCGGGTGCCGGCGAGATCGTCAGCTCGTGGAACAGGCAGCGCTGCCGCAACAGATCCCGCGGGGTCAGGAAACCACGACCGTAGGAACTGGTCACCACGTCCGAGTAGCGGTATTCGGTGCGATGGGTGATCCGGTAGCGGGCCCCCGGGCCGCGCGGGTGCTGATCCGGCGACGTCACGCTGCAACACTAATGAGCATCAACATCGCATGCAGCCCCGCGGCCTGGATCCGGCGCTTGGCCGGCCCGATGAGAGCACAATGAGTCATGGCCACCTGGGACGACGTCGCCATCGTCGTCGGTGAGCTGCAACTCACCGAGGAGCGATCGCCACACGAGTGGCGGGTCGGCAAGAAGCTGATCGCCTGGGAGCGTCCGCTGCGCAGGTCTGACTACGACGCGCTGACCGCGCTCGGGGTCGAACCACCACAGGGCGACATCCTCGGCGTCCGGGTGGCCGACGAGGGCGTCAAGTTCGCGCTGATCGCCGACGAGCCCGAGCTGTACTTCACCACCCCCCATTTCGACGGCTATCCAGCCGTCCTGGTGAAGCTCGCGGCGATCGATGAACCCGGGCTACGGGAGCTGATCGTTGAGGCTTGGCTGACTCAGGCCCCAAAACGCCTGGTCCAGGAGTTTCTCGACGAGAACAAGTGACTCATCACACCGGCCACCCGGCGACACCATCAGTCACTTGAGTAACAGCAGTATCACAGGCCACTCTAATCACTTCATCACAGCTAGATAACTCTATTCACATATATCACTCTAGTTATAAACCACACCAATAGCCCCTTTAATTAACTCCTATTACCACCAGCAACAGAAAACGCTCTTTAAACAATTATCTCACTGAATTGCTAAAGTCCCACGCATTGACTCTTTTCCCGCGTGTTTGTTAGAAGTGTTAAATGAGTCATTTAGGTGGGCTACTGAGCACGATGTGCAAGCACCTGGTGATAGCCATGCTGGTCGTCCTGGGCATGACGCTGCTGGTCAATCCGACCACCGGCGTGGCCTACGCGGACGGCATGAACTGGGACGCCGTCGCGCAGTGCGAATCGGGTGGCAACTGGCACGCCAACACCGGCAACGGGTTCTACGGCGGACTGCAGTTCAAGCCGTCTACCTGGGCGGCCAACGGCGGCATCGGCGACCCGGCGACGGCCTCGCGCGAGCAGCAGATCGCGGTGGCGAACCGGGTGCTGGCCACCCAGGGACCCGGCGCCTGGCCCAAGTGCGGCGGCAATGGCCAGCTCTTCCCGATCCAAATCGTCAACATCTTCTTGCACCCGGTGCGCGGCACGCTGCAAACGATCCTGTCGCTGGTCCCGCATTAAGCCAATTTGGGAGCGCGTGACCGCCCTGTGATAGGAGCCGTGATTGCCCCGTGACCGGGCGCCGCGGCAGCTCGGTTGACGACCTAACTATCCGTCTCGGCTAACTGGCCGGCTGCAGCTCGAAGACCGGGATCACCCGCGTCGTCTTCGCCTGATACTCGGCGAAACCGGGAGCTGCCGCGGTGATCTGGCCGAAAAGTTCGTCACGTTCGGCCGGGGGCAATTCCCGCGCGGTGACGTACGAGGAGTCGTTGCCGATCTCGACATGCGCCCCCGGGTTCGCCCGCAGATTTTGCACCCAGGCCGGGTTGACGTCGGACCCAGCGAACGACCCGATGATGAGCAGTTTGCCGTCGATGCGGAAATAGGCCAGCGGCGAGACCCGCGACTGACCGGACTTGGCGCCGGTGGTGGTCAGCAGCAGCAGGTCAGCGCCCTCGAACTGGCCCCCGACCTTGCCGTCGTTGGCACGGAACTCGTCGACGATGGCTTCGTTGAACGCTTTGATTACTTCGGTGTCAGGAAATCCTTGGGACATGCCACCTGAACCTCGCCGGGCCGGTGTCTATTCCGGTTCGACGGCTTTGGGTGTCCGCTTCGTCTCGGGCACGACGTCGATTCCCGACTCCTTGCGCTGTTGCGCGGTGATCGGCGCCGGGGCGTCGGTCAGTGGGTCGACGCCGCCGCCGGACTTCGGGAACGCGATCACCTCGCGGATGGAATCGGCTCCGGCCAGCAGCTGGACGATCCGATCCCAGCCGAACGCGATGCCGCCGTGCGGCGGGGCGCCAAAGGTGAACGCGTCCAACAGGAATCCGAATTTCTCCTGCGCTTCGGCGGTGCCGATGCCCATCATCGCGAACACACGTTCCTGAATGTCGCGGCGGTGGATACGAATCGAGCCGCCACCGATTTCGTTGCCGTTGCAGACGATGTCGTAGGCGTCCGCCAGCGCGTTGCCCGGATCGTTGTCGAAGGTGGCCTCCGACTCGGACTTGGGCGAGGTGAACGCGTGGTGCACTGCGGTCCACGCGCCGCTGCCCAGCGCCACATCGCCTGCAGCGGTAGCCTCATCGGCCGGCTCGAACAGCGGGAAGTCCACCACCCAGGTGAACGCCCACGCTTCGGGGTCGATCAGGTTGAGCCGATGCGCGATCTCCACGCGGGCCGCGCCCAGCAGCGCACGGGACGCCTTGGCCAGCCCGGCGGAGAAGAAGATGCAGTCACCGGGCTGGGCGCCCACGTGTGCCGCCAGGCCGTCGCGTTCGGCGTCGGACAGGTTTTTGGCCACCGGACCGCCCAGCGTGCCGTCGTCACCGACCAGCACGTAGGCCAGCCCCTTGTGGCCGCGCTGTTTGGCCCATTCCTGCCAGCCGTCCAGCGTGCGGCGCGGCTGCGAGGCGCCTCCCGACATCACCACCGCACCCACATACGGCGCCTGGAATACCCGAAAGGTGGTGTCGGAGAAGAACTCTGCGCACTCCACCAGCTCCAGCCCGAAACGCAGGTCGGGCCGGTCGGAACCGAACCGTCGCATCGCATCGGCATAGCTGATCCGCGGCACCGGCAGCGGGAGGTCGTAGCCGATCAGCGCCCACACCGCCTTGAGCACTTGTTCGGAAATCGCGATGACGTCGTCCGCCTCGACGAAGCTCAGCTCCATGTCGAGCTGGGTGAATTCCGGCTGACGGTCGGCGCGGAAATCCTCGTCGCGGTAGCAGCGGGCGATCTGGTAGTAGCGCTCCATGCCGGCCACCATCAACAGCTGCTTGAACAGCTGTGGGCTCTGCGGCAGCGCGTAGAACGAGCCGGGTTGCAGCCGGGCCGGCACCAGGAAGTCGCGCGCGCCTTCCGGTGTCGAGCGGGTCATCGTCGGCGTCTCGATCTCGACGAAGCCGTGCGCGGCCAGCACGCCACGCGCCGCGGCATTTACCTTGGAGCGCAACCGGATTGCGCTACCAGGTCCTTCGCGGCGCAGGTCGAGATAGCGATAGCGCAGCCGGACCTCTTCGCCGGCGGGCTCGTCAAGCTGGAACGGCAGCGGAGCGCACTCCCCCAACACCGTCAGCGACGTCACGTTGACCTCGATCTCGCCGGTGGCGATCTCCGCGTTGGCGTTGCCCTCTGGGCGGATCTCCACCACACCCTCGACGGCCACACAGAACTCGGCGCGCAACCGGTGGGCCTGAGCCAGCACGTCGTCGGCGCGAAACACCACCTGCGAGACTCCCGAGGAATCGCGTAGATCGATGAAGATCACCCCGCCGTGGTCGCGCCGACGCGCGACCCAACCGGCCAGCGTCACCTGTTGACCGGCATCGGTGGCTCGTAACGAACCCGCGGCGTGAGTGCGCAGCACAAATACTCCTTGCATACGGTGGGAACGACAGCCCAGTCTAGAGGCGCTAATTTCAAGCAAGCACCATGGATGTCATGGAACGTGTGGCAGTTGTGGGTCCGGGCGCGGTCGGGCTGGTCCTATTGGCGATCAAAGCCACCCAGAATGCCGACCGGGCTCGCTGGCCGGCCGGCCTGTGTGACGAGAACACCAAAGTCGTGGTCCTGCAGAACGGCGTGGAGCAGGTCGAGCAGATACAGCCGCTCTGCCCGTGGTCGACCGTCATCCCCGGCATCGTCTGGTTTTCGGCCGAGACCTGCTCGCGGCGGCCGGCGACCGACCGTGTTAACCGGTCAATTGGTGGGTCGAGACGCTAGCCCGACGCAGCGCTGAGCAGATCGTTGACGACACCGGCGATTGCATCCAACGAGGTGGGAACGGTGAGGTCCCCGAAAGGAGTCTGCAGGATGTCGGTGATCACGTTTGCGCCGCCTGTTGCGGAAGGGATGTCGGTGTAGATGCTCTCGATTCCGGTGTCACCGAAGACGACCGTCTCGAATACCGAGCCGATCGGAGCGTCGGGATCTGATCCGGAGGTGACCAAGACTGTTTCGGTGGAGTCATCGAACTCGTCCAAGGTGTTCGTGACGTCGGCGCCGAAAGAGCCGGTCGTGCCGTCGGCGTTCGCGTAATCGAATGTCTGCGTTCCCTGCACTGCGGCATCCACCGGCGGAAGCCCGTTGACGCCGGTGAAGTCCAGAGCGCCAACGGGATGAAGGTCGTCGCCGCCGGGAAGGTCAATAGCGGAAGTGGTTTCGACTTGGGCTGCGTCGAAGGTGGTGGGAATGTCGAAGTTTCCGAACGGGGTGATGATGGTATCCGTGATGACATTTCCAGACGGGGAGGTCACGTCGGAGTAGGCGCTCTCGCCGCCGAGGTAATACATCGTGTTGAAGATCGAACCGACGCCCGGATCGTTTGCAACCGTGCCGAGATCGTTGGTAACGAGGGCGGCCTCGGTGTAGCTGCCGAAGAAGTCCCCGGTGATTGTGTCGTAGGCGTTGAAGCTGCCGATCACACCTCCGCTCGCGTTTTCGACGTCGAATACCTGCGTGCCGTCATCGGCCATCGCGAGCGGGGCAATTCCGGTTATCGCGTCAATCAACTGGGAGCCAACGGGATCGATGACGTCGCCGGTCGTCCCGATCGGTACACCCCCCGCGTCGGCGGCGGTAAGGTCGGCCGCATTAAAAGTGGTGGGCATCGCGTAGTCACCCTCCGGCGTGACCACGGTATCGGTGATCTCGTAGTTCCCGCCGCCGGTGGGAATCGCGGAGTAAATGTTCGCGTAGCCGCTGTCGCCGAGGGTGTAGGTGTCGAACACCGAACCGACCGGCAGAGCGTCAGTGCCGGTCGACGAGGTGACGAGGACTTCCTGGTTGGTGTCACCGAAGGCATCCGAGGCATTGCTCTCGAAGCCGTGGAAATTGCCGGTAGTGCTGCTTGTCGTGTCCGCATATGTGAAGGCTTGGTGGCCCTGAATGCTACCGGGAGTGGCCGGAGACGCCGTGTCTACGCCATCGTATCCGTATCCGAAAATTCCGGTGATCGTCTCGGTGCCGGTGGGATCGATGGTGTAGTTGTCGGCGAAGGCCGCGGCCGTCGGCATGAACGCGACGCCCAACAGCCCGCCCGCAGCCGCGCCCAGGACGCGTGCACTACGACGTCGAGTCGCCGCGGAAATCGCCTGTCCTGCCGCCAGACCGATCCGGAGGTCTAAAGACGCGGGGCCCCGGAGCCTTTCGCGCTTCACCACCACCGAGTGCTTTCCCATTGTTCTAGTCCTTCAGACGAGGGTTTCAGGTCTTTGCGGGGCGGGACGTTTGTCGGTCTTGTTTGAAAGCCCGAACGCATCGTAGACAAACCCGAGGTCTTGTCGAATGCGTTCGGGCGCAATTCCGAATTGTTGGGGTGAGTGCTCATGACGGCTGGTGTAATTGCGCTGTCGCGCCGCCTGCTCCCGCACTTCTTCGACGAAGGCCTCATTGGGCTTTATTTCGACGAAGTCGAGGATGCGTTCCATGGTCGGCTCGAGGTCGTTGATCAGATCCTCGTAACGCACCACGCACAAATTGCGTTCCGGGATCTTGCCCGACGATTGCGCCTCGTAAAAGTAGCGCAACATGTCGCACGACGCCTGGTACAGATTTTCCAGCCACCTGCGCTGGTCTTCTTCCTTCGTGCGATTCCACACGTCGTAGCCGTTCTCAAGCACACTGGCCAGCAACGACATTCCCGACGGAATGACCTCGACCGGGTCGCGGATGACGTATACGAGCTTGCAGTCCGGGTAACGCCGCAACACCGCATCAAGACGCATGGTCAGCATGCTGGTCTTGGCGAGCACCCGGTTGGCGCCTTTGAGGGTCAGGTTCCGCCGCCAGCACGACTCGTAGTACTTGAAGAACCGGTCCTCTTCGCGCGGTGTCACGCCGTCGATCGCGAACTCGCGGCGAGACAGTCCGCTGCCCCAAGT
>NZ_JBAPRN010000843.1:0-6520 GCF_049281135.1 Mycobacterium sp. | reverse complement strand
GCCTAATTCTCCGTTGGTGAAGTAGCGGCCTCCTCCGTCGGTGGAGTGGCAACTCGAAGTTTTGCGGCCCGCGCTTTCTCTTCCTCCTTGACCCGCGCTTTCTCGTCTTTACCATCGACGGTGGCTCCGGCGAGCATGACAACAATGATCGCCGGGAAGCCTAGCGAGACAATGATGACCAACCATGAAACCCAACGAGACGGGTCTATTCTGGCAGCGATGCCAGTTAACACTGTTCCTGCGATTCCGAAGCCCCCTATTACGTACACGGCCCACTCAATATATTTGTCCCTGATCTGCCGTCGGGCGCCAGGGCCGCGAGATGATGTTTAGGTAACACAAGAACATGACAAAACTAATGCGAGCGCCAGAGCAATCAAAGTCCAGGTTAGGTGATGATTTGGCCGGTCTAGTAATTCATCATAGAAGTTAAGCGAGGTGAAGAGCAGAAAGATAGCACCGACCAGGACTCCCCCGCTTGTGACCGCGGCGAGTCTGGGCAAATGAGTACGGTCGGATTTGGGATCATAGCTCACCAACAAATAACCCAACCCGACAGTCATGGTCGCTGCGCCGACAACCAGCATAGCAATCGCAACCATTCCCGCCATCCACGCTCCTTTACATGGAGAAGTGGTGGCCGGGTCGGGATCGGATGGCGCAGAAAAGCCGGAAATACGACTGAATAAATAGCTAGCGAACGCCAAAATAATAAAGCTCGCTGTAAATAGCGATACTATCTCTCCACGCTTTTCATCTCTGCCGAGTAAGTAAATGAGTCCAAAAAATAGGAAGCCAGCCAATATGCCTGCGAGATTTGAACTCGCTTGCGCCGACGCTACTATGCTCCACCCGTTCGTTCCGCAGTCGGCCATGCCGCATCTTCGCACACGTCCGCCGCCCGGACATGCGCCCTCGGCGTCCGATCGCGCCACACTCGATGTCGTGTTCGTGAAACTGGCCGCGCCCGATTGCAAGAAGCGCCTCGACGGTCATGCCAAGGACCGCGGCTGCTCGTTCCCGGGATGCACCCGTACGCCACCCACCCCGTCACCGACACCCTCACCTTTGCCTGCGGCCCCAACCACAAACTCGCCGACAACGGCTGGACTACCAGCAAGAAACAACACGTTCCATCACCCCGAGAAACTGCTTCGCGAAGAGGACGAAGATGACGAGGCGCCGTAACCGGTCTCAGCGCAGTTCGTAGCGGACCGGCAGGTGTTTGAGCCCGCCGACGAACGTCGTCGCGACGGACTCGGGATCACCCGTCAGCTCAATCGATTTCAGTCTCGGTATCAGCTCGGAGAAGAAGCTGCTGACTTCCATGCGGGCCAACGCCGCCCCCAGACAGAAGTGCACACCGTAACCGAAAGCCAAATGCTTGTTAGGGTCGCGGCCGACGTCGAAGCGGAACGGATCGGCGAAGACCTCTTCATCCCGATTGGCCGATACGTAGGACAGCAGCAGCGATTCTCCGGCCGCGATCGGCACTCCGCGCACCGTGGTGTCTTCGGACGCGGTGCGCATGAACTCCTTGACCGGCGTGGCCCATCGGATCATCTCCTCGGTGGCCAGTGGCATCAGGTCCAGATCTTTGCGTAGCCGGTCCAGTTGATCGGGGTTCTCGATCAGACCATGCAGTCCCCCAGAGATGGTCGCGCTGGTGGTGTCATGGCCGGCGGTGGCGACAATCAGGTAGTAGGACACCGTCTCGATGTCCGACAACGGCTCGCCATCGATGCGGGCGTTGGCAATTGCGGATGCCAGATCTTCGGTCGGGTGTTCGCGGCGCGACGCGGTGACGCCATTGAAGTAGCCGAACATGTCCAGCAGAGCAGGTATTTGATCCTCTTTGTCGCTGCCGCGCTTGAACTCGCTGTCGTCGCTGCCGAACAGCTCCTGAGTGAGCTTGAGCATTCGCGGGAAGTCCGACTCGGGTATGCCCAGCAGCGACATGATCACGTACAGCGGGTAGTTCACCGCGATCTCTTGAACGAAATCGCACTCGGGGCCCACCGCCATCATCTTGTCGACGTAGTTTTTGGCAAGCTCGTCAACCCGAACCTTCAGCGCCCGCATCGCTTTGGGCCGAAACCAATCCGCACCGATCGCCCGCACCACACGGTGTTGTGGATCATCGAGATGGATCAGCGTGCGCACCCCGGCCGCGGCTTGCAGCTCGTCGCCTTCCGCAGTCGTCAGAACCGGGCGCGGCCAGTTGGTGAACAGCGCGTTGTTGCGCTCGATCTCCAAGACGTCCGCGTGCTTGGTGATGGCCCAGAAGGGACGGTAATTCGGCACCTCGACCCGGGATACCGGTGCGTTGGCCCGCAGATGCGTCAGTGCGGCATGCAACTTCGTCTCGTCGGCATAGGCCTGCGGGTCGGCAAGGACCTTGGCGGCGTCATCCATCGTCGGCGTGCTCATCGGCGGCTCCTCATTGACGCAGCTCGTGCAAAATCGCGGTGACGGTGTCTTTGGAAAGGGTGTGCGGAAGCGCCGGCATCACGCGGTCGATAACGCCGTCGCAGCGGTCTTTGAGCGCGGCAGCGAGTTTGTCCGTCGTCGCGACAACGGCGAACGCATCCAGAATCTCGTCGTCGATCAGCGTCGCCATCGCGTCCCATTCCCCCTGCTGCGACAGCCCGTGCAACTCGGACGCCACGTTGCCCCAGCCGTGCAGTTCAAGAACTTTGCGGTACGCCGGCGTCGATCCGTAGAAAGCGATCTGTTTGCGGACACCGGCTGCGCCGGCGCTCAATTCGGCCTCGTCGGCGCCGGTCACCACGAACACCGGGCAGGCGACCTGGAACGCGCTGCGGTCGCGACCGGAGCGCTCGAGCCCAGCCCGAACCGCGGGCAGAGTAACCTCGTGCAAATACCTCCGTGTCGTAAAGGCATGGGCCAGAAGCCCATCGGCGACTTCGCCGCACATGTCGGTCATGGCTTCGCCCACCGCGGCGATGAAGATCTTTGGTGCGGCGTAGGGCTGTGGCTCGGGCGTGAACATCGGCGTCATCAGCTTGTGCGTGTAGAACTCACCCTCGAACCGCAGCCGGGTGCCGTCCCTCCACGCCGACCAGATCGCCTGCAGCGCAAGCACAAACTCGCGCATCCGGGCCACCGGATGGCTCCACGGCATGCTGAATCGCTTCTCGATGTGCGGCTTGACCTGGGTACCCAGGCCCAGAATGAAGCGGCCCTGGGAGTAGGTCTGCAGATCCCAGCCGACGTTGGCGACTGTCATCGGGTTGCGCGCGAATGCCACCGCGATGCTGGTGCCCACCTCGAGTCGCGAGGTGTGTTCGGCGGCCAGCAGCAGCGGCAGAAACGGATCGTGGTTGATCTCGCCGGTCCAGCAAGCGTCGTAGCCCTGTTGCTCGAGTTCACCCGCGAGTTCGGGCACACGAGCGAGGTCGGTGAAGACGCCGCCGTCGACCTTGAGGCCGCACGCTTGCGTGGAGCGCTCAAGCGTCATACTCGTGAAGCTACAGTAAGCAATTCGGTAGGGTCAATGTCGGCTGCCGCAGAGGCAGCGAGAACGCTGCGGCACTGCGGCCCGCTGGCCGTGCACGTCTCGCAGACGCTACAGTAAGCACTTCAGTAGGTGGCGGCCGACGAGTGAGGACGTGCCAATGACGAAGCCCCCCGACTGGCAGGAGACGCTCGACGACCTCGAGGATCGCCGCCAGCGCACGTTGGCGATGGGCGGTCCGGAACGATTGGCCAAGCACCACGGCAAGGGCAAACTCGATGCACGGGCGCGTATCGACCACCTTCTCGATCCAGGGACGTTTCGCGAAATCGGCACGTTGGTCGGCGGCGAGACCGCTGCCGATGGCATCGTCGTCGGGTCCGGCTTGATCCATGGCTCACCGGTGATGCTCGGCGCCGAAGACTTCACCACGCTGGCCGGCAGCATCGGGCCCGGCGGAAACTCCAAGCGCTACCGCATTGCCGAGCTCGCGCTACGGGACAAGATTCCGTTGGTGATGCTGCTCGAAGGTGCGGGCTTCCGTCCGGGTGGCGGCCACTATGGGCGCTCCCCGACCGACCTACTCGCGCAGGCGCAATGCTCGGGCCGGGTGCCGACCGTCGGCGCCGTGTTGGGCCCGTCGGCCGGGCACGGCGCGTTGGTGGCGCCGGTGTGCGACTTCCGCATCATGAGCGAGCAGGGCGCCATCTTCACCGCCGGGCCTCCCGTCGTCAAAGAGTCGACCGGAGAAGACATCTCGAAAGAAGACCTTGGCGGACCCGGCGTGGCGTTGGCCAGCGGGGTGATCCATAACGTCAGCGAGGACGACGAGACAGTGCTCGACGATATTCGTCGCTACCTGTCGTACTTCCCTTCTAGCGCATGGTCATACCCGTCGCCGCTGCCTGACGACCAGACGACACAGCCGCGGCCGACACCGGAGCTGATCGAGATCGTCTCGCGCGACAACCGCCGCGTCTATGACATGCGCTCCGTGCTCGACGTGATCTTCGACCAGCCGGACTGGTTCGAGGTCCAGCCGCGGTTCGGCAGAGCGATCATTTGCGCACTTGCCCATCTCGGTGGCCATCCGGTCGCGGTGGTCGCCAACCAGCCCAAGGTGCTGGCCGGTTCCATCGACGCCGACGCCGCGGACAAGGCGGCGCATTTCATTATGGTGGCCGACTCGTTTCACCTGCCGATCGTCTTCCTTGCCGACAATCCAGGCATGCTGCCCGGGAGCCGGTCTGAGCGCAGCGGCGTGCTGCGCGCCGGCGCCCGCATGTTCGCCGCGCAGACTGCGGCTACCACGGTGAAGCTGCACGTGACACTGCGCAAGGCGTATGGATTCGGCTCAATGGTCATGTCACTGTTGAGTTTCGACAGCCAAGGTGCCACCTTCGCCTACCCCGGCGCCACCATGGGAGCGATGAGCGCAGCGGCGTTGAGCAAGGCATCGCACGCCGGCGAAGACCTCACCGCCAAACTGCGCGACGCAGAGTTGCAGGCGTCCTACCGTTCCGCCGAGCACATGGGTTTTGATGAGCTGATCGATCCACGCGAAACGCGCGACGCGCTCTTGACGTCCTTGCGGCGAGGGTTATCGAGCCGGCAGGCCGCCGCCGAACCGGTGAGCCGGACCGTCATCATGCCCTGAGGAGTCAGCAGACGTAATTCTCGCCGCTGGCCCTAACGGTCACGTCGCTGATGTTGATGCCCCAGGGCTGGTCGATGACATGTACCACGGCGTTTGCCAGGTCGTCGGGAGTGATCAGCCAGTACTCCACCGAGTCCACGTCCATCTGTTCGGGGCGAAGCGCTCCGGTCTGCAAATTGCCGGCATTTTCGAGGAACTGGGGGCCTTTCTGTCCCACGATGCCGATGACCGCCGCCTCGTTGACGACCCCGCCGGCGAGATTGGTTCCTAGAACACCGGTCGGCTTGACCGTGGTCACCTTGATCTTGCCTTGGGCCTCGACCCGCAACGAATCCGACAGCACATCGACGGCCGCCTTGGTTGCGCTGTAGACGCCGGAGCCTTCGGTTCCGGCATTGCCGTAGATGGACGAAATGTTGACGACCTGGCCGCGGCCCTGCTTGCTCATCGTGTCGTAGACGGCGGAGATGCCGTTCACGACGCCCTTGATGTTGATGTCGATCGCCTTGTGCCACTTCTCCCATGCGCGTTCGTGATCGGCGAAAAACGCCAGCGGCATCACGCCGGCATTGTTCACGATCACGTCGATGCGACCGTAGGCGTCAACGGCGTGTTGGGCCGCCGCGTGAACCTGGGCCATGTCGGTGACGTCCGCCACGTGGGTGGTGCCTTCGAAGCCGGCGGCCCGGATTCCTTCGAATACCTCGTTGAGGGCGTCCACGCTGACGTCGACGCCGACGACCTTCGCGCCACCGGCGGCACACTTCTCCGAAATCAACTTGCCGAAGCCGCTGGCTGCGCCCGTCACGATAATGACCTTGTCCTTCAAGTACTGCGACATACCTTTTCCTATCAGGTCGCCCGGTACGCCGCGACGACGGGTTCGAGTTCGTCGGGCGTGGCGCCGTGCATGATCAGCGCGTCGGCCCCGTAGTCGAATTCCTTGCGGATCCGGTCGACACATCGCTGAGCCGACCCGGTCGCCGATGGCTCCAGCCAGTCGTCGGGAATCAATGTCGCGATGTGTTCGATCTGCTCGGGCGTGGCTTTGTGGTCGATCCCGCCGGCGATCGAGGTCACCACTGAGTCAGCCCGAAACCGTTGCAGTACAGCGGGATCCCAGTTATTGGTCTGCACCAACAGGTCCCCGTACCCCTGAAGGTAGGTGGCGAGACGCGCGACGGTCTTCTTCAACCGCAACTGTTCCGGGAGATGGTCGCCGACCGTGGCGAAACAGGACCACACCCGCACGCTGTCGGGGTCGCGACCGGCCTTTTCGGCGGCGGACTTCACGGTTGTGACGCAGCGCTGCAGCGTCTCCGGCGTGAAGTAGGTGTGAAGGATGACGTCATCGAACACCCTGCCGCCCAACGCCAGTGTGTTGG
>NZ_JBAPRN010000842.1:0-2666 GCF_049281135.1 Mycobacterium sp. | reverse complement strand
CCCGGGCCCCGATCCCGACCAGCCTGCCCCGCCTGCCGGTGCCAAGCCGAAGACCACGGTGACGTTCTCCGACGGTCGCACCGCGGAGTTCACCGTTGTCGGTACTGACCCCACCACCGACATCGCCGTGGTTCGCGTGCAAGGCATTTCGGGGCTGACACCGATCAGCCTCGGATCGTCGGCCAACCTTCGGGTCGGCCAGCCGGTGATGGCGGTCGGTTCGCCGCTCGGCCTGGAGGGCACGGTGACGACCGGTATCGTCAGCTCGCTCAACCGCCCGGTCTCGACGACCGGTGAGTCGGGCAACCAGAACACCGTGCTCGACGCCATTCAGACCGACGCCGCGATCAACCCCGGTAACTCCGGAGGCGCGTTGGTCAACATGAGCGGACAGCTGATCGGTGTCAACTCGGCGATCGCGACCCTGGGCGGTGACTCGCCGGACGCGCAGAGCGGCTCGATCGGCCTCGGCTTTGCGATTCCGGTGGATCAGGCCAAGCGCATCGCCGACGAGCTGATCAGTTCCGGCACCGCGCAGCACGCCTCGCTGGGCGTGCAGGTCACCAACGACAAGGAAACGCCCGGCGCCAAGGTTGTCGAGGTGGTGCCCAACGGCGCCGCAGCAGCCGCCGGTATGCCCGGCAACGTGGTGGTTACCAAGGTCGACGACCGCACCGTCAACAGTGCCGACGCGTTGGTCGCGGCCGTGCGATCCAAGGCGCCAGGGGACAAAGTCACGCTGACCTACAAGGACCCGTCTGGTCAAACCAAGAAGGTCCAGGTCACGTTGGGCAAGGCCCAGCAGTGATGAGAGCCGCCGCGCCGTGGTCGGAGTCCAGATATACGGTTGCAACCATGGAAGAGCGCGCGGAGTTGGTCGGCAGGGCACTTGTCGTTGTTGTTGACGATCGGACCGCCCACGGGGACGAGGACCACAGCGGTCCGTTGGTCACCGAGTTGCTCACCGAAGCCGGGTTCGTTGTCGACGGCGTGATAGCCGTCGCCGGCGACGAGGTGGAGATCCGCAACGCGCTCAACACCGCGGTGATCGGGGGAGTGGACCTGGTCGTGTCCGTCGGCGGCACCGGCGTGACTCCCCGCGACGTCACCCCCGAAGCGACGCTGGACATCCTCGACCGCGAAGTTCTCGGCATCGCCGAAGCCATCCGTGCGTCGGGGCTGTCCGCAGGCATCATCGAAGCGGGCCTGTCACGCGGTTTGGCCGGCATCTCCGGCAGCACTCTGGTGGTCAATCTCGCCGGCTCGCGATTCGCAGTGCGCGACGGTATGGCGACGCTGAATCCGTTGGCGGCCCAGATCATCGGGCAACTCTCCAGCCTGGAGATCTGACGCTGAGCAGGCCGGCCGGTGACGACCCGGGGGCGATTCGCCGGGTATTCGGGACAGAGCTCCCGCAAGAGTCGTCAGACGAGCGTGATCCGCATGCCAGTCGAGACGCCGACGATCGTGAGCAGTGGCTGCGGGACAACGTGCCCCCACACCACAATTGAGGCGCCGGCTGGGAGCTACCTGTCCTCGATGGTGGCGCTTTCCGGGGCGTTGGCGGAGTGATGCCCTGAGCCGTTGCCTGATTCGGCGAGCTGATCCCGGATCTGAGTAAGCAGTGAGAGTTCGGTGTCCTCGGCTTGCTTGACTTCACCACGCTTGCGCAGCGTGTTGTAGGGCAGCACGACCAAGAAGTACACCACGGCCGCGATGATGATGAAGTTGATGGCGGCGGACAATGCGACGTTGAAGTCGATGAACTGGTTTCCGCCGAGACTGACTTTCAAGATCCCGACGTCGGACTTTCCGCCGGCACCGATCCGGTCGACCAGCGGCTGAATGACACTTTCAGTGAATTTGGTGACCAAACCGGTGAACGCGGTACCGATCACCACCGCTACAGACAGGTCGATGATGTTGCCGCGTGCGAGAAACTCCTTGAAACCCTTCAACATCGGGATGTCCTTTCTGCAGTGGGTATGCCACAAAGCGACTCGAGCCTACGAAAAAGCTAGCCGAGTCGGCCTGGCCGTGCGAGAGTTTGCTGTTTATCCGGCCAACACTCAGTGCAGCGTAAGCGTGACGGTCTGCACCAAGGCGGCGCCGGCGACCGCGTTGGCCGAGGTGGCCGGCAGCGCGACGAGTACCA
Organism: Mycobacterium sp.; assembly: GCF_049281135.1. Classification (GTDB taxonomy): domain Bacteria; phylum Actinomycetota; class Actinomycetes; order Mycobacteriales; family Mycobacteriaceae; genus Mycobacterium. The sequence goes on along the minus strand of NZ_JBAPRN010000842.1, from coordinate 511 downwards.
CCCGCTCATTGGTCGCGGTCTGCGCTTTCTGCTTTGCCGAGACCGACACCACGATCGCGTCGGTGGCGACGACGTGCGGGTTGGCTTGTGTACTGTTCTCCGACGCGGCCACGACGTCGACGACATCACCCGGTCGCACCAGGTCGATCAGTGCGCTGTCCGCCGGATGCACCGGCACTATCCGGGCACCGGGCCCCGCGGCCGACTCAGCGAGCCGGCGGCCCAGCAGCCGGACATCGGTGAGCACTTCGCCACGCCGCGCCGGCCCAGCCAGCGTCGAGCCGACGACCGCGCCCACATCCGATTGCGATCCATCGGGAACTGTTGGGACCAAACGAGTTTCGAGTCGGAGGTCATCGGCGGTCAGCGGGCTGCCGGGGCTGAGGTCACGCGCGGCCACCACGACACGCGCGCGGTCGCCGTCGGGATCGGGCCGCAACGCGGCAACGCCGGCCAGTACCACCAGCCCGCCCGCCGCAATGCGACGGGCCAAGACGGTGCGCGACCAGTC
>NZ_JBAPRN010000841.1:0-7821 GCF_049281135.1 Mycobacterium sp. | reverse complement strand
GGGCTGGGTGTGCGCGACGGTGGCAGCGGGCCTGCTGCTGTTGTTGCCGCTGCCGCTGGAGAGCCGGACGGTGGTCGCGTTGCTGTGCGGTCCGCTGGTGGGCATCGGCGTGCACCTGGCCGGGCTTGCGCGTCCGGGCCGTTGATCTGCGCGACCGCGTGTACGTTGTGGGCTTGAAATGACCGGTGAAATGTCCGACGTCTGGATCGTCGTCCCCGCCTTCAACGAAGCCGGTGTGATCGGCGACGTGATCACCGACCTGCGGTCGATCTTCGCCAACGTGGTGTGTGTCGACGACGGCAGCGCCGACGACACCGGCGACATCGCGCTACGTGCGGGAGCTCATCTGGTGCAGCACCCGGTCAACCTGGGTCAGGGAGCCGCCATCCAAACCGGCGTGGAGTACGCCCGCAGCCAGCCCGGCGCGCAGGTCTTCGTCACCTTCGACGCCGACGGCCAGCACCGCGTCGCCGACGTCGTCGCGATGATCGGCCGGTTGGCGGCCGGGGACGCCGACATCATCATCGGCACCCGGTTCGGCCCGGGTGTCAGCCGGCCTCCAGTGTTGAAACGGGTGGTGCTGCAGACCGCCGCCTGGCTGAGCCCGCGGGGCCGCCGACTGGGCCTGACCGATACCAACAACGGGCTGAGGGTGTTCAACAAGACCGTCGCCGATCGGCTGGACATCACCATGAACGGCATGAGCCACGCCACCGAGTTCATCATGCTGATCGACGAAAACCGTTGGCGCGTAGCCGAACAACCGGTCGAGGTGCTCTACACCGAGTACTCATCGGCCAAAGGCCAGCCGCTGCTCAATGGTGTCAACATCATCGTTGACGGATTCCTGCGAGGAAGGATGCCGCGATGAACTGGATCCAGGGCCTACTGATCACCTCGATCTTCGCGCTGGTGGTCTTTCTGCTGCGCTCCCGTCGCAGCGTCCAGTCGCAAGCCTGGGTGAAAGTAGGGTTCCTGGCTTTCATGTTCGCCGGTGTGTATGCCGTGCTGCGGCCCAACGACACCACCGTGGTGGCGCATTGGCTCGGCGTCGACCGCGGCGCCGACCTGATGCTGTACGCGCTTATCGTCGCGTTCGGCTTCAGCACGCTGAATACCTACTTGCGGTTCAAAGACCTCGAATTGCGTTACGCGCGACTGGCTCGCGCCGTCGCGCTCGAGGGCGCGCAACGGCCGGAGTGATCAGGCCGCCCCGATACCCCAGTGCAGCCCGCGCGACGTGATCAACACCAACCCGAGCGATACGGCGGCAACGACGACCAAGCCGATGACGGCGACCACCAGCGGCCGCCACCCGGTGCGAACGAGTTCGCGGATGTTGGTGTTGAGGCCGACGCCGGCGAACGTCAGCAAGAACGCCCACCGCGACACGTTGGCGACGTTGGTGGCTTGTCCCTTGCTGAGCCAACCGGCGGTCGCAATCGCCGACACCGCAAGGAATCCGAGGACGAACTTGGGGAACTTGTCCCAGATGAACAGGGCCCGCGCACGCAGACCCGGTGCGACCCGGTCTGCCTCGCCGCGTGATGCCCAGTACAACGCGAAACCCAGCACCACGAACCCGATCAGCGCGTTGCGGGTGGACTTCACCAGCACGGCGATCTTCCCGGCCTGCTCGGAGTACAAGTAGCCAGTCGCGGTGGTCTCGGCGGTGTTGTCTACCGAAAGCCCTGCCCACAAACCGAATTCGTGATCGGTCAAACCAATCGCGTGGCCCAGCACCGGTAGCGTGAACAACGCGACAGCACCCAGCGCGAGGATCGCCGCGATGGCGTAGCCGACGTCGGAGTTGCGAGCCCGGATCGCGCCTTTGGCGGCGACGATGGCCGATACACCGCAGATGGACGTCCCGATGGCCAGTAGCGATCCCAGCTTGCCGGACAGGCCGAAAAAGTGCGCCGCCGCCAGGATGGTCCCACCGGCCAGCGCCATATCGACCAAGATCTGCACCAGCGAGATGCCGCCGAGCTTGACCAGATCGCCGAGAACAAATCGCACGCCAAGAGCGACAATCCCGATCTTCAACCAGAATTCGTAGGTCTGGACGCCGGCACGGAAGATGCGGTGCAGGCCGACGGTGTTGGTGACGAGCAGGCCGAAGACGATCGCCCACAACACGTACTCGATGTCTGGCACCCGCCAATGCTGGTGGTGTGCCAGCGAATTCCACCTGACCTGAGCATATTTGCCCAGCAGGCCGATCGTGATCAGCAGCAGCACTCCCGGCACGTATTCCAGGATGTTGCGGCTGGTGAAACTCGCCTCGTCGGCGGGCTCCGCCTGCTCGGCAACGACCGTGCTCACGGGGTCACCACGGAATCTTGGGTAGCAGTCCGGCCACGGCCAACAGCACCACGATTCCGGCCACGATCGTCGCCCACCAATCGACGCCTATCCGTGCGAGGCGTCCACTTCTCGTTGGTGCGTCATCCTCATCGCTCGCGGTCACCGCAGTCTCCTAAACTCACCGTTACCTACCGCCAAAACCTGTGCCGATTTCTATCGGTCCCCAGAGCACTGGGACAAGGTATTCACTCCGCCTGATTGATACCGAGCGAATCGACTCAATAAAGCGCCCCAACCTGTGGTGTTTTGGGGTGTCGGTATGAAGTCAGTTTTGGGGTGACTTCGGCGATGGCGGTGAGGCAGTACTAGAGCGTGTGCATGCGGCGGGAGTGGTCCACCGTGCGGGCCATGCCCTGCTCCGTTCCGCTGTTCACTCCACACTGTGGCAGCGGGGGCGGATTTAGGTATTTCACATGACTTCTTGTGAGTCCTCCCAGCTAATTTTAAAAGCGTATCTAAGTTCGGCTAACCTTTAGCCCAGAACGGCGCTGGTCAGACACGGCAACACGATCGGAAGGGTCTCCGATGACTTCTCTTCGCCTCACCTGCCTGCTGGCCGCTGCCGCCAGCGGTTTGTTCGGATTCGCGCTCCTCTCGGACGCCGTCGCCGTCGCCGACAGCGTCGACATCGGAGCGCCGGCCGATACTTTCGATGCGGCCGCTTACACCCTCGATCCAGCCGGACCGGAAACGGTGACCGCTCTGTACAACATTCTGACTGCGCCGCCCGGCGTCAACGGAAGCATTCAAGGCTACGGGCAGTTCGACGTCATCGGAAACAATTCCGATGACCCGGTCGGAACTTTCCACGCCTACGTGTCAACCGTTCCCTATCTGGATACCCGCACCGATTTTGCGAACGAAGAGATCGCGACCAGCCAGGTGCTCTACGTCAGCCCCGACGTGCCGGGTTACGAAGATCCCACCGGAATAGCACCCATCGAGGGATCGGTGATCAGCATCACGCACAGTCTCGGCGGCCTATTCACGTTTGTCTACTCCGCTGTACCTTCGGGGGATACCACCACCATCACGGACATCTTGAAGACTCCGTTCGGCAACATCGACCTGTCCCAACTCATCAATCTCCTCAGAGTCGACGCAGTTGACGTGCCGCCCGTGCTACCCGACGGGATCACCGCGACCAGCGACCCAGTCATCACCGCCGTCAGCGGACTTCCGCCGTTCACCATTGACCACCAGGGCTATCAGTCATTCCAATACGGTGAAAATCCAGATGCAACCTTCAACGCCATCGAGACCACCACCACTGACGGAGTCGGTTTCCACACCGAAGCGTTACTGGTCACCGGACAAACGGGTACCGCTGACTCGCTGCCGATCGGATCGGTCTACAACACCATCGATTTCTACAACCTGTCGAACGTTTACTCCTCGATTCCACAACCCGACGGCACCGACGAAGTCACAGATATTCTGATCGACACCGATACTGGTCAATCTCTTGATCTTTCGCCCATATTCTCTCCCTATGACGCGTCAGCCGGCCTCGACGACGGCTCGCTGTTACGACCTATTTCGTTTGGCGACGACATCATCAAAGCCGCACCCGACGCGGAGTTGACCTACACCGGAATCAACGGTCTCCCACCGGGAAACTTCTCGATTCAGGGGACAGACCTGTTCGGTGTTTACGATGGCGGCGCCGACACTCCGTCGTCGACCTTCGAAGCCGACGTGACCACCATCCAGCCGATGTTCGTCAGCTCCTTCACTGAGACGCTACTCGTCACTGATTCGGCGGACCCAAATTTGCCAGAAGGCTCGGTAATCGACTTCGCTTCATACGGTCTCGGTTTCGAGAACTTCTACACCGACCTACCGGGGCTGGGTCCGGACGGTGAGAACCTCATCACCGATACCTTCGTGACCCCGTTCGGCAACCTGGATCTTTCCTCGGTGTACGCGTTCTTGGACGCTTCCGCGGGACTTACCCCGGCCGAGGGACTGGCGTCGTTCGCGGACCAGCCGTGGCTTGACCTGTTCGACACCGTGTTCGGTTTGTGACGGTCAGCGCCCTAAGCTGACGACGCCCGCCGGAAATAGTCCACGGTGCGGGCCACGCCGTCGTCGAGCCGCACCTGCGGGCGCCAGCCCAAAACCCGGTCGGCCAAACCGATGTCGAGCCAGGACCGCCTGAGGTCGCCCAGCCGCGGCGGACAAAATTCCGGGTCGTCGGGTGCGCCGACCGCAGCAGCAACAGCTGAATGAAGTTGGCGGTCGGAGGTTTCCACGCCGGTGGCGACGTTGAAGCGCTGCCCGCCGCCGGCTGGACCCGACGCTTTGATGAACGCGTCCACCACATCGTCAACGAACACGTAGTCACGGGTGTTGGAGCCGTCGCCGAACACCTTGGTGGGCTTGCCCGATAGCAGCGCCTGCGCGAAGATCGCCACCACGCCGGCCTCGCCGTGCGGATCCTGCCGTGGCCCATAGACATTGGCCGGAGCGATGTGTGAGCACTCCAGACCGTAGAGATGCCTGAACGTGTTGAGGTAGATCTCGCCAGCCACCTTGCCCGCGGCATAGGGCGACGCCGGGTCGGTGGGCACGGCCTCACTGGTCGGGTAGGTGGGCGGCGTCCCGTAGATCGATCCGCCCGAGGAGGTGTGCACGAGCTTGCGTACTCCGGTCAGCCGCGCGGCTTCGGCAAGGCGCACGGTCCCGATCACGTTGACCGACGCGTCGAATTGCGGCTCGGCCACCGAGCGCCGCACATCGATCTGCGCGGCCAGGTGGAACACCACTTCCGGGCGATGCTCGCCGAGGATCGCCGCCAGATCGGCGTCGACGATATCGGCCTCGACGAAGGCGAACTCGGGGTTGCCGACCAGGTGTTCGAGGTTGGTAGCCCGCCCCGAGTGGTAGTTGTCCAGGCCGACGACGTGATGCCCGTCGCTCAGCAACCGGTCGACTAGCGTCGACCCGATGAACCCGGCAGCCCCGGTGACCAGTGCGCGCACCGGCCCACCATACCGACGGGGCGCCGGGCTACCCAAGGTGGCGCTCGCCGCGGCGGTGCTGGTCGCGGTGCAGTTGCTGATCCGCGGGGTGCTGGCGTTTCGCGGCTACTTCTACTGGGACGACCTGATCCTGGTCGGCCGGGCCGGCACCCATAGCCTGCTGTCGCCGTCGTTTCTGTTCGACGACCATGACGGACACGTCATGCCGGGCGCATTCCTGGTCGCCGGCGCCATCACCCGGCTGGCACCGCTGAACTGGGTCGGACCGGCCCTCAGCTTGGTGGTGTTGCAACTGCTGGCATCGCTGGCCCTGTTGCGCAGTCTGTACGTGATGCTGGGCTGGCGGCCGGTGCTGCTGGTCCCGCTGACCTTTGCGCTGTTCACGCCGCTCGGCGTGCCGGGGTTCGCCTGGTGGGCGGCGGCCCTGAACTCGCTGCCGATGCTGGCCGCGCTGGCCTGGGTCTGCGCGGACGCGATCCTGTTGGTCCGCACCGGAAACCAGCGGTACGCCGCGACCGGCATGCTGGCCTACCTTGGGGGGCTGCTGTTCTTCGAAAAGGCCGCGGTGATTCCGTTTGTCGCGTTCGCTGTCGCGGCGCTGCTGTGGCACGTGCAGGCCGATCGATCGGCGATACGGACGGTGTGGTGGTCCGGCATCCGATTGTGGACCGCATCGCTGGGGCTGACCGGTGGCTGGGTCGTGGTGTATCTGGCCGTGGTCAACCAACATCGCTGGAGTTCAGACCTGACGATGACGTGGGATCTGTTGCGTCGCTCGGTAACTCACGGCATCGTCCCGGGGTTGGCCGGTGGCCCGTGGGTGTGGGGCAGGTGGGCGCCGGCGTCGCCGTGGGCGGTTCCTCCGACGATGGTCAAGGTGCTCGGCTGGCTGGTGCTGGCGGCCGCGCTGGCGATCTCGCTGGCCCGCAAGCGGCGCATCGTGCCGGTGTGGTTGACCGCGGCCGGCTACGTGGTTGCCTGCCAGGTGCCGATCTATCTGATGCGCTCATCGCGGTTCACCGTGCTCGAGCTGGCCCAAACACTGCGTTATTTCCCGGATCTCGTCGTGGTGCTGGCGTTGCTGGCCGCGGTCGGGTTCTGCGCCCCCAACCGCCCTTCGTCCGGCTGGCTCGACGCGTCGGCAGCCCGCACGGTGGTCACGACCGCGGTGGCAGCGTCGTTCGCAGCGAGCAGCTGGTATTCGACGGCAACGTTCTTGACGTCGTGGCGGGACAACCCGGCACAGCCCTACCTGCAGAATGCTCAGCGCGATTTGGCTGCCGCACATACGAACTCGAGTGCACCGTTGCTCGACCAGGAGGTCGATCCGCTGGTGCTCGGGCGGGTGGCCTGGCCGGACAATCTGGCCAGCCACATGTTCGCACTGCTGGCCAATCGACCCGAATTCGGTTCTTCGACAACGCAATTGAAGACGCTGGACAGCAAGGGCCGGCTGGTCGACGCCCAGGTGACCTGGGTGCGCGCGATGACGCCCGGCCCGGTCACGCAGTGCGGATACCTGGTGCAGCCCGACCGGCCGGTTGAGATCGGTCTCGACGGGCCACTGCTGCCGACGGACTGGACGGCCGAGATCAACTACCTGGCCAACAGCGACGGCTCGATCACGGTCTCACTGTCGGAGGGGATCGACACCCGGGTGCACGTACACCCCGGGCTCAACCGGGTCTATGTGCGACTACCGGGCGCGGGCAATGCGATGCGGGTGCGGGCCGACACGGCGGCGCTGAGCGTATGCATCGCCGCGGGGCCGGTGGGATTCGTGCTGCCACGCTGACGCGGGTCAAAGGTGGAGCCACCTAGGAGAATCGAACTCCTGACCTGCTCATTACGAGTGAGCCGCTCTACCGACTGAGCTAAGGTGGCGTGCCCTGTCGGGCGGGACGAGTCTACGGCAGGGCCACTTGCACACCCAAGTTCGCCCGACGACGATGCAGAGCGCGCAGCGCGATGAGGTGGGGGTCCCCCCAGGCGCGAAGCGGCGAGGGGGCGGGTTGGGCAAATCAACTCAGTCGCGCAGGGCCTGGCCGATGGTGGCGACCATGGCGTCGACGGCGAACTTGGGCTTGACGTTGATCGCCAGCGCCTCGCGGCACTCCAGAACGGCTTCGATGCAGCGCAGCAGCCGATCGGCGGAGACGTGGGCGGCCATCGACCCGATCTGCGCGGCCATGTCGGGGTGGTTGGGCCGCACGTCACCCGCACTGGCGGCGACCAGCAGCGCGTCACGAAAGTAGGTCGCCAGGTCGATCAGCGCGCGGTCCAACGCATCCCGCGACGCGCGGGTCTGACGCGACTTCTGCCGTCGCTCAAGGTCTTTGATCGCACCGGTCGCACCGCGCAACGCACCGGCGGTGCCCTTGCCGGTGCCTCCGGCGCCCAGCGCGGTGCGCAACTCCTCGGTCTCGGCTTCGTCGCGGCCGGCGGTCAGCACTGCCGCCTCGGCCTCGGC
>NZ_JBAPRN010000840.1:0-4745 GCF_049281135.1 Mycobacterium sp. | reverse complement strand
CAGTCACGGATAGTTATCGCGGAATGCCCCAACTGATTCGGCCTTTGGGAAATGTGGCCGGTGCTAGTCACGACCCACCGTCTTTGACCACGCCAACACGCTTGAGGCGCGCGAAGTCTTCTATCAGATCAGCTGTGGCCGAGACACTTTCGGCGGGTGTGGTCATCTGGGTGGCGACATCGCGGGCCCGGGCGACGCATGCGGGGGCCAGGATCTGCCGCAGGTCCGCTACCAGCGACTCTTGGGTGACGCTCGAAAACCGCCGCATGGTACCGGCTTTCAGCCGTTTGACGAAAGCTCCCCGCATCTGCCGATCGGGCGTAGCCCAGAGGACCAAGGTGGGGACCCCGGCGCGCAGGCCCGCGGCCGTGGTGCCGGCACCGCCGTGGTGCACGACCGCGCGGCAGGCGGGAAAGATCGCCGCGTAATTCATCGAGCCCACCACCTTGACGTGATCGCCATAAGGGATTTCGCTGAAGTCGCTCAAGCCGGCGCAGATCAACGCCCGCTCACCTAACTGCGTGCAAGCTGCACTAATCATGGCGATCGTGTCGGCCGCAGCATCGATCTCCATGCTGCCAAACCCAAAGCAAATCGGCGGCGTCCCCGCGGCAATCCACGATGCGACCTCCTCGTCCGCCTCCGTCGGTAACTCCATAGTCAGCGTGCCGACAAAAGGCCGCTGGCCACCCCATTTCGCCCATTCCGCTGCCAGTCCGGGAAAGCACACCGCGTCATAAGCCTGGATTTCGAGCGCTCCGCGCTCGGTGACACGTTGTGAGGCAGGGCCGGAGGCCTTCGGCAGGCCCAGCTCTCGGCGCTGCGCTTTCTCGAAGCTGCCGAGCAGGCCCAAAGCTAGCCACCAGTATGCGGTTACCAAAAATCGGCTCAGCGCCGCCGGCAGGTACGGCATGAGCTGGCCGTTGGGCCGTATTGGGAAGTAATGCAGCGTGGCCAATGGAATGCCGTAATACTCTGCGATGTTCGCGGCGCCGTCCTCAAAAACCAGGCCGGTGATTATCAGATCGGCTCCATCGGCCTCGGACATCAGCGTCTTGCTCATTTCCGACCAGCCCTGGGTTGAGAGCTCCCAGTTTTCGCGCCACAACCTGGGCAGATCCTTGACCTGGCGCGGGAAATCCTTGAACAGGTTCGTGCCGAGCTCCTTGTCCAGCACGGCCTGTGAATCCGGTCCGTAGGCGACGGCCGCAAGCCCAGCCGCCTCAGCGAAGCCAATGTGATCGGGCGGGACGGCTATACGCACGTCATGCCCTCGGCGCAGGAGCTCGCGGCCGACGACGACGGAGGGTTCGACATCGCCACGAGTTCCATAGGCTGTCAGCACAAATTCCATCGTGGCGTCACTCCTGCGGGTCTTTGAGATACCAAGGGTTGGCCCGCGCCCAATTGATGGTGCGCCGGATCCCTTCTTCGACGTCGACTTGGAGGCGCCATCCCAGTTCCCGTTGTGCTTTGGTTGAGTCCGGGATACGACGAGGGATGTCCTCGTAACGTCCCCCGTAAAGTGCTGCAGTATCAACAGTTTCGGCCGCAGACACCGACTCGACATCGGCGATCTTGATCGCCAGCTCGACAACGTCACGCATCGTCGTCTCGGTCATGCTCCCGATATTGAAGGCCTCACCGATTGCCGCATCACTCCCGGACGCGAGCAAGGTGCCGACGACGGCGTCATCGATGTAGGTGAAGCACCGCGACTGGTCGCCGGAGTCATACAGCAACGGCTGGTGGCCGTTGAGTATCCGGTGAATGCTCTTCGAGACCACGAATATGGGATTCTGCCGCGGGCCATACACATTGAAATAGCGAACTACCGTCACCGGCAATCCGTAGGCGTCGTGCATCGCGAAGACAAGATGTTCGGCCATGGCCTTGCTGGTGCTGTAGCTCCACCGCGCTGTCCTTGTCGAACCGACAACGCGATCGTCGTCCTCCGCAAACGGCGGGTTGGGGTTCTTGCCAAACACCTCAGACGTGCTGGCGAACACGACGCGTGTTCCGTGCCGGTGGCTCAGTTCAAGGACGTTACGGGTACCGGTCACATTGACATCGAGGACCCGAAGCGGATCGTTGAGATAGTTCTTGACACCAACGACCGCGGCCAGGTGGAAGACTATATCGACGCCGGGGGTAAAGGCTTCTTCAAGTGCGGTCAGATCAGTGACGTCGCCTTGCACGAACCGGAAGCTGGAATGCCGGTCAAAGTCAATGCTGGTGTCGCGCATGTTCTTTGCGAAGTCGAAGACAGTGACTGAATCTCCGCGGTCCAGCAATGCGGACACCAGGTGCGATCCGATGAAGCCGTAGCCGCCTGTCACGACGACATTTCTCATGAAAGCTCTTTCATTTCTTGGGTTTACGTTCGCCGATCGACCGATTACCGGCCGATACCCTTATAGACAAAGCCGGCGGCGCGCACTGCCGCTGGGTCAAAGCTGTTCCGGCCATCGAGGAATACGCACCTGGCCGACGCCAGCTCCGCGAGCTGGGACAGCGGGGTTTGGTGGAACTGTCGATGGCCCGCAAGTACCACCAAGGCGTCGGCACCCTCGACCGCCGTCTCGATGTCTGCGGTCAAGGGGACATTCGTCACCGTGACGGCGTCTTCAACGCCCACCCACGGATCATGAATCGAAAGCTCACAACCGGACTCCTCGAGCAGGCTGACCACGTACTTAGTGGGTGTGAGGCGGCAGTCGCCGGTGTTGTTCTTGAACGCGATGCCCAGCACGGCGATTCGGCTGGCCTCGATGGACTTTCCCTGATCGGCGAGTAAATCCTTCAGCAGTCCGTAGGTGTAGGCCGGCATCGTGTCGTTAACGGTTCTGGACGTCCGCGGAATTGCCAAGTCCAACCCGAGGGACTGGCCTAGGTGGTTGACGAACCACGGATCCTTCGTCAAGCAGTAGCCGCCAACGCCCATGCTCGGCCTCAATATGTTCGTATCGCGGCCCCCCTTCGGCATCGTGTTGGCGGCCTCGATGACTTGAAGGGCGTCCATCCCGAGCCGGTCGCACACCTTGGCCAGCTCGTTCGCCAGCGCGACGTTGAGGTCCACCCAAAGGTTGTCCGCAAGCTTGACCATCTCGGCGGTCCGCGGATTGTCGACGATGACGGATTCCACCCCAAGAGCGTGCCGCCACAGCGTGGCGCAGGCGCGTGCGCTGCGCTCATCGACGGCACCGACCACGACAGGAATAGACGTCAGCTCGTGGATGGCTTGGCCTTCGGCGAGCCGCTCCGGGCAAAACGCCAACCCGAAGTCCACCCCGGCCCGTAGCCCCGAAGTATCTTCGAGGATCGGCCGAACGAGGGTTTCCGTGGTGTCCGGCGGCACCGTGCTCTTGAGGATGACGATGTGACCGCGCTGCAGATGCTCTCCCAAGGCCCGCGCCGCCGCCTTGATGTCGTCGACGATCGGCTCGTAGTCCGGACCAAGCGGCGTACCGACGTTGACGATGATGAACTCGTTGTCCGCGATAGCGCTGAAATCCGTCGTGGCGCGCAGACGACCGACCCGCACGTTATTGGCCACCAGCTCGCTCAGCCCAGGCTCAGCCACCGTGGTCTTGCCGAGGTTGATCTCGTCGACGACGCTCTGGCGCACATCGATCCCCGTCACAGGCCAGCCACGGTCTGCCAGCACCGCACCAATCACTGTGCCGATGTAACCGAAGCCGACAACTGCGATCCCCGATCGCATGCCGCGCACCAAGAGGTCGATCTCAGCGTCGCTGCGCCCGAACGCGCCTTTACGCATCGCGGAACCTAACCCTTCAGTCCCCCGTGCGCGTTTGTGACATGCAAGCGGGCCCCCGCTAACGGCTAACTTGCGGGAAGTTTAATCCAACACCCGTGCAATAGGACCTGGAATCCGGAACTTTTGGCCTCGGAACGGGGGACGCCGCCTCATGCCTTGGCGAAGAGGTACATCCGGTACGAGACCCCGCCGCTTTGCAGGATCCTTTCCACCATCCCGGCCATCCAAGGTGACCACCGCGCCTGGAGGTCGCTTTCGGCAAAGCTGGTGTGCGGCGATCGATCGCGTCCGAGCCGCATTCCGCGGCACAGCTCCGGATTGATCTCGCGCTGCGAAAGCATCTGCATCGGCGCCCTGGCCAGGTCCGCCTCCCACGCGGCAACACGGTCGCGGGGTCGAAGATCGCAGTACAGGAAATGCCCTCCGGGGCGCAGCACGCGCTCAACTTCACTGAGGAAACGGGGAAAGTTGGGGTAGCAGTGCGAGGATTCGACATTGAGCACCGCGTCGAAGGATTGGTCAACGAAAGGCAGATCCTCGGCGTCGCCTTGCACGAAGTCCAGGCCCGCGACGTTGTGCCGCTTTTGGCAGAAGGCGATACCGGTCGGGTTCAAGTCCAGCCCGGTATAGGAGGCCGGGTGCTGGGTGCGCATGAGGTATGAGCCTCCGCCGCCGTGGCCACAACCCACCTCAAGCACCTGTTTGCCGCTGAGATCCGTCTGGGTCGCAGTGGCGTGATACAGCTGGATGCAGTACCGATTGGGCTCGTCGGCGGCTTCCAGCGGCAGGGCCATCGGCGGATCCTGCTCATACGCCCAGTTGAAGAACACACAATCTTCGCTGTCGGTTCGACGCGAGATGTCGCGGTAAATATATTTCTGCACCTTCTGGTGCAGCTTCCAGGTGATCGGGTGGACAAACACGCGGTCTTTGACGGCCATGGGCGGAGTGTATTGTACGCATG
>NZ_JBAPRN010000839.1:0-4275 GCF_049281135.1 Mycobacterium sp. | reverse complement strand
CGCTGGTGGCGTGGATCTGGCTGGCGATGTCCTCCCAGCTGAGTGGTGTGCCGTCCGACCAGGTCGCCTTCGGGTTGATGGTGTAGGTGACCACTTGCGGGTTGGTCCCGGTCAGTTCGACGCTGCTGAAGTAGTCGGTGTCGACGGTCGTGGAGCCGTCCGGTCCGATGACGAACGCGCGCGGCATGGTGGCTTTCAGCATGCCGCCGACATCGGCGGAATTGCCGTCGATGTGCAAAGTGTTGAAGTTGGACGGGAATTCGGTGAGCGCCAGCCGCAGGTCGCCGCCCTCGCGCAGGGTCGCCGGGTTTTGCGGGTTGACGTCGCTGGTGGCGCCGACGGCGGTGGCCGGTCCGGGCGGCACATAGTCGGCGCCCGACGAACAGCCGCCGAGGATCAGGCTCACGGCGAACACGATCGCCGGCACCACCCGCCTAGCCACGAGCCGAATCCGGTTGCGGCACCGCGGCCAGCAGTCTCCGCGTGTACTCGTGCTGTGGCCGGTTGAATATCTCGTCGCTGTCACCCTGTTCCACGACGACGCCGCGGAGCATCACGACGACCTGGTGGGCTAGATGCTTGACCACCGAAAGATTATGCGAGACGAACAAATACGACAGACCGAACTCTTGCTGCAGGTCGAGCAACAGGTTGAGGATGCCGGCCTGAATCGACACGTCGAGCGCGGAGACCGGTTCGTCGAGCGCCAGGATCTTGGGCCGTAGCGCCAACGCCCGCGCGATCCCGATCCGCTGCTTCTGCCCGCCGGAGAATTCCGCCGGGTAGCGGCTGGCGTCGCCGTGGCGCAGCCCCACGATTTCGAGCAGCTCGGCAACCCGGCTGCTGGTGTCGGCCTTGCTGAATCCGTTGGCGTGCAACGGCTCTGCCAGCAGGTCGAAAACCGGTAGCCGCGGATCCAGCGAGGCGGCTGGATCCTGAAAGATGACCTGGATGTCGCGCCGCATCGCCCGACGACTCGACCTGTTCAGCGTGGCTTCGTCGGCCCCCAGCACCTCGATCGAACCCGATTGCGGGGCAACCAACTCGAGGATCTCGTGCAACGTCGTCGACTTGCCCGAACCCGACTCCCCGACGATGGCCAGCGTGCGGCCTTGCCGGAGTTCGAAGCTGATGCCGTCGACCGCGCGGACTTCGCCGATGTTGCGGCGGAGCAGCACGCCTTTGGTCAACGGATACGTCTTGACCAGATCGCGGACCCGCACGACGACGGGCGGTTCGCCGGGCTCGAAAGTTTTGGCTTCGGTGCTGACTCCGTAGATCTCGGCGGCAGTGCGCCCGACGACATGTTCGGTGCGGATGCAGGCCGCCCCGTGATCGGGGGCCACCGTCAACAACTTCGGTTCTTCGGCGCGACACTCCTCGACGACCAGCGGGCAGCGCGGCGCGAACGGACATCCTGGTTCGAGAGCCGACAGCGACGGGGGCGCGCCCGGTATCGGCACCAGCCGCGTCCCCTGCGGGGCATCCAGCCGCGGCACCGAACCCAGTAACCCAACGGTGTAAGGCATTCGGCGATCGCGGTAGACATCGCTGACGGCGGCCGACTCCACGATCTTGCCGGCATACATCACCAGCGCGCGGTCGGCGAATTCGCCGACCACACCGAGGTCGTGGGTGATGATCAGCACCCCGGCCCCGGTGACGTCGCGGGCGGTCCTCAGCACATCGAGAATCTGCGCCTGCACAGTGACGTCGAGTGCGGTCGTCGGCTCGTCGCAGATCAACAGGTCCGGATCGTTGGCGATGGCGATGGCAATCACCACGCGCTGACGTTCGCCACCGGACAGCTCGTGCGGAAAGGCGCGGGCGCGGCGGTCGGGCTGGGCGATCCCGACCAGTTCGAGCAATTCGATCGCGCGCTGACGGGCTGCCCGTTTTCCGGTGCGGGGTTGGTGCGTCTCGATTGCCTCGGCGATCTGGTCGCCGACGGTGTACACCGGCGTCAGCGCCGACATCGGATCCTGAAACACCGTGCCGATCGTGTTGCCGCGGAACCGTGACATCGCATCGTCGGGCAGCCCGATCAACTCGTTACCCTGCAACCGCGCCGAGCCGCGCACGTCGGCGTACTCAGGAAGCAGGCCCACCACCGCCATCGCCGCTGTCGACTTGCCCGAACCGGATTCGCCGACGATCGCGACCACCTCGCCGGCGTCGACGTGAAAATCGATGCCGCGCACGGCCTTGAGCGGCTGCCCTTCGGTGGGGAAGCTGACGGACACATTGGTGACGTCCAGGAGGTGACTCATCGGCGGCGACCCAGCAACGCACCGCTGGCAGGATCAAGCGCGTCGCGCAGGCCGTCACCGGTCAAGTTGGCGCACACCAGGATCAGCACCAGGACGCCGGCCGGGAACAGGAAAACCCACGGAAAGGTGGTCGCTGACTGGGTGCCGTCGGCGATCAGCGTCCCCAGTGACACGTCCGGGGGCTGGATGCCGAACCCGAGGAAGCTGAGACCGGTTTCGGCCAGGATGGCGACCGCGACGTTCAGAGCGGTATCGATGATGAGGATCGACGCCACGTTCGGGATCACGTGATGGGTGATGATCCGCCGATTGGACACGCCCATGTACCTGGCGGCGCGGATGAATTCGCGCTCACGCAGGCTCATCGTCATGCCGCGGACCATCCGCGAGCTGACCATCCAGCCGAAACCCGACAGCAGCAACACCAGCACGACGACGTTGCCGGAGCTCTTGGTGCGTGGGGTCAGGATCATGATCAGCAAAAAAGCGGGCACCACCAGCATGAGGTCGACGAACCACATAAGCGCCCGGTCGCGCCAGCCACCGAAGTAGCCCGAGATCGAGCCCACTGTCGCCGCGATGCCGGTGGAGATGATGGCCACACACACCGCGATCAGCATGGACTTCTGCATGCCCCGCAACGTCTGAGCCAGCAGATCCTGGCCAAGCGCGTTGGTGCCCAACCAGTGTCGGCCATTCGGTGGCTGCAGCAGCGCATTGAAGTCGAGGTCGGAGTAGGAGTACGGCAGCAACGACGGGACCGTGTAGCAGCCGATGAACAGCGCCAGCAGCACCACGAGTGCGGCCACTGCCGACGGGCGGCGCAGGAAACGGCGCAACACCAGGGTTCGACGCGAGGCGAATTCCGGTGTCTGCATGCCGAATTCAGCATCCAAGGCGGCATCCGTCATTTGCGCCGCTCCTCCTCATCGCTTCGTCCCCCGTAAGCGGGAGGTGCCCCCACTGCATTGTCGCCGGCGCGCGTCATGACACCCGCACCCTGGGATCGAGGGCGGCGTAGATGAAATCGGAGAGCAGACCGGCCAGCAACACAACCGCTCCGGCGAACACCGTGATCGCGGCGACGATGTTGGTGTCCTGGGTCGCCACGCCCTGCACCATCCACTCACCCATGCCGTGCCAGCCGAAGATCTTCTCGACGAAGACCGCGCCGGTCACCAAACCGGCCACGCCGTAGGCGAACAGTGTGGCCAGCGGTATCAGCGCGGTACGGAGCCCGTGCTTGATCAGAGCGCGGCGGCGGGTCAGGCCTTTGGCACGTGCGGTCCGGATGAAGTCCTGACCGAGCACGTCGAGCATCGCGTTGCGCTGATATCGGCTGAATCCCGCGGCCGTGCCCAGCGTCAGTGTGAGCGTAGGTAAAACCAAGTGCTGCATACGATCCACGAACTGCGGCCACGCTCCGTCGATCAGCGCCGGCGCCGTCTCGCCGGTGTACTGGAACAATTGCGCACCCAGTGCCCAGTTCACCCGCAGGGCAGCGAGAATCAGCACGTTGGCGATGACGAAGGTCGGGGTGGACAGCACCAGCAGCGACAGCATCGTGATCACCCGATCGCTGAGGCGGTACTGGCGGATCGCCCCCCATGCGCCGAGCACCACACCGATGATCGTGCCGGCCACCGAACCGAGGACCAGCAACCGAAGGCTGACGCCGATGCGACGCCACAGCTCACCCGAGACGGGCTGACCGGTCACGGTGGCGCCGAAATCGCCACGCACCGCGTGTGAGGCCCAGTCCGCGTAACGCAGCGGGATGGGCTTGTTCAGGCCGAGTTGGGCGGCTTTGGCGTCGATCACGGCCTGCGGCGGTCGCGGACTGCGCTGCATCAGGCTTTCCAGCGGCGAGAACGCCACCGAGGTCAGGCAGAACGTCAAAAAAGACGCCAACGCCAGCAGCACGACGTAGTTCAGCATGCGACGGGCCAGGAAGCGGGTCATGACTACCGGCCCCGCCCCTGTCGCATTCGCCCAGACTAAGAGA
>NZ_JBAPRN010000838.1:0-1714 GCF_049281135.1 Mycobacterium sp. | reverse complement strand
GGCGAAGACGTAAGCGCGGGTCATGGCCTCGGTAAGCAGCGGATTGCGCTGCATCGCTCGGTTGAGCTTGCTGACCATGAAGTTCAGTCGCTGATACGGCGTTCCGCCGCTCAGCGCGGAGCGGTCGGTTTTGGCGTCGATGCGTTCGAACTCGCGACCCAGCGCGGACACCAGCAGATGCACCTTCGACGGGAAATACCGGTACAGCGTCCCCACGGCGACGTCCGCGCGGTCGGCGACCGCACGCATCTGAACAGCTTCGTAGCCGCCCTTGGAGGCGATGGCCATGGTCGCGTCCAGAATCCGCTTGCGACGTTCCCGCTGTGCTTCGGAACCGAGTTCCGACTCGGCCAATACCGCCACGTTCATCACCTCACGAGGTTGCGCAGGGGCCGAACTCGGCGGTTGCCCCGAGTTGGAGTTCGCTGGCGACGACATCTGACGGACAACTCCCTTTCTCGCGTCCTCGCTCGAAACGATACGCACGCCGAGCGCGAATCTCCCACCTCCGTGCCGCCGGGACACCGGGATGTCCTGCTGCGATGGCATTCGACTTGACGATCGAACACTGGCACTATTAGAACACGTTCTAGTGCTGTGCGTTGCGTCTCGGCAGCGTCTTTTCCGGTCGATCGAGGAGTTCAGGTGGCCACGACCATCACCGACGAACAGTTTGCGGCGCGGGAGTTGGTGCGCGACTGGGCGGCCGGGTCCGGGGCGACCGCAGCGGTCCGGGATATCGAGCAGGGTGAGCCGAAAGCCTGGCGGCCGGTCTTTGCTCGCCTGGCCGAGCTGGGCTTGTTCGGCGTCGCGGTCCCCGAGGAGTGCGGCGGGGCCGGCGGCAGCATCGAGGACCTGTGCGCGATGGTCGAGGAGGCCGCCAGGGCCCTGGTGCCAGGCCCGGTGGCGACCACCGCGCTGGCCACACTCGTGGTGTCCGACCCGCAATTGCGTGAGGCTCTCGCCGCGGGGGAGCGCACGGCCGGAGTCGCACTACGCAGTGATGTGGAATTCGACGCGGCGGCTTCGCGGGCCTCGGGCACCGTGCCGTTCCTGCTCGGCGGCGTCGTCGACGGTCTGCTGTTGGTGCCGGCCGGCGACCGGTGGCTACTCGTCGACGCCACTGCCGAAGGCGTCGTCGTCGAGCCCCTGCAGGCCAGCGACTTCTCCCGGCCGCTGGCTCGTGCCGTGCTCACCTCTGCGCCGGCCGGGGTGCTGGACGCCCCCGCTGACTGGGTGACTGACCTGACCGCCACCGTGCTGTCCGCCGAAGCCGCGGGGATCACCCGGTGGACCCTTGACACCGCCGTCGCCTATGCCAAGGTGCGCGAGCAGTTCGGCAAACCGATCGGCAGCTTCCAGGCGATCAAGCACCTATGCGCCGAGATGCTTTGCCGGACAGAGCAGGTGGCGGTGGCCGCCGCCGATGCTGCCCGCGCCGCCAATGATGGGGATCATCGTCAGCTGTCCATCGCCGCGGCGATCGCCGCGGGAATCGGGATCGACGCCGCCAAGGCCAACGCCAAAGACTGCATCCAAGTGCTCGGCGGCATCGGAATCACCTGGGAGCACGACGCGCATCTCTATCTGCGCCGGGCCTACGGGATCGGGCAGTTCCTCGGCGGGCCCGCACGCTGGCTGCGCCGAACTGCGGAGCTGACCTCGGCCGGCGTACGCCGTGACCTCGGCATCGACCTGAGCGATGTCGCCGACC
>NZ_JBAPRN010000837.1:0-11107 GCF_049281135.1 Mycobacterium sp. | reverse complement strand
TGTCCGACGTTGTGCCGATGGCCTCACGGTTGTCTGCGGCAAAACTCTGCAAGTCGTTGAGAACCCCGTTGAGGCTCTCCACCGTCTCGCCGACCTTTTTTGGATTGTCGGCCAGCACCGACGAGACCGCGGCCAGATTGCGGTTCAGCTGCTCGAGCAGATCGGCACTATCGTGCAGGGCCGTCACCAGCGTCGACAGGTTTTTGAATGTGGAAAAGATGTCTTTGCTGTGGTCGCCGAGCACGGACACGGTCTGCGACAGTTTGATGATGCTGTCGCGGATGGTGGGGCCTTGGCCGCGCAGGTTGTCGGCGGCGGTGTTGATGAGCGAGCCCAGCGTACTCACGCCGCCTGGCTGGGTGGGCTTCAGCAACTCGGTGACGCGTTGGAGTTGGTTTCGCAGATCATCCCACTCGACCGGCACCGCCGTGCGTCCCTGGGGGATGATCGCGCCGTCGCTCATCGTGGGCCCACCGGTGTAGGGCGGGGTCAGCTGGATGGCCCGACCTGTCACCAGTTGCGGCGACAGGATTACCGCCTTGGCTTCGGCGGGCACCTTGTACTTTCGATCGAACCAGAACGAAATCTTGGACCGCAGTGGCTCAGGCTCAATCTTTACGACTTTGCCCACTGGCACGCCCCGGATGCGCACGTCGTCGCCGGGAAACACGCCGCTGCTGTTGTCGAAGTAACCGACCACCAATGTGCGCGCGATCTGATCGCTGACTTGCATCGCGACGAACAACCCGGCAACGAGCACCAACGCGAGGGTGCCTCCGAGCGCCACGCGGGAGTTGTCTCTCAGCCAGCTCATCACGGTTGGCCTCCCGGTCGCGTCGGCGTGTAGTTCGCAATGACCGGCTTGGGCGTATGCGCAGGAATAGGAACAAGGGGCGGCCCCGGGGGTGGACCGCCGGGTGGCGGCGCCGGCGGTGGTTGCCGATACGGGTAGCAGCCAGGGCCGGGCAAAGCCACGCCGGGCGCACCGCAATGATGGTCGTCCGGATTGCCGGTGATCGCGTCGGGCAGACTTTGGCGCGGCTGGCCGCCCTGGCCGGTCCGCGGATCCGGCAACGGCAACGGCGGCGTCCCGCGCTGACCGGTCGGCGGGTCCGTCAGCTGCGACGGCAGCAAAGTCGCCGGGTCCAGTCCCAGATCGGAGAATGCGGCATTGATGTACGGCTGCACGAACTGGCCCGGCAGCAGGTTGACCACATATGCCTTGAAGAACGGGCCCGACGCAACCGATTCGCCAAGTGACATGACATAGGCGTTGAGCATCGGGATGGCCTTCTGCAGGCGCTCCTTGCGGTTGTCGATGATCGTCAACACGCCGTTGAGCTTGTCCAGCGCCGGCCGCAGCTCCTGCCGGTTGTCGGCGATGAATCCTTGCAGTTGTCGTGACGCCGCGGAGACATTCATCCAGACCTGATCGAGGGCCGCGCTCTGCGTCCGCAGCTGTGCCAGCAGCGCGTTCGTGTCCTTCACCAGGCCGACCACCTGGTCGGTGCGCTTGGCCAGGACTCCCGTCGCCTTAGCCGCGTTGTCGAGCAGGCTACGAAGGTGGGCGTCGCGTTCGTCGATTGTTTGCGCAAACCTCGCCACCCCCTGTAGCGCGTTCCTCAGATCCGGCGGGGTACTGGCAAAGGTCCGCGCCATGGTGGCCAGCGAATCGGACAGCTGTTCAGTGTTGATCCCACTGATCGTGGTGGCGAGGTCACCAAGGATGTCGGGCAGCTGGTAGGGCGACTGTGTCCGATCCATTGGGATGCTGCCCTGGAGCTGGCCGTCGCCGCGGGGTCTGACGTCGAGAATCTTGGCACCCAGGAGGCCTTTGGTTTTGATCCCCACCTCGGTGAGGTTCCCCAGATGAATGCCGTTGCCGACTTTGAATTCGACCAGCACGCCGGGCCCGTCAAGGTCGATGCTGGACACTTTTCCGACCGGGAAACCGGAGACTTCGACGCCGTTGCCGGTCCTCAGGCCGCCCGCATCAGCGAAATAGGCGGACACTGTTCTGCCCTGGTTGAGGAAAGGCAGTTTCTGCCACTCCAGCGCGGCCAGTACAAGGACGGCGACGGCGGTCAGGCCGATGGCGCCGATGATCATCGGGTTGCGTTCAGAGAACAACTTCGTGTCAGAGAACAGCTTCATTTTGGCGCGCACCGTCCCGACGCCTGACCGGCGACCTTGATGTACATCGGCTGGCCGCCCTTGCCGTTGAGCTTGAGCACGACATCACAGAAGTAGAAGCTGAAATAGTCGCCGTACATCGCCTGGCGGTCCATCGCCCGGTACTTGTCCGGCAGCGTGTTCAGCAGGTTGTCGAGGTAGTCATGGTCGGCCAGCACAACGTTGCCGACCCGGTCGGTCTGCTGGACCACTTTCCGGACCGGCTGGCGGGCTTGCGACATGAGGTCGGCGACCGAGCGGGCGCCGGCGTTGATGTAGGCCACCGCGGTGGAGAGGTCAGTTTTGCGGGCGGCCAGCCCGTGAACCAACTCGGACAGCGACGTCACCGCGTGGTCCAATCGGTCGCTCTGCCCGCCCAGCGTCCCCAGCACCACATTGAGGTTGTCGACCACTTGCCCGATCAGCAGATCGCGGTCGGCCAATGTGTTGGTCACCGCGGCCGATTGATCCAGAAACGTTCCGATCGTGGCTCCCTGGCCCTGAAACGCGTCGACGAACGCTTTGCTCAGGTCGTTGACCTGGTCCGGGTTCAGCGCCCGAAACAACGGGCGGAAGCCGCCGATCAGCGCGTCCAGATCCAGCGCGGGTTGGGTGCGGGCCAGCGGAATCGTTTGACCGGGACTGAGCGTCTTGAGCCCGCCTGGCCCTTCTTCGAGCGCTAGGAAGCGGTCACCGAACAGGTTGTCGTACCGCAGCACCGCCCGGGTTCCCTCAGTGAGAGTGGCTGATTTTTCAGCGGTGAACTCGACCCTCACCGTCGCATCCGGGTTGATCGAGATGTTCTTGACCTTGCCGACCTCCACCCCGGCGATGCGGACCAGCTTGCCCTTCCTCAGGTTGGTCACATTGGTGAACTCGGCGTAATAGGTGTTGCCTTCGCCGAACCGAAGTTGGCCGAAGACTGAAACCAGCAGGAACGCGGAAAGCGCGCAGACGGTCAGGAAGATACCGAGGCCCACTGCGGTGCCTCTGAGGTTTTCCTTCATAACTTTTCTCCTGCGGCTGCGGATCGTCGGCGGTGACAATGGCTGTTACGGTGGCGGCGCCGGCGGTGGCGGCGGTGCCGGGGGCATCCCGGGAAACAGCGGCACCCCGCCCGGCCCGTACAGCTGCGCGCCGTACGGCGGCGTCGCAAAACCTTGGGTTGGCTGTGGCCCGACCGCCGTTCCGGGGAGGCAAGCACGGAAGCGCCTGCTCGTCGCCGAGGCCGGGTCATCGAGCCTCGCCTGCGGCGGCTCTGGCCACGGGTGGGTGGCCCCGAAGTATGACCCGTAGCAGGGACGCCCAATGCCTGGGTTGGGCCGCATATCGAGCCCGGTTCCCCAACCGGTGTTGGTGACGAGCTGGCGCACCGGGAAGTTCTTCGTGGCATCCGGCAGCGACCCGCACCCCGGCTTGCCGCCAGGCCCGCCCTTGGCCTCGGCAATGGGCAGATTGTCGGGATAGAGGTACGGGTCGTTGCCCAGCAACAACGCGACGTCGAGTTGGAGCGTCCGACCGTCGGCGCCGCCAAACGCCGAATAGCCCCCGTTGTTGAGATACCAGGTGACGCCCTGGAGGAAACAGGTGTATTCGGGGTTGTATTTGAGCAGCAGGTTCGTCGTCGGTTCGAGGGTGTTGACCGACGCGACGAGATTGTCCCTGCTCTGGCCGAGCAGATTGGTCCCGGCCTGTGCGAAGCCGATTGTGTTGAGCAGCAAGTCGTCCAGCGCCTTCTTATGGTCCACGACGGTGGTGCTGGTGGTGCTGGCGGCATTCAAGATGGTCAGGATGTTCGGGGCGGCCGCATCGTAGGTGCTGCTGAGTTCCCCGAGCTTGCGCCAGTCCGCACGAATGGTGTCGCTGCGCGAGTTGAGCGCCAGCAGCACCTGGTTGAGGTCGGTGGTGGCCTCGCCCATCCGTTGACCTTGCCCGCGGACGCCTTCGGCGACCGCGCTCAGCACCGCGTTCAGCTTGAGCGGATCGACCATGTTGAGGAGGTCGACGACGTTTTCGAAGACAGTATTGATTTCGGTACTGACATTTTTGGAACGCAGCACCGCGCCGGCGGAAAGCCGCGCAGGGCTTGGGTTCTGCGGATATTCCAGGTCGACGAACTTCGCACCGAAAGCAGTGGTGGCACTGATCTGTGCCTGTACGTTGGCCGGGATATACCGGATCTGGTCAGGATCGATCTCCAGCCTGAGCTTGGCCTCGTTTCTGCCACTGCCGATCTGGCTGACCCGGCCGACTTGGACGCCACGCAGCATGACCTTGGCGTTGGTCTCGAGCACCAGCCCCGCCCGCTCTGATGTCAGGGTCACGGGCACGTAGGAGCGGAAGGTCCCACTGAAGGCGGCTGTGGTCGCGAACATGAATACGCCCACGACCGCCAACAGGATCAACGTCCACCAACCGGTGGGGACGCGGTGTTCTCCGGGCTTGCGTTGTGCCATGTCAGCTCGCCAGGTGGAAGTTGCCGGACTGGCCGTAGGCGGCGAGCGTGATCATCACGATCTCCACCGCCGCGACCACCATCGAAGCTCGCACCGCGCGGCCGACGGCTTCGCCGACCCCGGCCGGCCCGCCGCGCGCGTTATAGCCGTAGTAGGTGTGCACCAGCATGATCACGACGGTGATCGCCACCGATTGCAAGAACGACCAAATGAGGTCGCGGGGACTGAGGAACGTGTTGAAGTAATGGTCGTAGACACCCGTGCCCTGGCCATAGATCGCGGTCGTGCCGGCGCGTGAGGCCAGAAAGGCCATCATGACTGCGATGCAGTACAACGGGATGACCACGATGACTCCCGCGACCACCCGGGTCGACGCCAGGTAGCTGACGCTGCGGATACCGATTACCTCAAGTGCGTCGATTTCCTCGTTGATGCGCATCGCGCCCATCTGAGCGGTGGCTCCGGCGCCGATGGTCGCCGACAGCGCAACGGAGGCAGTTCCGGGGACAATGAGCCGGACATTGAAGTATGCCGACGCGAAACCGGTGAGGGCTTCGATACCGACGGACGCCAACTGGTTATAGCCCTGAACCGCGACCAAGGCGCCGGTGGTCATGGTCAGGAAGCCGACGATCACGACGGTCCCGCCGATCATCGCGAGCGCGGCGGTACCCAACCCCATTTGCGCGATCAACCGCAGCATCTCGGTCCGGTAGTTGATGACTGCATCAGGAATCGAACCGAGCGTCGTAACGTAGAACCGCATCTGCGATCCGACCCGATTCCATTCGCGGACAACCATATTCATGCTGCGCCGCAGCCGCGGATGAAGGGTGCTCGGAACGGTAATGCTCATGGCTTCACTTCACGACACCGTGAACTGGATACCGACGGCGGTCACGATGACGTTGATCGCGAACAACACCATGAACGTGTACACGACGGTCTCGTTGACGGCGTTGCCGACACCCGCGGGACCGCCGCCGACGGACATGCCCTTGTAGCAGGCGATCATGCCTGCCGCGTAACCGAATAGCGTCGCCTTGACCAACGACACGATGACGTCGGCAAGGCCGGTAAGCGTGGTCAGCCCCGCTACGAATGCACCCGCCGAGACGTGCTGGACATACACGGTGAAAAAGAATGCGCCCGCGAGGCCGACCACGGTCACCGCGGATTCCAGCGCCAAAGCCACCGTGGTGGCCGCCAGCACGCGCGGAACCACCAGCCGCTGAACGGGATTGATGCCCAACACGCGCATCGCGTCGAGTTCCTCACGGATCGTCCGAGCTCCCAGGTCGGCGCACATCGCCGTCGAGCCCGCGCCGGAAACCACCAGCACCGTGACGATGGGAGCGATCTGGTTTACGGTGCCGATCGCGGCGCCGGTTCCAGAGAAATCGCCAGCACCGATTTCGGTCAGCAGAATGTTGAAGATGAACGTCAGGATCACCGAGTAAGGAAGCGTCATCATCAGCGCCGGCAGCATCGAGACCCGCGCCACAAACCAGCTCTGCAGTAGATACTCACGCCAGGCGAACGGCGGCCTGAAGGTCAACAACGCGCCGTCCAGTGCCATCGCAAAGAAGCCGCCCATTACGCGGACGGGCTTGCCGATCTGATAGGCGGTTACCATCCGCGCCTCCGGGACGCTGTTGTCAGCCGGCGACCAGTGATGCCGGGCGCCTGACGCGTCACTTCATGAGCACGACCGCCAACGCCCGGTGCGCCCGGGAACACCGCCACGGCGAGGAAACCCCCGGTCCGCGGCTGCAAATGGTCATGCTCGGCCGGCAGCATGGGCGGAACGATATCGACGCGGCCGTCATAGTGGCTGCTCCACCAAGGGGGATTATGGGTCCCTCGTCGGGGTCACTCTGCGGTAATTCGGCTGTTCGGGGCCCTTGCTAGGCATGTGTCAAATGGTGACGAGCGTGCGGAGCACTCAACTCAGGCGCCAGCGATACTCCGTGCGGCTCAAGTCGGCACAGTCGCCAGCACTGCCCCTCTGCGCGCCGTTCGTGAAATAGGGGGCGCTCGACGAGCCGCCATGCCACCCAGCTCCGCATTCGCCGGGCGTGACTCAGAGGTCGCGGTATTCATCCATCAAAGCGTCTGCTGCGCAAGCATTTTCCTGAACTCTTAGGTCGAAACGCCGGATCTTGCCGTAGATGATTTCCACGATGCGGCCCAAATCGACTGGAATGTCAGCGTTCACATGCGTTCATCTGAGAAACTTGCGATAACAGCACCACTACAGGGCCGATGACGATTCGAGGAGGCCGCGTGCAACGTCGCGATCCCGCGTTGCGGCCTTCTCGGGCTGAGCGGGTCGCGGCCGATCTAGAACACGAGATCCTCAGTGCACGCCTTCCGGTCGGGGCCCATCTGGGACGTCGCTCGGAGATCATGGACCGCTTCGGCATCAGCCCAACCGTGATGAATGAGACGTTGCGGATTTTGCGCGATCGCGACCTAATTACGGTTCGCCCCGGACCAGGCGGGGGGATCACCGTGGCGAGTGCGCCCACACAGGTTCGTGTCGGGGCGCTGGATTTATCGTTCCAGCCTTCCACTCCGCATCCGCTGGACTTGTTCGAAGCCCGGTTATACCTGGAGTTCGGCATGACCAAGGCGGCTTTCGAGCGTGCGACTAGCGCCGACGTCGCTGCGATGCGATCGGCGATGGTCACGATGCGGGCCAGTGCCGGCGCTCCAGAGTACTTCGGCGCCGTCCTCGCGTTTCACGGCGTCGTGGCGGCGGCCGCCCACATCCCCGTCCTGGAGGGGATGCACCAGCTGGTCGTGACCAGCATCAAAGCCGTGCTGAGCCGGGTGATGTTCGTCCACGATCACGAACCGCTGCTCGCCAAAAGCCTCGACGTCCACGACGACATCGTGGCCGCCATTGCCCTGCACGATCAGGCGTCGTTCGTCGAGGCCATCAACCACCACGATCAAGATCTGATCCGCGCCGACGATCTGGACCGGACCCCGAACACGCCGCAGCGCCCCTGATCGCTCGGGCATTCGCTGCCCCATCGCGGGGTCGGTCCCGCGGGCATGTCGGTGCCAGCACACGAACAAATGTGCATTGTGCATATACATCTTGAATTATGTATGCACAATATCTATTGTAGGTCGAGTCCAACCCCCATCCCGTTGCGCGGAGCCGATCATCAACGCTCAACTGACCAACCCCGCCGGCCTCGTCGATGTCCACACCCACGCCATCGACGTCGATCTGCCGGACCTGCGACGAAGCTATCCGCACGATCGCTGGCCCGGCGTCGAGCGCACCAGTGAGACCGAAGCGCAGCTGCTTTTCGGTAGACAGCCCTACCGCCCCATCGATCACCGTTGCTGGTCACCGGAAGCGCGGATCCTTGACATGGACCGCGAAGGCGTTGCGATGCAGATGCTTTCGCCAATTCCGGTGACGTTCTGCTACGACGCATCGGCGGCCGGCGCCGCGGAATTGGCAGCAGCGCAGAACGAGTTCTTCGCCCGAATCACCCTCGAGCACCCAACGCGCTTTGCTGCGCTGGGGGCCGTCGCCTTGCAAGACGCCGACCGAGCTGTCGACGAGATGCGCCGGAGCATGCGTCACCCGGGGTTTCTCGGTGTCGAGATCGGGACGCGGGTAGGAGATAACGAACTTGCCGACCCTAGCTTGGACCGGTTCTTTGCGGTCGCGCATGAACTCGGCGCTTTGGTCCTGGTCCATCCCAGCGATCAGGATCTACCACCCCGAGTCGCCGCACTCGGATTGGGCTTCGGTGCCGGGATGCCGATCGAGACGGCACTCGCCGCGGCGGCGTTGATCACGAGCGGCGCGCTCGCACGCCGGCCGGGAGTACGAATCTGCTTGGCGCACGGCGGCGGCGCGCTGCCGGCGATGATCGGACGACTCGACAAAGGGGCCACGATCACTGGCATCTCTGTCGATTCACCCGACTTACCGAGTCGCCTGGCCCGACAACTGTGGTGTGACTGCCTGACCTACAACCATGACGCGCTCACGGCAGCAGTCCAACTGTTCGGCACCGACCACGTGGTCTTCGGATCCGACTACCCGTTTGCGGCGATGCCGCAGCCTCTTGACGACATCGTCACAACCCTGCCCGCTGACTTGCGTCGCAGGATCTGCCGCACCAATTTGGAGGAGCACTATGGCGCACTTCCTGGGTCTGGGCATGACCCACTATCCGCTACTGGCCGGCACCGACGAGCACATGGCGGACCTGTTGCGCTGGACGCTAACTGACCCCGACATTCCCGCCGAGGCGAAGGACCCTGCCACCTGGCCCGCGTCGATGCAAGCCGAATGGGGCAACGACGGCGGAGTTGCTTCAGCAGCGCGTCACCGAAAGCTGTTGGTGGAGAACCTTGCTCGCAGCCGCGATGCCCTCGACGAGTTCGCACCCGATGTCGTGGTGGTGTGGGGTGACGACCAGTACGAAAACTTTCGCGAAGAGGTCATCCCACCGTTCTGCGTGCTCGCCTACGGCGATGTCGACGTTAACCCCTTCGAGTTGATGACGCGCCGCGGCAGCCCGAACGCATGGAGTCTGCCCGATGACACAACCATCACGTTGCACGGCGACGCGGATAGGGCCCGCAGACTCACCGACGAACTCATCGGCAAAGGATTCGATATCGCCTACTCCTACCGAAAGCGCAGCGAAGCACCTTTTCCGCATGCAATCCTCAACACCCAGCTTTTCCTTGACTACCCAAACGCCGGGTCGCACTTCAACTATCGGCTGATCCCCATCACCGTCAACTGCTACGGGCAGCACGCAATCGCACGCCAAGGCGGCCTGGCGCGCTTCGCTGCCATCGCCGACGAACGGCTCGACCCGTCCGGGCCGACGCCCGCACGCTGTTTCGCACTGGGGCGCGCCGTCGCACAGGCGTTCCGCGACACCGACTTACGGGTTGCACTGGTTGCTTCGTCGAGCTGGTCGCACGCATTTCTCACTGACAAAACCTGGCACATCACTCCTGACACTGACGCGGACCGTCGCTTCTATCAGCTTTTCGTCGACCGCGACTACCAGACGTGGCAGGCCACCCCGAGCCGCGACATCGTCGACTCCGGCCAGCACGAGATGCTCAACTGGTTCTGCTTGACCGGAGCTGTCGACGAGCTCGGCTTGGACCTTTCTTGGTCGGAGCTCATCACTACCGATGTATTCAACTCCAACAAGTGTTTCGCAGTGTTCACGGAAGGAAGCACGCGATGACGTCGACAGTCGCACGGATCACATTTGAGCCAAGGACGATCGATGCAGGAGGTATCGAAACCAGCTACCTCGAGGCCGGTTCCGGGGAGGCAGTCCTCATGCTGCACGGATCTGGCCCCGGGGTTTCGGCGCTCGCTAACTGGCAGCTCAACATACCGACGTTGGCGCATCGCTTCCACGTGCTCGCACCCGACATCGTCGGCTTCGGCGCCACCGAGCGGCCCGAAGAGGTCGTCTACTCGCTGCGCACCTGGACCGATCACGTCTGGGCATTTATGGACGCACATGGCATCAAGAAGACCAGGGTCATCGGCAATTCACTAGGCGGCCGCATCGCGCTGCAGATGGCCACCGATCAGCCGGACCGCATCGCCAAGATGGTGCTGATGGGCACACCGGGCGCGGGTATGACTCCCACCGAGGGGCTTGCCGCGCTACGCGCGTACGAGCCGTCGTATGGCGCGATGCGCGCATTGCTGCGCAACTACTTCGCAGTCGATCCAGCGATGATCACCGATGACCTTGTCAAGATCCGGTATGAGGCCAGCGTCGCCGACGGCGCTTACGAGGCTTACCGCGCCATGTTCTTCGACCCGCGGCACGCCGGATCCGACCTCGGTATCACGGATAACGAGGTGCGTGCCATCACCACCCCGACACTGCTCATTCATGGCCGCGAGGACAAAGTGGTTGCCCTGCAAGTCTCGGTCACGATGCTCGGGCTACTGCCCCACGCCGATCTGCATGTGTTCAGCGCTTGCGGCCACTGGACCCAAGTTGAGCGCGCAGACGAGTTCTCTGCTGTGGTTACCGATTACCTCGGCCGGTCATGAGCGCCGGCATCGAGACTCGGCGCCCCCAGCAAGCCGATGTGCCCGCGCAACTGCCGATCGTCGACGACGACCCGGCAGCCCAACGGTTCCGGGTGCACCGCTCGGCGATGACCTCGCCGCATATCCATCGGGCCGAAATCGAGCGCATCTTCGCCAAGTCGTGGCTGTACGTCGGCCACGAATCCGAGATCCCAGAATCGGGCGACTTTGTGCGGCGGCCGGTGGCCGGCCGGCCGGTCTTTATGGTGCGCGGGGCGAAGACCGGTAACGTCAACGTGTTCCACAACACCTGCACACACCGCGGCGCGCTCGTCTGTCGCCAGGACTCGGGCAACTCCAAGGTCTTTCAGTGTTTCTATCACGCGTGGACCTTCGACTCCGAAGGGCAGCTCAAGGG
>NZ_JBAPRN010000836.1:0-13731 GCF_049281135.1 Mycobacterium sp. | reverse complement strand
GGGTTACTCGCTGAGTCACGCGTTCGGCGCTGTCTTCGATAACCCCGGCCTGATTGTGGCGTGCGTGATTGGCGACGGTGAGGCCGAGACGGGGCCACTGGCCACGGCCTGGCATTCCACCAAGTTCCTCAGCCCGATCGGTGACGGGGCGGTACTGCCGATCCTGCATCTGAACGGCTACAAGATCAGTAACCCGACCGTGCTGGCTCGCATAGAACACGAGGAACTGGACCAGTTCGTGCGCGGCTGCGGCTGGGAACCGCGCTACGTCGAGGGTGATGACCCCGAAGACATGCACGAGCTGATGGCCACTGTTCTCGATGAGACAGTCGAGGCCATTCACGGAATCCAACGCGACGCTCGAACTACCGGCGACACCACCCGCCCCCGCTGGCCGATGATCGTGTTGCGCTCTCCGAAAGGTTGGACCGGACCCAAGGTCGTCGACGGCCTACAAATCGAAGGGACCTTTCGCGCCCACCAGGTGCCATTGCTTGTCGATGAGGCGCATCCCGGACACGTCGAACAACTCGAAGCCTGGATGCGCAGCTACAAACCGAGCGAGCTCTTCGATCAGACCGGGCGGCTGCTGCCCGACCTGGCGGTGCTCGCCCCCCAAGCGCAGCGACGGATGGGCGCCAACGCACACACCAACGGCGGGATGTTGCTGCGCGACCTGAGGATGCCCGACTTCCGCGACCACGCGGTCACGGTGTCCTCGCCAGGCGCGGTGGAGGCAAAGGACACCGCCGTGCTCGGCACATTCCTGCGCGACGTCATCGCGCTCAACGACGAGGCGCGTAACTTCCGGATCTTCGGCCCCGACGAAACCCTCTCGAACATGCTCGGCGCGGTCTTCGAGGTCACCGGCCGGCAATGGGATGCCCGTACTGCCGAGAACGACGAATTCCTCTCGCCCACAGGGAGAGTGCTCGATTCAATGCTCAGTGAGCACCAAAGCGAGGGTTGGCTGGAAGGTTATCTGCTCACCGGCCGGCACGGGCTGTTCAATTGCTACGAGGCGTTCATCCACATCGTCGACTCGATGTTCAACCAGCACGCCAAATGGCTCAAGGTCACCGCGCAACTGCCGTGGCGCCGTGACATCGCGTCGCTGAATTACCTCCTCGCGTCTCATGTTTGGCAGCAAGACCACAACGGCTTCACCCACCAGGATCCCGGCTTCCTGGACCACGTCGTCAACAAGAAAGCTGACGTCGTCCGGATCTACCTGCCGCCGGACGCCAATTGCTTGCTCTCGGTTGCCGACCATTGTCTGCGCAGCCGTCACTACGTCAACGTGGTGGTCGCCGGGAAGCGTGCGATGCCGCAATGGCTGAGCATGGATGAAGCGGTGGTGCACTGCACCGAGGGCATCGGCATCTGGGAATGGGCCGGAAACGACCGCGGCGTCGAACCGGACGTGGTCCTGGGGTGCTGCGGAGATACTCCGACCCTCGAGGTGCTGGCTGCGGTGTCGATCCTTCGGGAACACTTGCCCGAGTTGAAGATCCGGGTGGTCAACGTGGTGGACCTGATGAGGTTGCAGTCGGCCACCGAGCACCCGCATGGGCTAGGCGACCGCGACTACGACGCCCTATTCACCACCGACAAGCACATTATCTTTGCCTTCCATGGCTACCCGAGCCTGATCCATCGACTCACCTATCGCAGGACCAACCGCAATCTGCACGTGCGTGGCTATAACGAAGAAGGGACCATCACCACATCCTTCGACATGCGGGTGCAGAACCGCTTGGACCGTTTCCATCTCGTCGCAGACGTCATCGATCGGCTGCCCCAGCTCGGCGCGACCGGCGACTACCTGAAGCAGGCGATGGCCGACAAACTCGTCGAACACACCCGCTACATCAACACCCACGGGCAAGACCTACCCGAAATCCGCAACTGGACCTGGAACCCTGCGCCATGACGACATCTGAGGTGATCGGAGCGACGATGTCTGCTGCGAGTTTCGCATCCAATGTCAAAGGTGCACTATTGTTTTCACCTTGTCGGTCTTGGTGCTCAAACTCGACGACGCTTAGGGGTGCAGAGCGTTAACTGCTTCGCCGACGGAGGCGAACAACTGGTCCTCGCCGATCCGCGCCAGCAGGCCACTTCGCGCCAAGCCGGCGCGGACCGTTTTGTTGGTTCTTGCCATCGCGAAGGACACGCCACTGTTCTCGAGTTGGTCAAGCATCTGGCGTAATGCGCATGCTCCGGTGTAATCAACATCAGTCATTCCCATCGCGTCGAGCACGACTAGCTGAAGTGAGCGACCTGCGCGGTCGACCGCGGCAGTCAAGTCGGTCCTGAAACGACTGGCGTTGGCATACCAGAGGGGTGTCGCGAACAGCACCACGAGTACCCCGGGAACCTCGATGGCGTGTTCGCTGCCATCGAGCGGGGCCCAACTGGTGGTCGAGGGGATGTGGCCCAGCACGTGCAGGTGCGGGCGGGCGGTGAGGCGGGTGCGGTCGAGGATGGCCAACGCGACCGCGACGGTGATGCCCTGTTCGACGCCGACGAGTGCAACCGTGAGCAGGGTGATCAGAGCCAGCCCGAATTCGAAACGATCGTAGCGGGCGATGTCGACGAGATCGTGGACGCGCAAGATTCGGGTGGCGATGAAGATAAGAATCGCCGCCAGGGTCGCCAAGGGCAGGTCCTCGAGCAGGGCGACGGCAGGGATCAACAGCACGAGGGCACCGGCAGCAGCCAGTCCGGCCACCTGGGTCCGCCCGGACGCTGAGACCACAGCGGCGGTTCGTGGCGGGCTTGCGTCGACCGGGAAGGCGCCGACCAGGCCGGCGACGACATTGCCGGCTCCGACGCCGAGGAAGTCGCGATTGACGTCGACCTCATATGCGCCCTGGTCGGCGAACGCGCGGGTCGTCGCCGCAGTCTGGCTGATAATCACCAGGGCTACGACGCCGGCGATCGGTGCGACCGCACCCAACGCCGACCAGGACAGCCCGCGCAGCCCGAGGTGCGGCGCGCCGTGGGCCACTGCACCCAACACCATCACCCCGTGGGCGTGCAGCTTCAACGCAGCGACGAGGATCGTCGAGCCGATCAGCCCGACCAACGCCCCCGGAAGCCGGCGATCGACCCGTTCGGCGACGACCACGACGGTGAGCACGCCGACCCCGATGCCCAGCGCCCACCCGTTGATCAAATGCAGGCCGCTGAGCGTGACACCCAACCGGTGCAGCGTGCTGCCGCTGGCGCCGGGCAGGCCGAGCAGATCAGGTAGCTGGTGTACCACGATGATGATCGCTACCCCGCCAAGGAATCCGCTGATGATCGGCGCCGACAGAAACTCGGAGACCCACCCGAGCCGCAGTAGACCAACCAGGGCCACCAGCACACCGACCATCACCGCGAGGACTCCGATCAACGCCACGTAGTCAGGGGAGACGGCCGACACCACGGCGGCGATGCCGACGGCGAACAGCGGGGCGATGGTCGAATCGGCGCCGACCGACATCTGCGGGTTCGATCCCAACAGCGCGAACATCACGCTGCCCGCGACAAACGCGTACAAGCCGGTGATCGGCGGCATACCGGCCAGCCGGGCGGTGGCTAACTGCTCAGGCACCGCGATCGCCAGCAACGTCAGCGCTGCGCCCAGGTCGCCTATCACCCACGACGATCGGTAGCCGTGCAGTGAGGACAACAGCATCGATCGCGCCCCCAGCACCCGCGCCGTGAACCCTGCTGTCGACTGCATCGGCCCATCATCGCAACCCGTTCAAACCAGGGGCACGCGTGAGACGGGTCCACCTTGTCACGACGACTGTGCGGCCGCGTCACCGTCGTTGCCCACCAACTCCTTCTTTGCTTCTGCCAGCTCAGCTTTGGCGGAAGCATCGACCTGCGGATACTGCGGGTTGAGATCCCGCAGCGTCTCCAACAGCACTGCGGAAGTCGACACGTGGCTAAACCATTTGTGGTCTGCGGGGATCACATGCCAGGGTGCCCAGACGGTGCTGGTGTGGCTGAGCATGTCTTGAAAGGCCCGCTGGTAGTCGTCCCAGAACGCGCGCTCGCGTAGGTCCGCGACGGAGAACTTCCAGTTCTTCTCGGGTTCGTCGATGCGCTCAAGGAACCGGCGCGCTTGTTCGTCCTTGGAGACGTTGAGAAACAGCTTGACGATGACGGTCCCGTTGTCCGTGAGGTAGCGCTCCCAGTCGTTGATGTCGCGATACCGCCGCTGCCAGATGTTCCCAGCGTCGAGCACCGCGGTGCGTGGCCATAACGTCTCAGGATGCACACGGGTGATCAATACGTTCTCGTAGTGGGACCGGTTGAACACCACGATGCGGCCAAGTTCCGGTAGCGACCTTTGGTGGCGCCAGAGGTAGTCATGTGCCTGCTCGGTTGCCGATGGCGCCTTGAAGCTGTACACGTCGACACCCTCGGGGTTGAGGCCGCTCATGACGTGCTTGATCGTGCCGTCCTTACCGGCCGCGTCGATCGCCTGAAGGATGATCAGCAGCGAGCGGTCGGCCTGAGCGAAGAAGCGGTCCTGCAAATCCAGCAGCGCCGCTTTCGCATCTGCCAGCGCCGCGGCACCGTGGTCTTTTCGAAGCTGTTTGTCGTGGCGGCCGGGATCGAAGTCCTTGGCCAACTCCACCTTGGACCCCGGCTTTACCCGGGTAGGCTCCGCTAGTCGTTTCCAGAGCGTCGACATCTTCGCCTCCTGGTTGTGTCATCTGTCCATTGCCCGGGGCGCCGCGTGCGGAGAGCAACGATCTCTCTCAGCCTTGCAGAATGGTGACCGGAGTTCGCCACCACCGTCGGGCGTGCGTACCCCTGCCTTGCGCAGTGCGGCGTAGTGATCGCCGCCTTCGCCTTCCGCTTGGGGCGAAGCCCTTTTCAAGTCTCACCCTCGCCCAAGATCAACACCGGCGACTATGAGGAGCAATTCGAGGTCCATTGAGCACCGGACGTTGCAGAAACCAGTCGCGGCAAGCCAGGCCCGCGGGGTGTAACGTCGACGATGTTGAGAATCTCAACCAGTCCGGGATGAGTCCAGCTGTCCGCCGCTGCTCTCATAGAGCAGTCGCTCGTGCCGAACCCTCCGGTGACAACCGCATACTCGGGGATCACCATGACTGCTCCGCCCGTTCCGCGAGCACCGAAACCGGATCCTGCACAATACTTTCCGATCGAAAGCGTCTTATGCCTGCTCAGGATTGACCGGCCAAATCGCCCATGCAGCGAACCTGCCGCTGACGTCGAGCCCACGGACTAGACGCCGTGACCACTGCCGCACCGCATGTCACGCCCTCCTCCGCGGACGCGGGCAAAGCGGAGCCGGGTCTCGACTTGAAATCGGCGCCGATGCCCGAGGTGGAGGCAGAGCTGGGGTACTCGCCGGACGGATTGAGCAAGGCCGAGGCCACGACGCGGTTGGCGCAGTACGGGCCGAATGAGATCGCCGAGCACAAGACCAACCCGCTGTTGAAGTTCCTCGGTTACTTTTGGGGTCCGATCCCGTGGATGATCGAGATCGCGGTCGTCTTGTCCGGCGCGGTGGGGCACTGGCCGGATTTCTTCATCATCCTGCTGCTGTTGGTGGCCAATGGTGTGGTCGGCTACACCGAGGAACGGCAGGCGGGCAACGCGATTGAAGCCCTCAAAGCCAAGCTGGCGATTAATGCGCGCGTGAAACGCGACGACGCATGGGTCACCGTGTCGGCGCGGCAGTTGGTGCCCGGTGATGTGATCCGCCTGCGCCTGGGTGACATCGTGCCCGCCGATGCCCGGCTGCTGGACGGTGACGAGGTCGAGGTCGACCAGTCCGCGCTCACCGGGGAGTCGCTGCCCGCCAGCCGCGTAACAGGTGACGCGGTGTTCTCCGGATCCATTGTCAGGCAGGGTGAAATCGGCGCCTTGGTCTATGCCACCGGCACTGGCACCTACTTCGGCAAGACCGCCGAGCTGGTGGCCGACGCGAAAACCGTCAGCCATTTCCAGCGCGCCGTGCTCAAGATCGGCAACTATCTGATCATCCTCGCGGTCGCGTTGGTGACAGTTATCGTCGTCACGGCGATCCTGCGCGGCGACGCGATTCTGACCACGCTGCAGTTCGCCCTGGTCCTGACCGTCGCCGCGATCCCGGTCGCGATGCCTACCGTGTTGTCGGTGACGATGGCTGTCGGCGCACGGCTGCTCGCCAAGAAGCAGGCCATAGTGAGCCGGCTGGTCGCCATCGAGGAACTGGCCGGCGTGGACGTGCTATGTGCGGACAAGACCGGCACCCTGACCCAAAACTCGCTGACGTTGGGCACCCCGTTCACGATCGACGGCGTCACGCCAGCGACGGTCATCCTGAACGGCGCCTTGGCTTCCCGCGCCGAGAACGACGACCCGATCGATCGCGCGGTGCTCGGTGGCCTTGAGGACGCCAAGGTCCTGCAGGCATACGCGGTCACACACTTCGAACCCTTTGACCCGGTGCGCAAACGCACCGAGGCCACCGTCGCCGGCACCGACGGGACCACCTTCAAGGTCACCAAGGGAGCCCCGCAGGCCATCTTGGCGCTGGCCGCGAACGCCGCCGAGATCAGACCTGCCGCTGATAGCGCGGTCAACGATTTCGCTGCTCGGGGCTTTCGGTCTTTGGGCGTGGCCCGCGCCGACGGGGACGGTGACTGGCAGTTCGTCGGTGTGCTGCCGCTGTTCGACCCGCCCCGCGACGACGCTGCAGCGACCATCGCCACCGCCGCAGCGATGGGCGTGACTGTCAAGATGGTGACCGGCGACGCGCTGGCCATCGCAACGGAGACCGCGGCCAAGGTCGGCTTAGGCACCAACATCCTGGACGCCGCAGCTTTGGGTGATGCGAAGAAGAACGAATCGGCGGCGGTTGCCGAATCCATCCTGGCCGCAGACGGTTTCGCCCAGGTCTTTCCCGAGCATAAGTACCACATCATCGACGTGTTACAACAGCACGGCCACATCGTCGGGATGACGGGCGACGGGGTCAACGACGCCCCCGCCCTGAAAAAAGCCGACTGCGGCATCGCCGTATCGGGCGCCACCGACGCCGCCCGCGCAGCCGCCGACATTGTGCTGTTGACTCCCGGCCTCTCGGTGATCATCGAGGCGATCAAACAGAGCCGCAAGATCTTTCAGCGAATGAACAGCTACGCGATATACCGCATCGCCGAAACGCTGCGGGTGCTGCTATTCATGACCGTCGCCATCCTGGTCTTCAACTTCTACCCGCTCACCGCCATCATGATCGTGATGCTCGCGCTACTCAACGACGGCGCAATCCTGTCCATCGCCTACGACAACGTCCACTACAAGGACGAGCCCGAAGCGTGGAATATGCATGTGGTACTTGGCATCTCCACGGTCCTGGGGGTGGTCGGACCTATAGCCGCATTCGGCTTGTTCTATCTCGGCGACCGTGTCTTCGACCTTGGCCAGCCGCGCCTTCAGACCCTCATGTACCTCATGCTGTCCGTCGCGGGTCACCTGACCATTTACTTGACCCGAACTCGCGGGCCATTCTGGTCCATCCGTCCAGCCCGCATCTTGCTGATCGCTGTCCTCGGCACGCAGGCCATCGCCACATTTATCGCCGTCTACGGGCTATTCATGACCCCGCTGGGCTGGGGGTGGGCAACGGCGGTGTGGGTATACGCCCTCGCCTGGTTCCTGGTCAGCGACCGCATCAAACTTCTGGCCTACCGCATCCTCGACCCTGCGCATTCCAGGATTCACTCAGAGATAACTGGAGGTTGATCGATCATGCCGGACACCTTGGTGGATGTCGACATACTCAGGGCCGCAGTGCAGTTGGCGTGCCGGGCTCCGTCGTTGCACAACAGCCAGCCCTGGCAATGGGTTGCCGAGGGTGTGGGGCTGCACCTCTACATCGATCGCAACCGGATTCTTCCCTCCACCGACAAGTCAGGGCGGGAGGCCCATATCGGCTGCGGCGCTATGCTCGACCATCTATGCGTGGCGATGGCTGCAGCCGGGTGGGCGGCCAACGTCGATAGATTTCCCGACTCAAACAATCCCGGTCATCTCGCATCGCTCGATTTCAGCCCGATGGGCCGCGTCGCCGATCAGCATCGCCACCGAGCCGCCGCAATTCGGCACCGTCGCACCGACCGGCTTCCCTTCGCCGCACCGAGGAACTGGGCGCCCTTGGAACCTCTGCTGCGCACCGCCGTCGATGCTAAGGCAGTGCATCTCGACGTGATAGCCGAGGAGAGGCGCTCGGAACTGGCGAGGGCGTCACGACTCACCGAATCGCTGCGGCTCTACGATTCCTCGTATCACACCGAGTTAAACTGGTGGACTGGTCATTTCGAGAATTCCGACGGGATTCCGCGCAGTTCGCTGCTGTCGGGGGCCGAAAATGATCAGGTCGACGTCGGACGGACCTTCCCGGTTAGCGCTCACAACGAGCGGCCGGTCGGCATGGGACAAGACCAGTCCACAGTGCTGGTTCTGTCCACCGACGAGGACACCCAAGGTGACGCCTTGCGGTGCGGCGAAGCGCTGTCCGCGGTGCTCTTGGAGTGCACCTCGGCCGGCCTGGCGACATGCACACTGAGCCATCTGACGGAGCTTCAGTCCAGCCGCCATCTGATCGGCACCTTGACCGGACGGACAGCTATGCCGCAACTTCTGATCCGCGTCGGCGAAGCACGTGTCGGCGGCGAGGTACCCCCCGTGACACCGCGGCGGCCGGCGCAGGATGTTCTGAGTTTCCCGCGATTGACCGGTGGCGTCGGGTGACCACCGCGACGATCAGTCAAGCGGACGACGTCGGCGAACCATCGGGACGATCCGGGAGGGCAATGAGTTCCGAACACGCAGTAGTCAATCGTCAAGTGAGAGAGTAGTCGCGCGCGTCACCCGAGGCAGGATGCCGAATTCGATCAGCTAGTGATCAACCTCGTTGCTCACCGCTTGAACCAACCCCGAAAACCATTCCGCTTCAACGATTGTTCGTCACCGTGTACGTTGGTCCACACACCCGGCGCGTAGCTATGCGGCTCTTTGGCGCCGTCGCGGACGACGTCGAGCGTGCCGTCGTTGTGCTTGATGTAGGTGTCACCGAAGCGCATATATTTGTCGGTCGCGCCGTCTTGTAGTGTCACAGTTACTGTCATGGTTCAAACCTTCAGCCGCGCAGACGAAGTGCCTGTGTGGCGATTGTTGAGTGACGCATCACCTTGACGAATCACTCATAAAATGTTCACACGAATCGGGAAACCGCGTGGTCAAGAAATGCGGGACCGCCGTAGGGTCAGCGAATCTTCTCGGGAATCGAATTCAGTGCGTCCAGAACATGTTCTGCCAGTTCGCTGGCTTCCTTACCGCCGAGTTTGGTGTGAGACGTGATGGTGTCCCTGACCAGTTCAACACGGAGGACATAGGGCGAGCGGAACGTCGTTGGTGAAGCCATCAACTTTTCCTTTTCAACCGAGCATGTTTGCTCGGTTGAGCTGCTCGATATAGCCAACGGTACGCCGATTTAAGTCATTGGGTGTGACTACGGACTCGTGGATTCGTGGGCCCGTGAGGCGCGACTCGCCCGTCGGCCAGCTCGCACCGGGACGGCTGCTCCGGTCGTGTCGCCGCTGGTCAATGAGGAACTCGTCGCGTTTACCGTTTGACCGCAAACCCCCGGGGTACGCTGCCCCGATGACGGAACCAGCGGCGACCGGCCTTCGCCGACCGACCATGACTTCTCGGGCAAAGTGGCTGCTGAGGGCCCGGCCCGGCGACTACATGCTTGCGTTGAGTGATGCGATGGCTTCGCTGCCCGTGGTCGGCAGGCATCTGGAGCCGCTGGGCGGTGTGACCGCGATGGGCCTGTGGGGTTACCGAATGGCGCCGGAGTTCTTGTCCGCGTCGGCCAAGTCATGGCTGACTCCCGGTATCAGCGAGACCCGCAAGGCCGAGCGAGACCAGACCCAAACAGTTTTGGATGCCGCGCTGCGCGGCGTGGTCTCCAGCAAGGACCTCGATGTCGAGTGGCCGGCGCCCGACCACCGGCCACCCTTCTGGCGTGCCCTGCAACACCGCCGCTACTTGCACCGCACGTCGGTGCGCTACGGCAAGCACCCGGTGCAACTACTGGACGTGTGGCGCCGCAAAGATCTGCCGGTACGGCCGGCGCCCGTCTTGATCTTCGTGCCCGGCGGCGCCTGGGTGCATGGCGGTCGCCAGCTGCAGGGCTATGCCCTGATGTCGCAGTTGGCCGAAATGGGCTGGATCTGTCTGTCGGTGCAATACCGGGTTTCCCCGCACCATCGCTGGCCGTCTCACATCACCGACGTCAAAAGCGCCATCGCGTGGGCCCGGGCCAATGTCGACAAGTTCGGCGGTGACCGCAATTTCATTGCGGTAGCGGGTTGTTCGGCCGGTGGACACCTGTCGGCACTGGCCGGACTGACCGCCAATGATCCTGAGATGCAGACCGAGCTGCCACCGGGTTCGGACACTTCGGTGGATGCGGTGGTGGGGATCTATGGCCGCTACGACTGGGAGGACCGCTCGACCGTCGAGCGGGATCGCTTCGTGGATTTCCTGGAGCGAGTCGTGGTCAAGCGTCGAATCGACCGCCACCCCAAGGTGTTCCGTGACGCGTCGCCGATCGCACGGATACATCCGGATGCGCCGCCGTTCTTGGTGATTCATGGCAGCAGCGACACGGTGATCCCGGTGGCGCAGGCGCGCAGCTTCGTCGAGCGGCTTCGGTCGATATCGCGTTCGGTGGTCGGCTACGTGGAATTGCCGGGTGCCGGCCACGGATTTGATATGACCGACGGGGCGCGCACCGGTGCGACGTCGACCGCGGTCGGACTGTTCTTGAGTCAGGTTTACCGCAACCGGATGATCGCGGTCAAAGAGGTTATTTAGCCGCCACGCAGTTGTAGGGTCCCACCCATGAAGCGGCTGAGCGGTTGGGACGCGGTACTGCTGTACAGCGAAACGCCGAACGTGCATATGCACACCCTCAAAGTCGCGGTGATCGAGCTGGACGCCGACCGTCAAGACTTCGACATCGACGCGTTCCGCCGGGTGATTCACAACCGGCTCTACAAGCTGGAGCCGTTTTGCTATCAGCTGGTTGACATTCCACTCAAGTTGCACCACCCGATGTGGCGGGAGAACTGCGACGTCGACCTGACCTATCACGTGCGGCCATGGCAGTTGCCGGCGCCGGGCGGTCGTCGCGAGCTGGACGAGGCGATCGGCGAGATCGCCAGCACCCCGCTGGACCGCGACTACCCGCTGTGGGAGATGTATTTCGTCGAAGGGTTGGCCGACAATCGAATTGCGGTGGTTGGCAAGGTTCATCACGCGCTGGCCGACGGGGTGGCTGCGGCAAATCTGTTGGCCCGTGGCATGGATCTCGCGCCCGGGCCACCGTCCGGCACGACCCGGTTTGCGCCGGACCCGGCGCCGTCGACGGCGACGCTGGTCCGGTCGGCGTTCGCCGATCACATGCGCCATCTCGGGCGGATCCCGGGGACCATCCGTTACACCGCGCAGGGCATCAACCGGGTGCGCCGCAGCTCGCGCAAGCTCTCGCCGGAGTTGACGATGCCGTTCACCCCGCCGCCGAGCTTCATGAACCACATGCTCACGCCCGAACGCAGATTCGCGACGGCGACCTTGGCGCTCAGCGACATCAAGGAGACCAGCAAAGCCGTTGGCGTCACGATCAACGACATGGTGTTGGCGCTGTCGGCGGGGGCATTGCGAAAGCTGCGGCTGCGTTATGACGGCGACTCCGACCACCCGCTGCTGGCGTCGGTGCCGGTGAGCTTCGACTTCTCACCGGATCGTGTTTCGGGAAATCTTTTCACCGGGATGATGGTGGCGCTACCCGCCGACGTCGACGATCCGTTGGAGCGGGTGCGGCGCGCACATGACTACGCGGTCGACGCCAAGGAGAGCCATCAGCTACTCGGCCCGGAGCTGGTCAGCCGTTGGGCCGCCTATTTTCCGCCGGGGCCGTCGGAGTCACTGTTCCGTTGGCTGGCCGGCCGCGACGGCCAGAACAAGGTGCTCAACCTGCCGATCTCCAACGTCCCGGGTCCGCGTGAGCATGGGCGGGTTGGCGGCGCCTTGGTGACCGAGATCTATTCGGTGGGCCCGTTGACCACCGGCAGCGGCCTGAACATCACGGTGTGGAGTTATGTCGACCAGCTCAATGTCTCGGTGCTGGCCGACGGCGCCACTGTCGATGACCCGCATGAGGTCACCGAAGCTGTCATCGATGAACTCGTAGAAATCCGGCGCGCCGCAGGGCTTTCCGAGAACCTGACGGTCATCGAAGGAGCGTTGGCGCAGGCCTGAGCCTAATCCGCCACCTGCCTCCGCGCGACAAACCGCTCACGCGATCGCCAGTTGTCGCTAAGAGGCGGGCACAACGGGCGCGCCCGTCAACTCAGGGGCTGCTGGGTCCGATGTGACCGTGCAGGTCACGTCGGGAGATCTTGCCGGTGCTGCTGCGCGGCAGCTCGTCGAGCACGATGATCTCGCGGGGCACTTTGTAGTTGGCCAGGTTGTCTCGGACGTGTTGTTTGAGAACGTCGACGGTGGCCGACGCGGTCGGCGTCAGCACCACGAACGCCACCAGTCGCTGGCCGTACTGTTCGTCATCGACGCCCAGCACGGTGGCTTCGGCGACATCGGGGTGGATGGCCAATGTCTTCTCCACCTCGATCGGGTAGACGTTCTCGCCGCCCGACACGATCATCTCGTCGTCGCGCCCGACCACGTACAGTCGTCCGGCCTCGTCGAGTCGGCCGACGTCGCCGGATGCCATGAAGCCGTCGTGAAAGCTCTTGCCCCCGCCGGAGGTGTAACCGTCGAACCGGTTGGTGTTGCGGACGAAGATCTGGCCGACCTCGCCGATGGGCACCGGGCGATGGTCGGTGTCGAGAATGCGAATCTCGGTGCCTATCGCGGGTTTTCCCGCAGTGTCCGG
Source organism: Mycobacterium sp. (assembly GCF_049281135.1). Classification (GTDB taxonomy): domain Bacteria; phylum Actinomycetota; class Actinomycetes; order Mycobacteriales; family Mycobacteriaceae; genus Mycobacterium. Next base: position 743 of record NZ_JBAPRN010000836.1, on the reverse strand, counting down.
CGCCGCGCGCAGATCCGCCGGTGTCGCGGTGGCGATCATGCCGGCTTCGGTGGCGTTGTAGTTGTTGTAGAGGATGTCACCGAACTCGTCCATGAATTTCGTGACGACGTCGGGCCGCATTCGGGACCCGGACGCGGTGGCGAACCGCAGGGAGCGACCGCTGTAGCGGCGGCGCACGTCGTCCGGCAGGTCCATGATCCGGTCGAACATCACCGGCACCACGCACAGGCCGGTGGCTTGGTGACGGTCGATGAGTTCGAGGGTGGCTTCCGGGTCGAACTTGCGACGGGTGACCACCGTGCAGCCCATTGACGCGGCGAAGATCAGTTGCGAGAAGCCCCAGGCGTGAAACATCGGCGCGACCACCACCGTGGTTTCCTCGGTATGCCACGGCACCCGATCCAGCATCGCTTTGAGCTCGGTTGTCCCGCCACCGGAGTGCTTGGCGCCCTTCGGATTACCGGTGGTACCCGAGGTCAGCAGGATCAGCCTGCCCTTGCGGCCTGTAATCACGGGTCGCTGGCCGAGGTGCGAGGTGACCAGCGTCTCGACGGTGGTGTCGTGGCTTTCCGGATGGTCGGTCCACCCGACGACGCGCGCGGTATCCGGCTTGTCTGCCAGCGCGCGGTCAACCGAATCGGTGAACTCCTCGTCGTAGATCACCGCGTCCGCGCCCTCGCGGTTGACTACGTCGGCCAGCGCGGGGCCGGCGAACGACGTGTTGAGCAGCAGCACGTCGGCGC
>NZ_JBAPRN010000835.1:0-11142 GCF_049281135.1 Mycobacterium sp. | reverse complement strand
GGGTTCATCCGCCTCAGCGGCGGCGCCGGCCTCGGTCGCGACGACTGTCGTAGCGACCGCTGCGGGCGCGTTGGCAAGCAGGTCGCGAACGCGGACCGCGTCGACGCGTTCCACGGTGGAGTGTGCGCTGCGAATCCGGCCGTCGAGCTCAGTCAGCGCGTCGAGTACCTGGCGGCTGGTCGTCCCCAGCACCCGGGCCAGGGAGTGCACCCTGAGCCGATCTGGCAGCTCCTCGTGCTGCGACGAGTCTTCCGGAACCTGTGAAGATGGGCCACCGTCTATCACGTATTCTCCTCAAGCCCCCGGGCGCGTCCTTTCGACGCGGCCACGCGAGGGCTTCGCTATGGGCCCGGGTCACTTTTCCCGGGCTTGTGATGGTCTTGCTCCAAGCGGTTCGGGACGAACGCACTCAGTGCCGGTCTGAATGATGGCTGGACGGTCGGCGCCGCATCGCGGATGGCGGTGGTCGCCCTTGTCGAAGTCTTCATTCGGGCGTCGGAAGCCGGTCCGGCGACGTTCACCCGGTTACCAGTATCCCATATCGATGTGCCGGGTCGGACCAAGTGCGCCGACCCGTTACTAAGCCTTGCCGAACCAGAGCGCGATCTCGCGCTCTGCCGACTCCGGCGAATCGGAGCCGTGGACCAGGTTGAACTGCGTTTCAAGGCCGAAATCGCCGCGGATGCTGCCGGGCGCCGCCTTCTCCACCGGGTCGGTCCCACCCGCTAATTGCCGGACTGCCGTAATCGCCCGCGGACCCTCGACAATCGCCGCGACCAGCGGCGATGACGTGATGAACTCCACCAGGGAATCGAAGAACGGCTTGCCGTCGTGCTCGGCGTAGTGACTACGCGCCAGCTTGTCGCTGACGATCCGCATTTCCAGCGCCGCGATGGTCAGGCCTTTGCGCTCGATGCGGCTGAGGATCTCGCCCACCAGGCGCCGCTCGACCCCATCGGGCTTGACTAACAGAAGCGTCCGCTCAGTCATCAGCGCCACTCTCCCCCGCAAGCGGGCGGTACCCCCACCTCATCGTGTCGCCCCCCTCGCCGCCGCGCGGCTGGAGGTACCCCCACTGCATCGTCGTCGGCGCGGTCACGGCGCACAGCGTACCGAACCGATCCGGCGGGCCCAGCGCGGTGGATCAGTCCGGTGGCCCGTCTTGACCTGGGAGCAACCCGAGCCGCTCCCGCCGCAGCACTTCAGAGCGGACATAGAGGATCAGCGCCCACACCGCGGCGAACAGCAGGCCGATGAAACCCACGCCCGGGTACACGGCAAAGCCTGCGATCGGTATCAGCTGCACCGCCAGGTCCGCCCAGATGGCCCACGACCGGCCCTGCAAGCCGGCCAGGAGGATCAGCACCGCCGCCAATCCCAACAGGTACGTCAGAGTGACCGCACTCAGCCCGCCGCCGACCGCGGCTACCACCGGCAGCGCCAGCAACACCACGATCGCCTCCAGGATCAGCGTGCCGGCCGTGACACCCCGAAAGCTTTTCCACGGGTCGGGCTTCGACGCTCCGGGCGGTGGGGCGGGCGCTCGATCATGGCGCCGCTCCTCGAACCCGGCGCCGCTGGCTTCATCGTCATCGGCGCTCACGAGGGATCACGACCGAACAACGAGCGCGCGGCGCCCGCGGTGACCACCGAACCGGTGATGACGATGCCCGTTCCAGAAAAGGCCTCGTGCTCGGCGTCGGCCTCGTCGACCAGCGCGGTGGCGGTATCGATGGCATCGCGCAGGCTTTCGGCGGTGACCACCCGATCGGGTCCGAAGTACTGCTGGGCGACCAACGCCAGCGTCTCCACGTCCAACGCTCTCGGTGATCCGTTGTGGGTGACCACGATTCGATCGAATACCGGCTCGAGTGCGGCCAGGATTCCGCCGACGTCCTTATCGCCCATCACGCTGACCACGCCGACCAGGAATCGGAAATCGAACTCTTCAGCCAGCGTCTGCGCCAGCGCCGCGGCGCCCGCCGGGTTGTGCGCGGCGTCGATGAATACCGTTGGTGTACTGCGCATCCGCTCCAACCGGCCGGGGCTGCTCGTGGCGGCGAATCCGGCCCTGATGGCATCGATGTCGAGTTGACGCTGCGCACCGGCACCGAAGAACGCCTCGACGGCAGCCAACGCGATAGCGGCGTTGTGCGCCTGATGTTCGCCGTGCAGTGGGAGAAAGATCTCGGAGTACACCCCACCCAGGCCCTGCAGTTCCAGCATCTGTCCGCCGATTGCCACCTGGCGGCTCAACACCGCGAACTCCGAATCTTCGCGTGCGACAGCGGCATCAGCCTGGACGGTTTGCGCCAGCAGAACCTCCATCGCCTCCGGTACCTGACGGCCGATGACCGCCACCGTGTCCGGCGCCCCGTCTTCGGCCTTGCGAATGATGCCGGCCTTCTCACCGGCGATGCCGGCGATGTCGTCGCCGAGGTACTCGACGTGGTCGACGCTGATCGGCGTGATCACCGCGACCGGCGCGTCGATCACATTGGTGGCGTCCCAACGTCCGCCCAGACCGACCTCGATGACTCCCACGTCGATCGGGGCATCGGCGAACGCGGCGAATGCCATCGCGGTGAGGACCTCGAACTTGCTCATCGCCGGGCCACCGCTGTCCTGCGACTGCTGGTCGATCATCTGCACGAACGGCTCGAGTTCGGCGTAGGTCGCCACGTATGTCGCTGGGCTGATCGGCTTTCCGTCGATCGCGATACGTTCGACCGCCGACTGCAGGTGCGGGCTGGTGGTGCGCCCGGTGCGCCGCTGCAGAGCGGTAAGCAGCGCATCGACCATCCGCGCCACCGAGGTTTTGCCGTTGGTTCCGGCGATGTGGATCGACGGGTAGCTGCGTTGCGGTGAGCCGAGCAGATCCATCAGCGCCGCGATGCGGGCCAGGCTGGGCTCGATCTTGGTTTCCGGCCAACGCTGGTCGAGTAAGTGCTCGACCTGTAGCAGTGCCGCGATCTCATCCGGGGTGGGAACGACCTCGGTTGGTTCTGCGTCGTAGGGATCCAATGTCACTGCAGCCCGGCCAGCCTGGCCGTGATCCGGTCAGCTTCGTCGCGCGCTACCCGTTGACGCTCCCGTTGCTTGTCGACGACAGCTTCCGGGGCCTTGGCCATGAAGTCCGCATTACCCAATTTTTCTGTGGTCGAGGCTAATTCCTTGTGCGCGGCGGCCAGGTCCTTCTCCAGGCGGCGACGCTCGGCGGCCACGTCGATGGTGCCCGAGGTGTCGAGTTCGACGGCGACCGTGCCGCCCTTGAGCCCGACCTCCAGAGACGCCGAAGGGCTGAAATCCTGACCCGGCTCGGTCAACCACGCCAATGACGAAACGGCACCGATCTGGGTGCTCAGGTCGGCGGTGTCGATGCCCGACAGCCGCGCCGACACCTTCTGCCGATCGGCCACGCCCTGATCGCTACGGAACCGGCGAATCTCGGTCACCAATTTCTGCATATCGGTGATCCGTTGCGCGGCAACGCTGTTCAGCGCGATCCCGGAGGTTTGCGGCCATTCGGCGATCACGACGGACTCCCCGCCAGTCAGGTTTTTCCACAACGTCTCCGTGACGAACGGGATCACCGGGTGCAGCAACCGCAGCAGCGTGTCCAGCGCGGCAGCCAGCACGGCGGTGGTGTGCGAGAGCCCGTCGGCAACCTGCGTCTTGGCCAGCTCGAGGTACCAATCGCAGAACTCGTCCCAGGTGAAGTGGTACAGCGATTCACACGCGCGGCTGAACTCGTAGCCGTCGAAGGCCGAATCGACTTCGGCGCGAACCTCTTCCAGTCGACCCAGGATCCAGCGATCGGCGTCGGTGAGCTCGTCGAGACCCGGCAGCGGTGCCGGCGCGGCACCGTTCATCAACGCGAATCGGGTGGCGTTGAACAGCTTGGTGACGAAGTTGCGCGACGCCCGGACATCGTCCTCGCCGACGCTCAGATCGCTGCCGGGACTAGAGCCGCGAGCCAGGGTGAATCGCAAAGCGTCCGCACCGTAGTCCTCCAGCCAGTCCAGCGGATCGATGACATTGCCCTTGGACTTGCTCATCTTTCGGCCGGACTCGTCACGGATCAACCCGTGCAGAAAGACGTCGGTGAACGGCACCTGTGGGCCTCGGGCACCGTCCATGGTGATGGCGTCGTCGCCGCCGACGAACGTCCCGAACATCATCATCCGGGCCACCCAGAAGAACAGAATGTCGTAGCCGGTAACCAGAACGCTTGTCGGATAGAACTTTTTCAGGTCCGGCGTCTGGTCGGGCCAGCCCAGGGTGGAGAACGGCCACAGCGCCGAGGAGAACCAGGTGTCCAGGACGTCGGGATCCTGCTCCCAACCGTCGGGCGGTGTCTCGTCCGGACCCACGCATATCTGCTGACCGTCCGGCCCATACCAGATCGGAATTCGGTGGCCCCACCACAGTTGGCGTGAGATGCACCAGTCGTGCATGTCATCGACCCAGGCGAACCAGCGCGGTTCGAGCCTGGCGGGGTGAATCACGGTGTCGCCGTTGCGCACCGCGTCGCCGGCGGCCTTGGCCAGCGATTCGACTCGCACCCACCACTGCAGCGACAGCCGTGGTTCGATCGGCTCACCGCTGCGCTCCGAGTGCCCGACGCTGTGCAGGTAGGGCCGCTTCTCGGCGACGATCCTGCCCTGGACCGCCAAGGCTTCGCGCACCGCGACACGGGCGTCGAATCGGTCCATGCCGTCGAATTGTGTTCCGGTGTCGGCGATCCGACCTTTCGTGTCCATGATCGACGGCATGGGGAGTTGGTGACGCAGCCCGATCTCGAAGTCGTTCGGGTCATGCGCCGGGGTGACTTTGACTGCGCCGGTACCGAATTCAGGGTCGACGTGATCGTCGGCGACGATGATGATCTGGCGGTCCAGGAACGGGTGCGCCAGTGTCGAGCCGACCAGTCCTCGGTAGCGTTCGTCGTCGGGGTGCACCGCGATCGCCGTGTCACCCAGCATCGTCTCCACCCGGGTGGTGGCCACCACGATGTGCGGCTCGGAGTCGTCGAGCGAACCGTAGCGGAACGACACCAGTTCGCCTTCGACGTCCTCGTAACGGACCTCGAGATCCGATATCGCCGTTTCCAGCACCGGCGACCAGTTGACCAGGCGCTCGGCCCGATAGATCAGGCCGCCGTCATAGAGGCGTTTGAAGATCGTGCGCACCGCCCGCGACAGCCCGTCGTCCATGGTGAAGCGTTCGCGGTTCCAGTCCACCCCGTCGCCGAGGCGGCGCATCTGACCGCCGATGGCGCCGCCCGATTCGCGCTTCCAATCCCAGACCTTGTCGATGAACAGCGTGCGGCCGAAATCCTCTTTGGTCTTGCCGTCGACAGCAAGCTGCTTCTCCACGACGCTCTGGGTGGCGATGCCCGCGTGGTCCATGCCCGGCTGCCACAGCACCTCGTAACCCTGCATGCGCTTGCGGCGGGTCAGGGCATCCATCATGGTGTGCTCGAGCGCGTGACCCATGTGCAGGCTGCCGGTCACGTTGGGCGGTGGCAGCACGATCGAATAGCCGGGTTTGGTGCTGGCCGGATCGGCGGCGAAATAACCAGCATCCACCCAGCGCTGATATGTCGCGCTTTCGGCCGCGCCCGGATCCCACGCTTTGGGCAGGTCTTCAGCCCGCGTGTCAGCGGCGCGTTCTGGGCTTGCGGTCACCCTTCAAGTCTAGAAAGCGCCGCCACCGGTTAAGAACACCGCCCATGCCGGGCGGCGCCGACTGCTACTTCTTGCCGCCGAGCAATCCGCCGAGAATGTCGCCCGCCTTCGAGCCGAGAGCGTTGCCCAGCACGGTGCCCAGCGACTTGTTGCCGCCGGCCATTCCGCCGAGGATGCTGCCCAGCACGTCGTTGAGTGCGCCTCCGGATGACGCCTCTTCCTTGGCCGGTTCGCTCTTTTGGCCGAGCTGCTTTCCGACGTAGGCCAAAACGATCGGCGCCAGAATCGGCAGCAGTTGCTTGAGCAGGTTGCTGTTGCCGCCGCCTCCGCCGGCCAGCGCACTGGCGACCTGGGCGGCGTCATTGCCGCCGAAGATTCTCGCGATCGCCTGCTGGCCTTCGTCCTGGTCGACCTGGTCGACATTCACGCCGCCGTCGAGCAAGCCGGCGTGGCTGTCGGCCGCGGACTCGATCTTGCTGGCGTGCTCGGGATCCTGTGCGTTTTCCGACAGGCCGCCGACCAGCACCGGTACCAGCAACTGGACCGCCTTGTTCACCTCGGCTTCGTCGACGCCGATCTTGCTTGCAATGTCACTTGTGGGAATCTGAGACAGGAGATCTTCAAGGCCGGCCATGGACCCGTCCACCTAACGTCGCTGGGATGCTTTGGTTCAGTGTTGACACTAGCTCAGCTGATCTTGTCCTCACAGGGTTCTCTACAGAGCAGATCGAGCGCCGGCCTTGCCGTCAGCGGTGCATCAACCGGGCCGTCTGCAGCGAGACATCCGCGGCAGGGAATCGCGTCAGTAGCGCGTCGCCCATTGCGGCCGCCGGGGTCAGCACGCCGCGCAGTTCCGAGAGCGCGTCGCGATCCATCGCCAGCGCCAGACCGCTCTCGCCCAGCAGTACGGAGGTCGCCTTGTAGCCCGGGTCGCCGCGTTGAGCCATGGTGGCCACATAGCGGGCGCCAGAAGTTGTCGTCGTGTACGTCTCGGCCTTGTAGAAGCCACGCTCGCGGACGGCGTCACTGGGCCCGGTGCCGGGTTTGGGCAGCACACGCTCCACCAGTCGGCGTGGCAGCAGCCGGAAGTAGCGGCTGCCCAGTGCCGTCATCGTGTTGCCGACCCCGTTGATGACGGCGGAGGTCACCGGCGCGACAGCCGAGGACCCCACACTCATGTGTTCGCTGTACTTGAACCTTCTGCCGTAGGCCCAGTCTTGTAATGCGTTGCTACGCCGAACAATTCGTGTGTTGGACGGTGCCATCATAAACCCGGCGGTCCACAGGCCGGTCAGCTCCGGGGCGATCTGCCGACCGCGGCGCCGACGCAGGTCGGGCTGCGCGCCGAGTTCGGGTTCCGCGTCGCGGTCGGGGCTCAGCGTGTAGGGATCGGCGAATTGCCGACGCACGTCGGCATCCCTCGACACCGCGTCGAACACTTCCACGCCTGAGGCGATCGTGCCCCCGGAGAACCCGCCGGAGAATGAGCGAACGACGAAGTCGGTGTTGGCTAGCTCGCCGCTGCCGTCTTCGCGGGCCCGGCGATACAGCGCGTACACGGTGAGATCCGAAGGGATGGAGTCGAATCCGCACGCGTGCACGATACGCGCGCCGGTGTCCTGAGCCTGCTTGTGATACAGGTCGATGCTGTCGCGGACGAATGGCGGCTCGCCGGTCAGGTCGGCGTAGTCGGTGCCCGCGGCTGCGCAGGCGGCAACCAACGGCAGACCGTAGCGGCTGTACGGACCGACCGTGGTGATGACGACCTGCGTCCGGGCGGCCATCTCGTCCAGCGTTGACGGCGACGACGCATCCGCGGTCAACACCTGCCAGGACTGCGCTGATTCGCCGAGTGTTTCGCGGACCGCCAGCAGACGATCGGGCGAGCGGCCGGCCAGCGCGATCCGCGCGTTCCCGCCGGCCCGGGCCAGGTATTCAGCGGTCAACTTGCCCACGAAGCCGGTTGCCCCGTACAAGACGATGTCGAATTCGCGCGTTGCAGTCACGGGCGCGACGCTACTCCGAGTACCTCTGGCATTTCGGCGCTCTCCCCCAGCACGTGTTCGGCCAGGAAAGCGAGCACCACCTGGTACCAGATCTTGGCGTGTTGCGGCGCAAGGACCCAGTGGTCCTCGGACGGGAAATACAGGAATCGGTGCGGACTACTGCCGTCTTCGCCGGCCGGCAGCGCCGAGGAGGCCAACAGCTCGTACCAGAGCCGCAGGCCTTCACCGATCGGCACGCGGTAGTCCTTGTCGCCGTGGATCACCAGCATCGGCGTGCTGATCCGGTCGACGAAATGGTGTGGCGAGTTGGCGGCGGTCATCTCCGGCGTCATCTCCCGGCGCCAGTAGTAGGCGTGATCGGTTGTCGGACTGAATTGGTCCAGCGCCCACAGGCTCGCGTGGGTCACGATCGCGGCGAAACGGTTGGTGTGACCGGCGATCCAGTTGGCCATGTAGCCGCCGAACGAGCCGCCCATCGCCGCGATCCGGGTCGCATCGATGCGCGAATGGGCACAGGCCGCGTCGGTCGCTGCCATCAAGTCGTCGAATGGCGATCCGCCCCATGCACCCCAGCCCCGCTGGATGAAGTCTTGACCGTAGCCGGTCGACAGTGCGGGATCGGGCAGCAGCACCGCGTAGCCGCTGGCGGCCATCAGCCATGGATTCCATCGCCAGGCCCAGTCGTTCCAGCTGCCCAGCGGGCCACCGTGCACCCACAACACCAGCGGGGCCGGCGCATGACCTTCGGGCAGCACCAACCAGGACCGCACCCTTGTGCCGTCTGCGACGGTCGTGGTGACCTCGGTCAATGTTCCTGGCAGGCTTGGCAAGTCGATGCATGGCAGCACGGTGACAACGCCACCGGGATCGATTCGCACCGGATGTGGCGGCGCCGCATAAGAACTGCGCAACGCAAACAGCGCACCACCCGGCGCTGCGATGACGTCGGTGTAGGCGAAGTCGTCGTCGGTGAGCTGGGTGACCGTCGATGTGGACAGTTCCACGGCGAAGATCGGTGCGCGTCCGTTCTGGTCGGCGGTGACGATCAATGACGCCCCATCTCTCGACCACGTCAGCGAGGACGGCCTTCGATCCCACACTTCGGCAACCGATCTCGGTTGGTCGCCGAATCGCAAATATTGCAGCGTCATTCGCGGAGCGCGGTGTGGGGTGGAGATGGTTTCCCGACTGAACGCTATCGCTGACCCGTCGGGTGAGATTGCGGGGCGTTGCAATTCGGCGTCCGGATCGTCAGCGATCACGCGGCGTTCCCCGGAGGCCAGGTCGACCCGCAGCAGCACCGAGCGCTCGGTCGCCTCGGGCCCTGTCACCCGCCATGTCGTCACCAGGAATCGGCCGTCGGCGCTGATGTCGAATGTGGCGTCATCGAATCCGGCTTCGCGCAGCGCCTCGCCGGGCTGTGGCGTGAGATCGCGCAGGTCGGTCGCGTCGAACAGATGCGGTTCGTCCGGGCCAATGTCGTGGTTCCAGAAGCGAACTGGATAACCGGAGTGCAGGATCGCGCTGACGTTGTTGGCCTCACGCAGACCGCGGAGCCGTCGGTCATCTTCGATGTCACGGGCGGAAGCCAACTGCGGCGCGCCGATCACGGTGGCGTCGGCGCCACGGGCGGTGCGGACAAGGCTTACACCACCGGGCATGCTCAGCACCTCGACAGCCTCGCCGCCGCCGGCGGACAGCCGCCACAACGAAGCCGGTGGTTTGTCGGCGCCGTCGGCGTCCTCGGCAGTGGGCCGCGAGGACACGAACAACAGGTCGCCGTCGACGGTGAACGCGGGTGCGGAGTCTCCGTTCGGACCACGGGTGAGTCGGTGGGCGGGCTTTTCGCCGGTCGGGTCGACTTCCCAGACGGCGCTGACATAGTCGGTGCGCTTGTCGTTGAGTTCGGCCACCGTGGTCACGACGCGCGACCCATCCGCCGATACGGCTAGGCCCGAAACCCGCGGCAAAGCCAGGTAATCGTCAAGGTTGTCGAATGCCGTTGCGGTCATGAGTCGTTGGTAACACAGCCCGACTCGGGCCGGGGGTAAGCGCCAGGCAGCCTGCTGAGTTTGATTTTCAAACTCACCGCTGACATGCTGGTCGGCATGCCCGAAATCACGCTGGCCGACCTGCCGGGACGGCCGTGCCCCATCGCAGCCGCGCTGGACGTGGTCGGGGAACGTTGGGCATTGCTGATCGTCCGCGAGTTGGCACTGGGCAACAGCCGCTTCCAGGACATCGTTCGTGGCACCGGCGCGCCGCGGGACCGGGTGGCGGCCCGGATCAAGGCGCTGGACGAGGCCGGAGCGATCCGGCGCGTCCCTTATCAAACGTCGCCGCCGCGATTCGACTACCAGCTCACCGACTCCGGCCGTGCACTGCTACCGGTTTTGGATGCGCTGCTGGCCTGGGGACTCGACCATGCGGTCCCACCGAACGACCCGGACCGCGACCGGGCAAAGAACCAGCAGCAAGCAGGAAGGGTGCGATGACGACAGCGGGCAAAGACGCGGCAGCAAACGGGGAAGCGGACTGGGGCCGGCAACAGTCCCGGACGGTCACCTGGCACGACCCCGCTCCAACCGTTGCGCGCGGCCTGTCGATGCCCGGGATCGACTACCTCAAGGCGATGGTCGCCCGCGAGCTTCCACCACCCCCGATGGCCATGCTGATGCAGTTTGATCTCGTTGACGTCGAGCCCGGCAAGGTCGTGTTCACGTGCGAACCCGACGCGTCGATGTACAACCCCAACGGCGCGGTCCACGGCGGCCTGGTGTGCACAGTCCTCGATTCGGTAGCCGGACTGGCGCTGCACAGCACACTGCCCGCCGGTAAGGGATACACGTCCATCGAGATCAAGGTGAACTACTTGAAGCCGGTGCGCCTGGATTCGGGCCCGTTGAGCGCCACCGGGACGGTGGTGAAGTCGGGTGCGCGTGTCGGGTTCACCGAGGGCGTGGTCACCGATGCGTCGGGCAAGGTCGTGGCGACCGCGACCAGCACCCTGCTGATATTCGACCTCTGAACCCCGAGCCGCTGAAAGCGGTGGCGGGCCTGAGCCCGACCACCGCTTTCAGTTTGTAATGCTTGGTCAGCCGCGACGGCCGCAGACCGGCCATGCGCCGATGCCCTGCGAGTGCAGCACGTTCTCGGCTACCCGGATCTGCTCCTCACGGCTGGCGCCGTTCGGGGAGCCCGAGCCACCGTTGGACCGCCAGGTGCTGGACGTGAACTGCAGACCGCCGGCGTAGCCGTTACCAGTGCTGATGCCCCAGTTGCCACCCGACTCGCAAGCAGCGATCGCGTCCCAGTTGACGCTGTAAGCCTTCTTCACGGGCGTCGGAGCCTGCTCCGGGGCCGGTGCGTCGTTGGCGGGCGCAGGCGCCTCAGGCGCAGGCGCGGCTTCCGGAGCGGGAGGCGCGGGCGGAGCCTCGGGTGCCGGC
>NZ_JBAPRN010000834.1:0-15372 GCF_049281135.1 Mycobacterium sp. | reverse complement strand
GCGTGAGCATGGCGCCGACCTGGCCGACACCGCACGCGAGCGCGGTGGCGAGTGGGCTGACATCGCCCGCGAGCGCGGCAGCGAATTGGGTGAACGCGCCTATGAGCGCGGCAGCGAACTGGCCGATACGGCAGTCGAACGCGGCGGCGAACTAGCTCATCGTGGACGGGTCAAGGCTCGTCATTGGCACTGATCGGGCGATCGACGAGGCCCAGCTAGCGGGGTAGATTGGCGGCCACCGCCGCTAGGAGCTCCCTCATGACATCAGCTGACTTCGACCCGCAGTACGGTTACCCGCCGGCCGGTTCACCGCAAGGCCGGCCCGGCGGTCTCGGGGCGCGATTCTTCGCCCGGCTCATCGACGGCATCCTGATCAACATCGTGGTGTTCGTGCTATCGCTCGTCTTGTTCGATCGCGACTACTGGTGGCTGGTTACCGGCCTGTTCTCCGGAGTCCTGATGTTCGGGTACTTCGTTCTGCTGGAAGTCACGCAGGGCGCCACCCTGGGTAAGAGGCTGCTGGGCCTGACGGTCCACGGCCCGGGCGGAGCACCGAGGCCCGACGCCACCCAGTCGGCCATCCGCAACTCGTTCACGTTGCTCGCTGTGGTGCCTTACCTCGGCCCGCTGCTGGCGTTCATCGCCTACGTCGTCATCGCCGTGACGATCAGTGGCAGTCCGACCAAGCAGGGCAAGCACGACGAATTGGCCGGCGGCACCCAGGTCGTCAAGGGCTGACCGACAAAAACTCCATGACCGCGTCGACGATGGTGTCGACGCTCTGACCGACGTCGATGACCATCCCGTGCTCGTCGCGGTCCAGCGGTTCCAGCGCGTCGAATTGGGACATCAGCAACGACGACGGCATGAAGTGGCCCGGTCTGCCGGCCTGCCTGGCCGCGATCAGCTCCGGTGAGCCGGTCAGATGCAGGAACGCGATATCCGTTCGGTGCGAACGCAACTGGTCGCGGTACCGGCGTTTGAGCGCCGAGCAGCTCATCACGCCGGTCTCATGGTCGACCAGCCACCGCCCCACCGCGTCCAGCCAAGGACGGCGGTCGTCGTCGTCGAGCGGCGTGCCCGCGACCATCTTGGCGATGTTGGCCATCGGGTGAAAAGCGTCGGCATCCGCAAACGGAACGCCGAGCCGACGCGCCAGCGCCGCGCCCACCGTCGACTTACCGGATCCGGAGACACCCATCACCACGACAGATCTGCGTGGTGGATAAAGCTTTTCAGCGCCCACGCTATGGCGTTGGCTGATTACGGTTCCACTCCAGCCAGCCCACGCCGGTTCGCCCGTCGGCGGTCTTCACGGTGGCCCACACTCGTGGGAATTGGCTGACCCGCCCGTCCTGGGCGACCAGGCGTAGCGGCGCATGTCCGCGCACGTCGATGGTCGCCGTGATGCCTCCGGGCTCCATCGCCAGCGTCGCGCCGACGGGCAATCCATCGGCGTCGAATGTCTGCACCGGAGCGATGGTTTGCAACTCGGTGACCGTCCCGCCGCGGTCCTGGAGGTATCCGACACTGACCTTCGGAACGCCCGGTATGTTGATACCCACCGCGTGCAGGTGCGTCCCGTCGTCGAGATGCAGCGCGCTCCAGATCCAGTCCATGCTCCACCAGTCCCGCACTCCCCAGGAGTGGTCGCGCTGCCCGGGCACCGCGTCGAGAGTATAGCGACGGCCGTCGACGGTAACGGATCCCGTTACGGTGCAGGGTATCTCGTACCGGGTAGCGATCCGGTACTGATACGGCGCGCCGTCGGTGGTCCACGCCAGGTCAATCTGCACCTCGACCGGTGTGCCCGGCTCTGCCCGCAGCAATCCGGCCGGGTCCTGGTAGGACTGGCCCTGTCCCCGCAGCACCATCCGATAGGTGCGCAGCGGTTCATCGGCCGAATGCGTGAAATCGATTGCGCCCGTGTGTACCGCCCACGGGTCGGCGGGCAGCGGAACCTCGAAGTCGACTGTCGCGACCGTGGGCAGGCCGGGACCGCACAGCAAGGCATGCAGCCAGGCCGTCTGCTGGTTAGGGATCAGGCCCAGCCGTAGCCAGCCGCCGACTCCCTGTGCAGCGTCTGCGAAGTCGGCATACCAGCTCTCGCTCCACAACGGCTCATCGGTGGCGGTGTGGGCCGATTCGTCATCGGTCGACGGGCAGAGTGGCTCGACGGGCGCCGGTGCGGGCAGGATGGCCAGCGCATCGGTGTCGAGCACATGCTCACAATGCCGCTGCAACATGGTCATGAACATCGCGTCGCCGCGCTCGGTGCGTTCCACCAGCATCGACGACACGATGGCCATCATCACCCCGAAGAAGCTTTGCCTTCGTACACCTTCGCGCACATCCGCCAAGGTGATCGGCGCATCCGGCCCGAGTGCCCGGTGGTAGTCATCCAGCAGCGCGTCGTAGTGTTCGCGCCGGTCCTCCACCGGCAGAGCACAACCGAGGAAATACGCCAGATCGGTCATCGCCGGAGCCCAGGTGACCGTCTGCCAGTCGACGACGGTCAGCGGGCGCACGGCACCGTCCGCACCGAACAGCATGTTGTCCAGCCGATAGTCACCATGCACAAGACCATGGATCCGGTCCGCGGCTGCCTCCTCGGCCAGGTAGCCGTCGAATCCACCGACCAGCCGTTCGCACACCATGCGGTGCTGAGGCGCGATCTGGTCGCCATAACGATCAACGAAACCGGCGTGCAGCGCGGCGATCAACGCCTGGTTGATCGGCGTGTCGCGATTCAGCCACGGCGCGTCGGCGAGCGTGGCGTCCCCCAGCAACGGCCCCTGCAAGCGGGCCAGCTCGGTGACCGCGATCTGAGCCTGCCCCGTTGTGGCGCCGCGGATTTCATCGCCGACGACAGCCGGATTCGCATCCTCGAGCAGCACATCAAAAATCCCCGACGACGCGTCGAACCCGATGTGGTAGCACGACGAGACCGGGCCCTGCAGCCGCGGCGCGATATCGCGGTAGAAGCACACTTCGCGCTCGTAGAGCCCCAGCGTCATCCCAGTCTGGCGGCTCATCGGGTCGGTGGCCGCCACCTTCAGTACTACGGTTGAAGGTCTATCGCCGGATGGCGCGGTGTCGGCGTAGGTCGGCTGGACCCGGTAGCACTCACTCATCTGGCCCGTGCCGATGCGCTCGACGGTGAAGTCGGTGATGTCGCCGGCGCCAATAGCTGACGTGAGCCAGGCCGCGGTGAGGTCAGCCGGCCGTTCGACGACGTTGTCGGTATGCGGTGTCATGGCTCGTCCACGAAATCACATCCGCGGTCATCGCGCCAGGGAAAAGCCCTCCCACGCCATCCGCCGCTCGGGGTGCGGATCGAACTCCAGATGTGATTTCCGGTCGAACACCATCACCGCGCGGTCGGCGTCGGAGTAGACCGGCCAGTCGTCGCCCGGGTTGCCGGTATGGCTGAATGCCCCCCAGCGCCTTTGCACTTCGTTGGTGACCCGCAGGGCGGAGCGCCGATCAACGGGCGCGGTCAGCAGCGCCCCGAGCTTGGTGCGGTAGACACCGAACACTGCGAGCAGTTCGGTGGCGTGGGTGGCCCCCAGCCCGGACCAGCGCAGCACACGGGGTGCGTAGTCGTACCGATACAGGTAGGCAGGCGCATGCCTGCTGTGGGCCTCGGCGATTTCCCAGGCCGCCGAACTGAACGCGAAGTCACCGCCCAGCCGGATGCACGCAGACCGCTCGGGGTAGTCCGGATAGGCGCCGGTAATGCGTTCCCGCGCAGCAGGTTCCACCCCGGCCAGCATCGCTTCGATCATCGGCTCGGTGGTCGGCAGCAGCTGCAGCCAGCGCGTGAACAGCCGCCCCTCTTCCGCATTGGTGCCCACGATGAGGGGAACCCGATGCGCTTTGCCCTGCCGCATCGCTTCGACGGGGTCCAGTGGCAGGTAGTCGTCACCGAAGACGGGGCCGATCGGGAACGCACCCAGCATGTCTCGCACGCCGTCGTCGATCAGGCGATTTTGCGCAGCCACCAGTTCCGCCGGCGACAGTTTCAGCAGCGCGTGCGCGGCGTCTTGCTGGCGGGCACCCACCAACGTGGCGAACCGCGTGGCGAATTCCGCGGCCACCTCGCTCGACCGCGTCATGCCGCTGGCCGGACTCTCCGAAATCGCTTGGGCAAAAAGCCCTTCCGCATCGGGCGCCGCCAGCAAGGCAGCGACGGCGTGTGCGCCGGCGCTCTCGCCGAAGACTGTCACATTGTCCGCATCGCCTCCGAAAGCCGCGATGTTGTCTTTGATCCAACGCAAGGCCAGCACGATGTCGCGCAGAAACAGGTTGCTTTCGAGGGTGACGTTCTTGGTCGACAGCGCCGACAGGTCCAGACAGCCCAGCGCGCCGAGCCGGTAGTTGACCGAGACGTAGACGCAACCGCGGCGAGCCAGCGCCACCCCGTCGTAGATCGGAGTGGCCGAACTGCCCAGGATGTATCCGCCCCCGTGCACGAAGACCATCACCGGAAGCGAATCGCTCTCGGGGGTTTCCGGTGCAACGACATTGAGCGTCAGGCAGTCCTCGCCCATCGGCTGGTATTTGCCGACTCCGAGCACGGTGTAGCGGCGTTCTTGGGGTGCGCATTTGGTGAAGCCGTGGCAATAGCGCACACCCGGCCACGGTTCGGCCGGCTGTGGCGCCCGAAATCGCAGCGCGCCGACTGGCGGGCGGGCGTACGGGATGGATCGCCACCTGTGCACGCCGTCGCGGGTGAAACCTTCGACGGTGCCGGTGGCAGTCGTCACGCGGACGGTGTGCTCGTGCATCACCTGACGTTAGCGAACGTCAAGGGCCAGCGCTCGGCAGGTCGGGTTCGAGGACCTGGATCGTCCCGCTGGTGCCGTCGACCTCGATCAGCGCCCCTGGCGCCAAACGCCGGGTCGCATCGTGAACATCCACCACGCACGGGATACCGAATTCGCGTGCCACCACCGCCGCGTGCGACATCGGTCCACCCAGATCGGTCACGACGGCGCCGGCGTAGGCGAACGCAGGGGTGTAACCCACGTCGGTGACTTCGGCGACCAGGATCTCGCCGGCTTCCAGGTCGTCGATGGTTTCGGGCCTGATGATCCGGACCCGGCCGCGGACTCGGCCCCCGCTCACGCCGACGCCAGTCAGCTCCTGCCCGGGGACGAGCACAGTTGCCTCGACGGTGGCGGCCCGCCAATCGCCGCTGAATACGGCGGGCGGCGGCATGCCCGCCAGCCTGCTCTGTTCGGCGCGGCGGCGCGCAACCAGCCCGGCCACATCGGCGGGAAGCGCGTCCAACTCGTCGACCAGCAGATAGAACACGTCGTCGACCGTCTCGATCACCCCCGAGTCGACCAGCCGGCGCCCGAGCTCACGAAGTAGGCTGCGCAGCAACCAGATCGCGCGCACCATCCGGTCTCGACGAACCTCGCGGTCCCGAACCTGATGTGCGGCAAGCGAAGCCACCGGTCGGGCGCGTAGCCGGATCACCGGACGACGTGCCGCCGGGCGCAACGGCTTGTCTAGTGATTTCGCCACCATGCGAAGCAGTAACTCTGGGTCGTCGGCGTAGCTGAACGACCGCATCTCCAGCTCTCCCGGACCGCGGTGTCCAAACAATTTCAGCTCGGTGAGCACGACCCGGTGGAACTCCGGGGCCTGGGCGGCCAGCTCGTCGAGATGGTCGCCGCCGCCGGCCAGAATGCGCAGGACGTCAGGATCCCGTCGCGCGGCATCAGCCAGTCGATACAGGGCGTTCAACAGCCCCGCGCTGGCCAACTCCTGACCGACCGACAAGGTCATGTCACGACCGTTGATCCCACGCAGAACCACGCTGAGGGCGGCGATCGCCATGAATGATCCGGATGCCAGCACCCAGCCCTCGATCACGTGGTCGCGGGCCAACAAGATCAGGCTTTGCAGTCGCTCATCGGCGAGTTCTGAAAGGTCGCCCGCCGCAAGCTTTTCCAGACGGTCGACATCGTCGACGAAGTCACGTGTATCGAGGGGCGCGCCGACGGTCAGACCGGCCAGGTTCACCCCGAACACGCCCAGGTCACGGACCGTCCGCAACGGACCTGCCGGACCGCCGGATTCGCGTGGCAATTGCTGATCGCCGTATATCGGCGTGGCCGCCGCACTCGGGCCGAAGTACTGGCTCTGCCGAACCACCGTCTCGGGCTTGACGAATGGCACGACTTCGGCCATGTAATGGGCGGTCGTGATGGCCCCGTACAGGCGGTGCGCGAAAACACCGACGGTGCGCGTGGCCATCTCGCGCTGGATCAATCCGCCCGGCCGCAGACGTCCGGCGATGACCGCGCCCGACGCGCGCAGCCCTTTGACGGTCACCGACGCCGATGACGGCGAAAAGGGGCCCGGCAGCGCCTCCGACAAATTGGTGGCCAGATACGTGGGGAATCGCGGGTCGATCGGAGTGTCGAATTCGCCGTTACCACCGTCCGGGCCGGCCAGCACTGGCGACACTCCGTCGGCCGCCGGTATGTCGACCGCCGGGACGTCTTGGACGGGAATGAGCCGCCACGGTAGTGAAGTCGACCACGAGCCGACACTCACTCGGCCGCGCACCGCCAAGGCGACGTCCTGGAGGCATTCCGGTGCGGTCCAGGCCGGGGTGAAATTCCATTTGTCGCCCAGCAGCGCGGTATTCATCGACGGCGCACCGCGCAGCAGGTCGAGCTCGGGCGCCGAGCTCAGCCCGCGTAGCAACCGGCCCGCGCGCATTAGGGGGCGCCCGAGCCGCGCCGCGATCTCACCGAAGGTGACTTCCCCCGGCGCTGCGAGGTTCACCGGCCCACTGCCGATGCCCGGATCGATTGCCGCGCGCACGAATACCCGATGCGCGTCGTCGCTGTGCACGACCTGCACGGTGCGACGCGCCGAGCCGCCCGTATCGGGGAAGAACGCCGACGACAATGCTTTTCGCACCCAGTTGTCCACGCCCCGGCCGAGGATCGCCGCACTCCGGATCGCCACCCACTCGGCACCACACGCGGCGACCATCTCTTCGGCGCGGGCCTTGTCGTGCCCGTGCACCGAACCCGGTCGCAGCTGGTCGGCTTCCGTCAAAGGTGCGGCGGCGTCCCGGTCCGGGCCGTAGACGTGTGCCGACGATGCGAACACGATCCGGCGGGTACCGCTGCGCGCCACGGCATCAGCGACGTTGGCTGTCCCGCCGATGTTGATTTCGCGGTCGACGGGTTGATCAGAGCTCGGGTTGACCGCCCAGGCGCAGTGCACAACGACCTCCGCGCCCGCTACCGCTCGTCGTACCGTGGCGGCGTCGCGGATGTCGCCGTGCACGAACGCGGCCTCGCTGGGCCAGCTTTCGGGCCGATGACGGGCCAGGCCAACGACGTCGTGCCCGGCGCTGAGCAGCCGCAGGACCACGCCGCGACCGATCACTCCGCTGGCCCCGGTGACGGCGATCCTCACGGGCGAACCTCACACCTCATCTGACTAGTCGTCGTCGTCGAGGAACGCGGCATTGACCAGGTCGTCGAGATCCATTGTCGCGAGGTCTTTTTCCCTGTTCATATCCGCGTCGTCACCCTCGGGCTCGTTGGCCAGGCCGAGCAGCAGTTCCAAGACCCCAGCCTGCCTGAGTCGTCTGACCGGAATGGACGCCACCACCCGCTGGATCTCCTCCTCGCCGGGTGCGGCTTTGGGCGCGGCCTCGGCCGACGCGCCGACCAACTCCTGGTGGAAGTAACCCGCGAGCGCCGCCGAGTTCGGGTAGTCGAAGATCAGGGTCGGCGACAGCGGCAGCCCGGTGGCGGATTTGAGCCGGTTGCGCATTTCGACGGCAGTCAGCGAGTCGAAACCCAACTCCTGGAACGCCTTGTCCGGGTCGATCGCCTCCGCGGTGGTATTGCCCAGCACGGTCGCGATGTGCGAGCGCACCAGGTCCAGCAGAATCTCCTGCTGCTCGTCGTCCGGCAGACCTTGGAGGCGTTGCAGCAGCACCGACTTCGACTTTGCCGCGGCCAACGAGTCGTCGACCTGACGCCGTGCGGTCGCGTTGATCAGATCGACGAACATCGGCGGCAGGGTGCCGCCGTCGAACTTCGCCCGCAGCGCCACGGTGTCGATGTGCGCGGGCACCAGGAACGGCTCGTCAATCACCATCGCGGTGTCGAGCAGTTGCAGGGCCTGGGTGGAGGACATCGCCGTGATGCCGTCGCGGGCGAACCGTGCGAAGTCCACGGCGTCCAGTCCACCGGTCATGCTGCTGGCCTGGTCCCACAGACCCCAGCCCAGCGAGATCGCCGGCAGGCCGTGGCTACGGCGGTGCACCGCCAAGCCGTCCAAGAAGCTGTTGGCGGCGGCATAGTTCGCCTGGCCCGACGATCCCACCAGACCGGCCATCGACGAAAACAGCACGAACGCCGACAGATTCGAATCCTTGGTCAGCTCATGCAGGTTCCAGGCAGTGTCCACTTTAGCCCGCAAGACCGCGTCGACCCGCTCCGGCGTCAACGACGTCACCACCGCATCGTCGAGCACACCTGCGGTGTGGATCACCGCCGACAACGGATGCTGCACCGGAATGTCGGCCAGCACCTTGGCCAGCGCCGCACGATCCGCCGCATCACAGGCGACCAGCGAGACCTCGGCCCCGGTAGCGGTCAACTCCGCGGCTAATTCCCTGGCACCCGGCGCATCCGGGCCACGCCGGCCGATCAGCACCAGGTTGCGAACCCCGTGATTGGCGACGACGTGGCGGGCCAGCGCCGACCCCGCCATACCGGTGCCACCGGTGATCACCACGGTGCCCCATGCCCAGGCATCCGGCATCGTCAAGACGACCTTGCCGGTATGACGGGCCTGACTCAGATACCGCAGCGCCGCGGGTGCGCGCCGCACGTCGAAGGCGGTGACCGGCAGTGGCCGCAGTGTGGTGTCGTCGAACATCGCGAACAGTTCGGCGAGCATGCGCTCGATGTGTTCGGGCCCCGCCTCGAACAGGTCGAAGGCGCGGTAGCGCACACCGGGATATTCCTCGGCGATCTTTCCGGGGTCGCGGATGTCGGTCTTACCCATCTCCAGGAAGACTCCGCCGGGAACGACTAGTCGCAGTGAGGCGTCGACGAACTCACCGGCCAGCGAGTCCAACACCACATCCACGCCGCGACCGGCGGTCACCGCACGGAATTTGTCCTCGAAGTCCAGCGTGCGGGAATCACCGATGTGGTCGTCGTCAAAGCCCATCGCCCGCAACGTGTCCCACTTGCCGCGACTGGCAGTGGCGAACACCTCCAGCCCGAAGTGCCGTGCCAACTGCACCGCAGCCATACCCACGCCACCGGCGCCGGCGTGCACCAGGATTCGCCGACCCGGCTTGACGTCGGCCAAGGCAGTCAGCGCGTAGTAGGCCGTCGTGAAAACGACCGGCGCCGTGGCGGCTTCGGCATACGACCAGCCGGCCGGAATCTCCATCAGCAGGCGAGCGTCGGTGATCGAGATGCTGCCGGTGCCTTCGGGGAACAGTCCGGTCACCCGGTCACCGACGGCGAAACGACGGACATCGGGGGCAGTTTCGATCACAACGCCGGACGCCTCGACGCCCATGACGGCGTCCTCGTCGGGGTACAGACCAAGGGCGATCATGACGTCGCGGAAGTTGGCCGGCATGGTGCGAACCGCGACCCGAACCTGGCCGGGCTGCAGCATTGCGTCGGCGTCCGGGATGGGCTCGAGGACCAGGTTCTCGAATGTGCCCTTGCTGGACATGCCCAGTCGCCAGGCCTCGTCAGCCGGGGGGACCAACAGCGCATCCACCGCTCGACTGCCGTGCACGCGACCCGTGTACACCGTTTCCTTGCGAACCAGGGCCTGTGGCTCGCCGACTGCCAGTAGCGCCTCGATCGTCGTATCGCTCAGCGGCGCATCGGAATCCACCAGCACGATGCGGCCGGGATGCTCGGTCTGGGCCGCGCGCACCAGTCCCCACACCGCGGCACCGGCCAGATCGGTGACGTCCTCCCCCGGCAATCCGACCGCACCGCGGGTCGACACCAGCAGCATTCCGGATTCGTTCTCGGAGAGCCAGGCTTGCAGCGCGGCCAAGGCGTCGTGGGTGCGGGCGTAGGTCGAGGCCAGCGGGTCGTCGTCGGCGTGCTGGGATTCGAAGACGTCGTACGACGGTGTCTCGGCGTGCGATCCGGGTGCCGCGGGTGACCAGACGACTTCGAAGATCCGGTCCGGGCCCGAGCCCGACACCGCGGCCATCAACTGCTGTCGCGACACCGGGCGGGCGACCATCGAAGCCACCGACAGCACCGGCAACCCCAGCGCGTCGAACAGCTCCACCGACACCGATGACGGACCCGAGGGCGTAATGTGCGCCCGCACCGACGACGCCCCCGCCGCGTGCAGTGACACGCCTTGCCACGAGAACGGCACCAGGACACCGTTTTTGCTGTCATGGTCGGCCTCGCCGGCCACGATCACGGCGTGCAGGGCAGCGTCCAGCACCGCGGGATGCACCCCGAAGCCGGCCGGTGACACACCGGCGTCATCAGGCAGGGACACGTCGGCGTAGATGTCGTCGCCGCGGCGCCACATCGCGGTCAAACCCTGGAAGGCCGGACCGTATCCGTATCCGCGCGCAGCCAACCGGTCATACAGGCCGTCGATGTCGACCGGTGTCGCACCCACTGGTGGCCAACTGGACATCTCAGCGCCCGCGTCGGCGGCGCCGGGTCGCACGACACCTTCCGCGTGCAGAGTCCAGCCCGAATGCGCATCGCCGCGTGCATATATCGACACTGCGCGGTTGCCGGATTCGTCGGCGCCACCGACAACGACTTGCATCGACACCGACCCGGTTGCCGGAATCACCAACGGCGCAGCCAACATCAGTTCATCGACGACTGGGCAGCCGACCTCGTCGCCGGCGCGGATCGCCAGCTCGACAAAGCCCGAACCCGGGAAGATGACCACGCCGCCGACGGCGTGATCGGCCAGCCAGCCCTGCGCCGCCGAGGAAAGCCGGCCGGTCAGCAATACGTCACCCGAGCTGGGCAGCTCCACCACCGCACCCAGCAGTGCGTGCTCGCTGGCCGCCAAACCCAGACCCGCGGCGTCGACCGTGGTCTCATCGGCGGACAGCCAGAAGCGGCGCCGCTCAAAGGCATACGTCGGCAGCTCGACAAACGAGGCGCCGGGCAGCGTGGCACGCCAATCGACGCCGACGCCGGATACGAAGGCCTGTGCCACACCGGTCATCAGGCTGTTCGGTTCGGGACGGTCTTTGCGCAACAACGGCACGGACACCACGTCGGCCTCGACCAGTGATTCCTCGATCGACGAGGTCAGGCCGCCGCCGGGCCCCACTTCGATGAATCGGGTGGCGCCGGCCGCATTCGCGTGCCGGATGCTGTCAGCGAACCGGACCGCGGCCCGGATGTGGCGGGTCCAGTAGTCGGCCGTGGCGAAGTCATCTCCGGCCAACTCTCCGGTCACATTGGAGATGACCGGAATGGTGACCGGGTGCACGGCCAGCTCGCGCACCGCAGCTTTGAATTCGCCGATCATGGGTTCCATCAACGGCGAGTGGAAGGCGTGCGAGACCGCCAGTCGATGGACTCGCCGGCCTTGGGCGTGCAATTGGTCCGCGATGGCGGTCACCGCGTGCTCGTCTCCGGACACCACCACTGACGACGGACCGTTGACCGCGGCGATACCGACGTTGTCGGTCAGCAGCGGGCGCACTTCGTCCTCGGTGGCCTGCAGCGCGACCATGGCGCCGCCGGATGGCAACGCCTGCATGAAACGGCCCCGCGCGACCACCAGCAACGCGGCGTTCTCCAGCGACAGGGCGCCGGCGACGTGCGCCGCGGTCAACTCGCCGACCGAGTGGCCCATCACGAAGTCGGGCCGCACTCCCCAGGACTCCAGCAGGCGGTACAGCGCGACCTCGACGGCGAACAGTGCCGGCTGAGCGAATTCTGTTGTTTTCAAAAGGCTTTCGTCGTGGCCCCACACCACTTCGCGCAGCGGACGTAACAGGTGGCGATCCAGCTCTCCGACCGCGGTGTTGAATGCTTCGGCGAAGACGGGATAGGTGGCGTGTAAGCCCATGCCCATGCCGAGCCATTGCGAGCCTTGGCCGGGGAAGACGAACGCGGTTTTGCCGGTCAGCCCGGTCCCGGTGATCACCGATGGCCCCGGTTGACCGCCGGCCAACTCAGCCAGACCGGTCAGCAACGGGTCGCGGCCATCGCCGAGTACCACAGCACGATGCTCGAACGCGGTACGACCCGCGAGCGACCAGGCCACGTCGGCGGGCCCCAATTCGATACGGGGACCGACGAATCCGGCCAGCCGCGAGGCCTGCGACTCCAGCGCCGCGGTCGACTTCGCCGACACCGCCCACGGGATGACCGCCGGCGGCGAAATCGGCGTGGTTTCAGCGGCGGGCTCGACCGGCGGGACCGCTTCGATGATGACGTGCGCGTTGGTCCCGCTGATGCCGAACGACGACACCCCCGCCCGGCGCGCCCGACCATTCGCCGGCCAAGGCTGCTGATCGGTCAGCAGTTGCACAGACCCCATCGACCAATCCACGTGCGGGCTGGGCGCATCCACGTGCAACGTGGTGGGCAGCACCTCGTGGCGCATCGCCAAGATCATCTTCATCACACCCGCCACCCCTGCGGCGGCCTGGGTGTGGCCCATGTTCGACTTGATCGACCCCAACCACAGTGGCGTCTGCCGATCCTGACCGTAGGTCGCCAAAATCGCCTGGGCTTCAATCGGATCACCCAGCGTGGTGCCCGTGCCGTGGCCTTCGACCACCTCGACGTCCGTGCCGGTCAGTCCCGCGCTGGCCAATGCCGAACGGACCACTCGCTGCTGAGAGGGACCGTTGGGTGCGGTCAAGCCATTGGACGCGCCGTCCTGGTTGATCGCCGAACCGCTCACGACCGCCAACACCGGGTGCCCCAGACGTCGCGCGTCGGAAAGCCGCTCCACCACCAGCATCCCGCCGCCCTCGGAGAATCCGGTGCCGTCGGCGGCCCCGGCGAACGCTTTGCAGCGCCCATCGGTGGACAGCCCGCGCATGCGGCTGAATTCTACGAAGATGTCGGGTGTGGAGTTGACGGTGACCCCACCGGCCAGCGCCAGATCGCACTCCCCCGACCGCAACGACTGAGCGGCCATGTGTAGCGCGACCAACGACGACGAGCACGCGGTATCCACCGACACCGCCGGGCCCTCCAGCCCCAACACGTACGACACCCGTCCGGACGCCACGCTCGACGACTGTCCGGTGAGTCGGAAGCCCTCCGCGGCTTGCGCGGCACCCATGCCGTAGCCCTGGGCATAGACCCCGGCGAACACGCCGGTGGCGCTGCCTCCCAGCATGGTCGGGTCAATACCGGCCCGCTCCAACGCTTCCCAGGTCAGCTCGAGAAACATCCGCTGCTGCGGATCCATCGCCAGCGCTTCTGAGGGGCCGATTCCGAAGAATGCCGGGTCGAAGTCCGCGACGCCTTCGACGAAGCCGCCAATACGCGTGTAGCAGGAGCCGGGAACGTCCGGGTCGGGGTTGTACAGGTTGGCCAGATCCCAGCCTCGGTCAGCGGGGAATTCGGTGACAACGTCGCGGCCTTCGATCACCATGTCCCAGAGGTCTTCCGGGGAGTTGACTCCGCCCGGATAACGGCAGGCCATACCGACGATCGCGATCTGATCGTCGCCGGTGATCCGCATCGCGGGGACGTTCTTGACTTCCTGCGGCACGCCCGCGAGTTCGGTCCGGAAATACGAGGCCAGCCGGCTCGGTGTCGGGTAGTCGAAGATCAACGTCGGTGAAAGCGCCAGCCCGGTGGCTGCTTTGAGCCGGTTGCGCATCTCGACGGCGGTCAGCGAGTCAAAGCCCAACTCCTGGAATGCCTTGTCCGGATCAATGGCCTCCGGAGTGGTATTGCCCAGCACGGTCGCGATGTGCGAGCGCACCAGCTCCAGCAGCACCGCGTCCTGCTGGGCTTCGGGTAGGCCGTGGATACGTTGCGCCAGAGCCGACTTGGACTTGCTGGCGGCCAGCGAGTCGTCGACCCGCCGACGCGCGGGCGCATTGATCAGATCGACGAACATCGGTGGCACCACGGCGGCGTTGGCCCGCAGGGCGGTCGTGTCGATGTGGGCGGGCAGCAGAAACGGCTCGTCGACGACCATCGCGGTGTCGAACAGCTGTAGCGCGTCCACCGACGACAGCGCCTTCACGCCGGTGCGCGCCAGCCGGGCCCGGCCGGCGTCGTCGAGCCCGCCGGTCATCTCGCTGGCTTGGTCCCATAAACCCCAGCCAAGCGACATCGCCGGCAGACCATGTGCGCGACGGTGAGCGGCCAGCGCGTCGAGGAAGCTGTTGGCCGCCGCGTAGTTGGCTTGGCCCGACGATCCCACCAGGCCGGCCATCGAGGAGAACAGCACGAACGCCGACACATTCGAATCTTGGGTCAGCTCATGCAGATTCCAGGCCGCGTCCACCTTGGCCCGCAACACCGCGTCGACCCGCTCCGGCGTCAACGACGTCACCACCGCATCGTCGAGCACACCCGCGGCATGGATCACCGCGGACAACGGATGCTGCACGGGAATGTCCGCGATCACCTTGGCCAGGGCCGCACGATCGGCCGCATCGCAGGCGACCACCTTCACCTCGGCGCCGGCAGCCGACAGCTCCGCGACCAACTCCGCAGCACCGGCCGAATCCGGGCCGCATCGACTGATCAATAACAAGTGCCGCGCATCGTGATTGGCGACCAGGTGGCGCGCCAGCGCCGAACCCGCCATGCCGGTACCGCCGGTGATCACCACGGTTCCCTGCGTCCAGGCATCCGGCATCGACAGCACGACCTTGCCGGTGTGGCGAGCCTGACTCAGATACCGCA
The DNA here is from genome assembly GCF_049281135.1 of Mycobacterium sp. Lineage (GTDB taxonomy): Bacteria > Actinomycetota > Actinomycetes > Mycobacteriales > Mycobacteriaceae > Mycobacterium. The sequence continues at coordinate 454 of NZ_JBAPRN010000834.1, read as the reverse complement.
ATGCCGCGGGTGCACGGCGCACGTCGAAGGCTGTCACCGGCAGCGGGCGCAACACGCCGGCGTCGAAAAGCTCGGCAAGATCAAGCATGTATTGGTGCATGCGGTTGCGGCCGGGCTCGAAGAGGTCGAAGGCGCGGTAGCGCACACCGGGATATTCCTCGGCGATCTTTCCGGGGTCACGGATGTCGGTCTTACCCATCTCGAGGAAGACCCCGCCGGGAGCAACCAGTCGCAGTGACGCGTCGACGAACTCACCGGCCAGCGAGTCCAACACCACGTTCATGCCGCGCTCGCCGACGATCGCACGAAACTTGTCTTCAAACTCCAGCGTGCGCGAATCGCTGATGTGGTCGTCGTCAAAGCCCATTGCCCGCAACGTGTCCCATTTACCACGGCTCGCGGTAGCGAACACTTCCAGTCCGAGGTGCCGGGCCAACTGCACGGCGGCCATTCC
>NZ_JBAPRN010000833.1:0-6151 GCF_049281135.1 Mycobacterium sp. | reverse complement strand
GCCTTGGCGCGCTCGCCGCCGCGGTTCGGACGCCGACGCGGCTGAGACCGCTGGTCGGGCTGGACATGTGCGGTTTTGGGGGCCGGAGCCTGGTAGGGCGCGATCTCGCCGACCAGGTCCATGACCGGCTCCGACGCCGCGGTGACCTGCTGCGGGGCGACCGAGATACCGGCTCTACGCATGAGTGCCGAAGTGTCCCTGCGCTGTTCGGGCAGCACCACGGTCACGACGTCGCCGGCGCTGCCTGCGCGTGCGGTACGCCCGGAGCGGTGCAGGTATGCCTTGTGCTCGGCGGGCGGGTCGACGTGGACAACCAGCTGCACGTCATCGACGTGCACACCACGGGCAGCGATGTCGGTAGCCACCAGCACGCGGGCCTCGCCGGACGAGAAGGCGGCCAGGTTGCGGTCGCGGGCCGGCTGAGAGAGGTTGCCGTGCAAGTCAACTGACGGCACCCCGGCGTCGGTGAGCTGGCGGGCCAGCTTACGGGCCTGGTGTTTGGTGCGCATGAACAGAATTCGGCGACCGGTGCCGGAAGCCAACCGGTGCACCAACTCCGCCTTCGCGCCGGCGCTGCCGACGTGGAAGACGTGGTGGGTCATCTCCGCGACGTGCGAGTTGACCTCGTCGACGGAGTGCATGACGTGGTTGCGCAGGAACCGCTTGACCAGCTTGTCGACGCCGTTGTCCAGGGTGGCGGAGAACAGCAGTCGCTGACCGTTCGACGGCGTGGCGGCCAGGATGCGCGTGACCCCCGGCAGGAATCCGAGGTCGGCCATGTGGTCGGCTTCGTCGAGCACGGTGATGTCGACGGCGTCGAGGCTGATCACCCGTTGGCGCATCAGGTCCTCCAGCCGGCCCGGGCAGGCGACGACGATGTCGACGCCGCTCCTGAGCGCGGACTCCTGGCGGGATTGCGACACCCCACCGAAGATCGTGGTGACCTTCAGGCCGTAGCTTGCGGCCAGCGGCTCCATGGCTGCGGTGATCTGGGTGGCGAGCTCCCGGGTGGGTGCCAGCACCAGGCCGGTTGGGTGGCCGGGCCGCCGCTTGGCGTCCGCGAGGCGGGTGACCAACGGGATGGAGAAGGCCAGTGTCTTGCCGCTGCCGGTCTTACCGCGGCCGAGCACGTCGAGGCCGGCCAGGGTGTCGGGCAGGGTGCTCACCTGGATGGGAAATGGGTCGGTGATCCCGCGCGCGGACAGATTGCTGATCAGCCGCGCGGGCACGCCGAGGTCAGCGAACGAACTATTGGAAGTCATTGTGGTGTGGTGCCTTTCAGGCATCAGGGTGTGCCCGCGTCCTCAGACGATCAGCACAAGGTGGCGAGATTGCCGGAGGGCAAAATCGATCGCCGCGAAAAAGCTTGGAATTTATTGTCGGAGCATTCCACGACGTATTGGCTGGTTGATATGCCAACGTTGCTCAAGACTAGCTCACGAGCTGGGAATTCCGATCATCGTGTGAGCAACGACACCGGGGAGCCGGGATTCGCGATTCTCGCCCATTTATGGCCGGAAGTGGATAGCATTTGTTTGCTACAACAGCATAACGGCGTGTGGTAGGGGGGTGCCATGACGATGAAAGTCAAGATCATCGCCGTATTGTCGGTCTGTACCGTGTTCACAATGCCTGTCGGTGCCGTTGCTGGTTTTCCTGCGCGCGCAGACGATTTCAGGGCCGCAATCTATAGCGGCGTCAGCGACCTTCGGCAGTCATGCGGGGTGATCGGTGACGACCCGCTTTTGACAGCAGCGGCGCAGCGGCACGCCGACGACTTGGCGATGAACGGTGTCGAGGGCGGCCACATCGGTTCGGACGGTTCGTCACCGCGAGCACGGATCCTCGCCGCGGGCTACATCAGGCCTGGCAATGTAAGCGAGATCATCTACTGGGGCAGCGGATCGCACGCGAATCCGAGCGCCGCGCTCGAATGGTGGATGCAGAGTCCTCCACACCGAGCGGCCATCCTGGACTGCACTTTCACTGCGGTCGGCTTCGCAATCGCCTGGGCTCGCAACATGGTGATCGCCGTCGGCGACTTCGCGGGTCGTTAGACCATGTCATTGCGGGTCAGCCACTGCATCACCGGCCAGCCGATGAACACCGGCAACCAGCAGGTCAGCACCCGATAGAGCAGCACCGAGGGCACGCTGACGGCGGCGGGGACGCCGAAGGCGGCCAGCCCACCGATCAGCGCGGCTTCGACCGCGCCGACGCCGCCGGGAGTGGGGGCGGCCGACGCCAGCGTTCCACCGACCATCGTCACCACGGTGACGGTGACGAACGATGCATGGCCGCCGAATGCCTCGACGCTGGTCCACAACGCCAACGCCGCACCCAGAGTCGTTCCGGTGCAACCCAAGACGATCAACGACATCCGCTTGGGTTCGCGGGCCACCTCGATGATGTCGGTGATGACCTCCTTGAGCCTGGGAGTCACCGACGTCGATAGCCAGCGTCGTAAGTTGGGCACCAACAGGAAGATTCCGACGATGCCCAGCGCCACACCGGCGATCAGGTACAACATGGTCGACTTCGGAACGAAGTGGGACAGATCGGTTCCCGCCCCCGCGGCGGTGCTGAAGAAGATCAGCAACACGACGTGCATGATCACCTGCATCGACTGCTGCAGCGCCACCGCGGTGGTGGCGCGCGTCGTGCTCAGGCCGCTCTTCTGCAGGATCCGGGTGCTGAGCGCGAGCCCGCCGACGCCGGCCGGCGTCGTGGTCGCGGCAAAAGTGTTGGCCACCTGCGCGATGGACAGGCGCCAGAAATTCACCGACTCGTCGGCGCTGGCCCATAGCGCGGCCGCGGCCCCGACATACGTCGACGCCGAGATCGCCAGGCCCAGCAGCGCCCACCACCAATTGGCTTTGCCCAGCGCGTTGAAGAACGTCGGCACCGTGCTGATGAACGGATACGCGACGTACACGAGCGCGCCCAGCAACAGCAGCTGGACGAGTTGGCTGCGGCTGAACCGGGTGACCGCTTCGGGTTGGATCTTCTCGGTATCGGTCTGGCGCATCACCGCCGCGCGGCTGCGCGAGATGACGCCCTTGGCGTCGTTGACCGAGTCCCGGATGTGTCTCGGCACACCGGTTCTGGTGAGCCGGCGGGATGCGGTCAGCACGGTGTCTTTGCCGAGCACGCCAATCGCGGCGGCGACTGCCTCGTCGGCGCCGTACAGCGCCGACGTCGTCACCAGCAATTGCGCGATGTCGGCCTGAAGTTGGTTGTCGGTGGCGCCGTATTCCGCGCTATGGAATCCGCCGAAGAACACGGCGCCGTGGCTGACGGTGATCTCTCGGTCGACCAGATCGCCGTGGGCGATCTGGTGGTCCTGCAGCTTGTGCAGCGATTCCCATACTTCGGCCACCGGTGTGGAGGCGTGGCATTTCTTCAGCGGCTCGCCGCGAATGCGCTTGTGCGCGTACATCGTCCAGCCTCGATCGAGGGTGCCGACGGCGATCGTTTCGGTGTTGGCGATGCCGAGCTCGCCGATCGCGATGGCCATCAGCGCGCGATGCTCGACGGCGCGGCGCATCGACGCCTGCAGCGGAGCGGTCTCGTTCTCGCGCAGCTGCAGGATCCGCCAGGCCTGCCGCAACGCGCCGCCGCTGCGCTGATGCGGTCCATACATCTCGACGACGGCGTTCTCCTCCGGATCCTCGGTGACCGCAGAAAGCACCAGCGGCCCCGATCCGGCGGGGCGGACCACCCGCAGCCCGGTCACCTCGAACCCGCGTTTGGCCATCGCGCGCACCGCGGAGTCCAGCGGCACCTCGAGAGCGGGAGTGCCGCTGACCAGGATTACCAAGGCGCCGACGAACCATCCGACCGCAATGCCGAGCAGCGAGCGGGCCGGCACGATAGAGCTGACCACCAGGTGGATCGGGATGAACGCCAGCAGCAGCGTCCACCACCAGTGCCGCCAGCGGGCCGGCAGCCACGGACCGGACACGGTGAGCACCGCGGCCAGCATCCCGATCCAGCGCGGGTCGTCGAGGAATTGGGACAGCACAGTGCGCAACCGGTCGGACAGGTCGAAATGCCAACGTGGCGCGGCCAGGCCCGTGCCGGTGATCGACAGGGCCAGCACCGATATCAATGCGGCCGCGGCGTAGGGGATGAGCAGTCGCCATTGCCGGGCCAGGATCAGGCCGATCAGAATCATGAACGGCAACGCCAGCACCGCGAGGCCGTAGACCAGGTAGACCACGTCGGACTGGGTCGGCGTCAGCACCCCGACGATGCGGGAGATGGATTTCTCCAGCTCGTCCCAGCGCGTGCGAGTGACCAGCGAACTGGTGATCACGATCGCCAGCAGCGCCGCCGACAGCGCGACCCGCAGCATGTCGTTGGTACGCCGAGTCAAGGGTTGCAGCAAGTTACCGGAAACGGTGACTTCGCGCCCGTCGACGTGCATCTTTTTGACGATCTTTCGGCTCGGCCTCGGCCCGCGGCTATCGGCGGCTCGCGGACAACATAACCGGAGACCTGCGCAGGGAGCCGGATTGCCGGGCCTTTATGGCTGACCAGGCCCTGTGGGGAGTCACAGCAGTCACGCGTGCATCAGTGTCCGACCATGACAAGTGGTTTGAAAACGAGGACACATGCGATATCACTCGAGGCCGCCACGACGCACAGCTGGCACCAAGCCGCCTCACGTACGTTCGAGTTATGGCGAGAACTGACAACGACACCTGGGAAATCACCGAGAGCGTGGGGGCGACCGCGCTGGGCGTGGCGTCGGCGCGCGCGGCGGAAACCGAGAGCGATGATCCGCTGATTCAGGACCCGTTCGCGCGGGTGTTCCTCGACGCCGCCGGCGACGGAATATGGAATTGGCACGGCGGTCCCGATCTGCCGCCGGAGATCCTCGAAGCCGAACCCGAGTTGCCGCAGCAGAGACAGGCGATGGTCAGCTACATGGCCTCGCGGACCAAGTTTTTCGACTCGCTCTTTCTCACCGCCACCAAGTCCGGCATTCGTCAGGCGGTGATCCTGGCGGCGGGCCTGGACGCGCGGTCCTGGCGGTTGCCGTGGCCGGCCGGCGTCACGGTCTACGAGCTGGACCAAGACCGGGTGCTGGACTTCAAGCTGTCGACCTTGACCGAGCACGGGTCGCAGCCGGCTGCGAACCGGATCGAGGTCGCGGTGGACCTGCGCCACGACTGGCCGAAAGCGTTGCAGGAGGCTGGTTTCGACCCATCGCAGCCGAGCGTCTGGTCGGCCGAAGGCCTGATGCCCTACCTTCCGGCCGCGGCGCAGGATCTGCTGTTCGAGCGCATCGACGGGCTCACCGCCCCGGGCAGCCGGGTCGCGGTGGAGGCGCTCGGGCCGACGTTCCTCGACCCCGAGGTGCGTGCCAAGCGCCGCGGGCGGATGGAGCGACTGCGCGAGTTGATGGCCAAGGCGGACCCGGATCGCGATATCCCCCGGACCGACGAGCTGTGGTACTTCGAAGAGCGCGAACCGGTGGGCGATTGGTTCGCCCGGCACGGCTGGGATGTGACGGTGACGCCCGGTGCCGATCTGATGGCCGGCTTCGGGCGCAGTCCTGCACCAGCGGTCAAGGACATGGTGCCGGGCAACGAGTTCGTGTTCGCGCAGCGGGCGTAGTTACGGGACTGCTTTGACGGGTGGGATGTGCCACGTCCCGTCCAGAATCGACGGCTTTTTCTCGTTAGGCCAGTACAGCCGCAGCATGAGGTTGAATCGATCCTTGGGCGCCGGAAGCCAATTGGATTCTTTGTCCGGCCCGGGGGAGTCTGCCTGGATGTAGAGGTCGGTCGATCCGTCGGGATTGGTCGCCAGCTTGTCGCGCGGGCTCAGCGTGTAGCGGTTCAGCGGGTTGTCGACGAAGTAGTAGTCGCCGTTGTACATGGTCAGCGACCAGAAGCCGTCGACCGGCGGAAGCTGGCCTTTGTCGAAGTGCATCACGTATTTATTTGCGCCGTTATATTTCGTGATCAGCTCAGGGCCTTCGGAGGTCGGATACACGGCGTCCTGCGGACGATTGGCACCAAGGCCGAACCAGGTGATCAGCGCGCGCTGCAGGTAGTTCGTTCCGTAGAGACCGGTCTTGGTGGTAAACGTCCAGCCGTTTTCGAGCTTGGCGTCGCCGGCAACGAGACTCTCTTTCATC
>NZ_JBAPRN010000832.1:0-2968 GCF_049281135.1 Mycobacterium sp. | reverse complement strand
GTAGACCGGATTGCGGTAGCTCATCGCCGTGCACATCTGGCCGAGTTTGATCCGCGACGTCGTTGCCGCGTATGCCGACATCAGCGACCACGCCTCGTGGGTGGCCTCGTCGGTCGGCATCGGCACGGTGTGGAAGTGGTCGTAGACCCATACCGAGTCCCAGGCACTATCGTCGGCGTAGGCAGCCAGGTCGCGCATGACCGGCCAGTGCTGGTCGACGTCGATGCCGACCAAATCCAACCGCCAGCCCTGCGGGATGAAAAATCCGAATCGCATAACCTCGGACTCTAGCCCGACGAAGATACAAGACGGGCAGGCCGTAGGGAGGTCTGATGCGGATCCTCATCTCGGGTGCCAGCATCGCCGGACCCGTGCTGGCGTATTGGCTCGCACGCGGCGGTTTCGACGTCACCGTCGTCGAGCGCGCACCGACGTTGCGTAAGACCGGCGGCCATGCTGTCGACTTGTTCCGTCCGTCGATGAAGATTTCGGCGAAGATGGGCGTCCTGCCGCGCATCGAATCGCTTGCCACCGGAACCGACCGGCTCACGCTGTACCGCGAGGGCAGGAGTCACCCGGCGCGGGTCGACCTCACCAAGATCGTCGGTGCGGCATCCGACCAGCACGTCGAGATCATGCGCGACGACCTCAGCGAGGTCTATTACGACGCCGGCCGCGAGCACATCGAGTATGTGTTCGGCGACTCGATCACGGCCATCTCGCCCGACGGCGAGGTGACATTCGAACATGCGGCGACGCGCACGTTCGACGTCATCGTCGGGGCCGACGGGCTGCACTCGAATGTCCGGCGTCTGGTGTTCGGTGAGGAGGCGGGGCTCACCCGGTTCATCGGTGGATACCTCGCGGTGGTGTCGGTACCGAAATCGTTTGCACCCGAGGGCGAAATGATCGTTCACGCCGGCGTTGGGCGGATGGCAGGCATCTACACCGCGCAGCATCTTGACGACGCCCGCGCGCTTTTCATGTTCCGGAGCAAGACCGAGCTGGACTATCACTACCGGGACACAGTGCGGCAGAAGGAGTTACTGCGCGACGCGCTCGCCGGGTTGGCTGCGCAGGCAGACGGCTGGCTGGCCGAAGTCGACCACGCGCCCACCTTCTATTTCGACTCGATCAGCCAGCTCTCACTGGATATCTGGTCACGGGGGCGAGTTACCCTCGTCGGCGATGCCGGATACTGCCCCGGGCCCGCGGTGGGTGGCAGCACCAGCCTGGCGGTCATCGGGGCGTACGTGTTGGCCGGCGAGCTCATCGAGGCTGGCGGCGATCATCTCCGCGCGTTCGCGGCCTACCAGCAGCAGATGGCCGAGAAGGTCAGTCGTAGTCGGGTCTTCGCACGAGGTGCGGCCAAAACCCTCCTTCCCGGCTCCAGCGCGGGGGTATGGGCCGTCACCCGTGGTGCGCAGTTGGTGTCGTCGCTGCCCGCGCCGTTCACCAGGACCATCGCGAAGTTGAACACCAAGGGCGTGCGGATGCACGACTCGATGCGAGCGCCCGATTACCCCGATGTAAAAATCTGAGACGAGAGGAGTCGCTGTCAATGGATCTCACCGGTATCGGGATCTGGAGTAGCCAGCTTCGCTACGGTAATCCCGCTGAATCCGCCGATGCTGCAGCGGAATTGGACGAATTGGGCTTCCGGGCACTCTGGATACCCGACGTTGGGGGGGCGGTCTTCGACGCGGTGGGCAACCTGCTCGCCGCGACCAAGCAGACCACGATCGCCACCGGGATCCTGAATCTCTGGATGCATACTCCGAGCGACGTCGCCGCGTCGTACGCGGAACTGACCGCCGCCCACGGCGACCGCTTCCTGCTGGGTATCGGGGTCAGCCACGCACCGCTGATCGATGCCGGTGCGCCCGGGCGCTACCGCAAACCGCTGGCCGCGACGGCGTCGTTCTTGGACGAGTTGGATGCCACGCCACAACCGGTTCCCACCGACCGGCGGGTGCTGGCCGCGCTCGGTCCGAAAATGCTGTCGCTGTCCGCGAGACGTGCCGCTGGGGCACACCCCTACCTCGTCACCCCCGAGCACACCGCAACGGCCCGTGGGACTCTCGGCGATGGACCCTGGCTGCTGCCAGAGCAGACCGTGATTCTCACCGACAGCGCCGACGAAGCACGCGCAATCGGAATCGACTGGCTGCGTTCGTATTTGGCGTTGCCGAATTACGCCAACAATCTGCTGCGCTCCGGCTTCTCCGACGACGATCTGGCGCAGGTGAGTGATCGCCTGTTCAACGCGATCATCGCGTGGGGCGACGAGGACGCAATCCTGCGCAGGGTCTCCGAGCATCGTTCGGCCGGCGCCGACCACGTCTGCATCCAGGTGTTGGTGAGCGACCCGAAAGCCTATCCACGCGAGCAGTGGCGCCGGATCGCGGCGGCGCTCACCTAGCGAGTGACGGATGTGACTAGCCGACTACGGTAGGTCTCATGTCCTCCAAGCACACACTGTTTCGAGTGTTCTACCGGCTGGGTTTCACGCCTTGGGACGGCCATCCGATCGCGAAGAATGTGCAAGACCTGGTCGAAGAGCTGCCCGCAGGCAAAGCCCTCGATCTCGGCTGCGGCACCGGAGACTCGTCGATCTACCTGGCGCAGCACGGCTGGAAAGTCACCGGCGTCGACTACGTACCGCAGGCCCTCGACAAGGCCCGAGCCAAGGCCGCCGCGACCAACGCGCCCGTCGACTTCGTCCGCGCCGACGTCACGCGGCTGAGTCAGGAAGGCATCGGCGCGGCGTTTGGATTGATCGTCGACAACGGCTGCCTGCACAACATGAGTGACGGCGACCGCGACGCCTACGTCCGGGAAGTCAGCGCCGTCGCCGCGCCGGGCGCGCGACTGCTGATCGTCGCGTTCCTTCCCGGCGGCCGTTTCGGAGTGCGAGGCGTCCAGCCAGCCGAGATGGAACGACGATTCACCTCCACCTGGACGATGC
>NZ_JBAPRN010000831.1:0-2013 GCF_049281135.1 Mycobacterium sp. | reverse complement strand
TCCTTGCTTTTCGCGACGTCCGCCTGGACTCGCGCGTCGAGGGCGGGCTGGAGCTGCGCCCTCAACGCCTCAGGGATCTTTGGCCCGCGAATCGCCGGACGCCCCGCGGTCGTCGACTCGCCGCCTGCTGCCGTGGCGCTTCGGGCAGGGCCACGGCGAGCAGAGGTATCCAATAGAATCCTCTCCGCTGCGGGCTCGATGCCCCCCCCCGAAGGTACCGACTTCGAGGTGGCTGCGACGGCAGCCGAGCTTACGTGCGCCCCCGCGAGAGCGATCGAACAGGCAACGCCGAACGCCCGGACCCGCATGACTTCGCGCCGATACTAACAAGAAAGCCTCCTCAGCAGAATCTGTGGGCGAGCCAGTCGGGCTCGGGTAGCGCGCCGAGCGCGTGGTACAGGGCGATTTCGGCGTGCTCGTAGCTGCGAAAGCCGTATGCTTTTCGTGTCGTGATTCGCGCCTTGTTGTTGAATCCCTCGGTGGCGCCGTGGGCGAAGAGGCCACGAGCGGCAAACCAGGCGAGTAGTTCGCGCCGATGGGTGCGTAGCGTGCGGGCGAACTTCTTGAACGGATCCATGCGCGAGCGCATCGCCATGGTCGTCCATCGCGCCAGGAACTTCTCCGCCCACAGGCCGGAGGAGTAGTCCCAGAAGTGCTGGAACTGTTCCTTGAGCAGGCAGGCACGCACCGAGCGGAGATTGATCCGCAGTAGCTCGCGCAGGCGGCCCCGCTCGTCGGTGGACATGTTCTCTCGACGCTTGAGCAGCAGCCACCGCGTCTTGGTGAGCATCGCGGGGCGACCGGCGGCTCGCAGGCTGCGCACCTCCTCTCGTCGCACCTTGTCTACGGCCTCGTTGAGGAGCTTGGTGACGTGGAAGCGGTCGAGTACGTGGATGGCCGCCGAGCAGCGCTTGCTCACGACGTTGCGGAACGCCTGCCACATGTCGCTGGCGACGAACACGATCGCCTTGGAACGCTCTTCGCCCAGCATGTCGAAGAAGGTGTTGAAGGACCCGACCGTGCGGTCACGCGCCACGTGCAGCAGCCGCTTGCATCCGTGGTCGATCTGGTAGACGAGCGTGAGGTACTTGTGCCGCTTTTTCCAGGCGAATTCGTCGACGCCGATGGAGACGACTCCGTCGAGGTTGCGGTGCGCCAGCCCCCAGCGAACGGTGTGCTCGACGCACCGGAAGACGGTGTCCCAGGTCGAGTGGAAGCGCTTGGCCACCTCGCGCCACGACAGCACCTTCGCCCAGCTCGCGAGAAACCAGACGAGCGCGTGGGTCGTCTGCATCTTGCCCGCCGCCCAAGGCACCGCCTCGACGATGACACCGCAGCGAGGGCAGTCCACTCGGCGCATGGCATAGACGAGGTGGACGGCCAGGCCCCATAGCGGCACGAATGCGAAGAAGCGCGAGTCGAGCGTGTCGTAGCCGGGCCGCTTCCGGAAGCAATTCGAGCACCTGCCACGCGAGCCCTTGCGTGGCCGCACGTGAACCCAGACCGACGGGCGTCTGCTGCTGCCCACCCAGCGCACCTTCTCGTAAACGAAACCGGGCAGCGGGTGGAGCCGCCGCAGGATAGATTCGATCTGCATCGTGTGGGTCGCCTTGGCCTGAACAACCTGGCTTCTCGCACGATGCACCCTCCACTCGCCACGCCTCGGCGTCCCCGACCGCGTCACACGCTCGGCCCTACACGAGAACCGCCGCTCACGCCCACAGATCCTGCGGAAGAGCCTTTTTTGTAGGGCAGCAGCAGCTGCCCGCGCGGCTGCAAAGGCAGGGTCAAGCTCGGCGCTTGAAACCATCCCGGCTCCGGCGACGGGGCGCTTACCCTTACCCAGGCATCAGCGCTGCGCAAGCCAAAGAACTTTGTACTTTGATTGAACGAGAGCGCGACGCGCGCTGATTTGGGAGGTTGCGCGCGACGTGAGAAACTCAGGGCCGTGGAGCAGGGGTGGCGGCAACGTTGCTAGCCGACTGCCCCAGCTCTTGGAAACGGCCGTGTTGC
>NZ_JBAPRN010000830.1:0-11106 GCF_049281135.1 Mycobacterium sp. | reverse complement strand
ACCCGACACCGAGGTAGGACAGCGTGGCTTCGGTGACGATGAACATGCCGAGCGCGATCGTCGAGACCGCGATCACCGGTCCAATGGAATTGGGCAGGACGTGCCGTATTAGTATCCCAAACCTGCTCAGCCCCAGTGCTTTCGCTGCCAACACATAATCGCTGCCGCGGACCGCGAGCACAGCGCCGCGGGCGATCCGGGCTATCTGCGGCCATCCGAACAGCGCCAGGATGGCGATCACCGTCCATACTGTGCGGTGATGCATGACCTGCATCAGCACGATGGCGGCCAGCAGCAACGGGATACCGAAGAACACGTCGGCGATCCGGGACACCACCGCGTCGATCCACCCGCCGTAAAACCCGGCCACCGCTCCCAGCGCCCCTCCGATGATGAACACCAACAGGGTGGCACCGAGACCGACGGTGATCGAGGCACGTGCGCCGTAGATGGTGCGGGCGTAGATGTCGTGGCCCTGCAGGTCGGTGCCGAACCAATGCGCGACCGACGGCCCCAGCAGACTCTGGTCCGGGTTGGCGTATCCGGGATCGGCACCGGTGAACAATGCCGGAAACACCGCAACGACGACGACACATGCGATCAGCGCCGCGCTGATGATGAATTTCGGGCGGCGGCGCAGCCTGCGCCAGGTATCGCGCCAAAATCCCACGCCGGCAACCGTTTCAGCCATAGCGAATCCTGGGGTCCAGCGCCGCGTACAGCAGGTCCACCGCCAGGTTGGTGACGAGGTAGACGACTACGAGCACCGTCACGATGGACACCACGGTCGGGGCTTCCTGACGGGTGACGGCCTGGTAGAGCACGCCGCCGACACCGTGGACGTTGAAGATGCCTTCGGTGACGATCGCGCCGCCCATCAGCGCGCCGAGGTCTGCCCCCAGGAAAGTCACCACGGGAATCAGCGAATTGCGCAGGATGTGCACCGTGATCACCCGCGGCCGCGACAGCCCTTTGGCGGTGGCGGTGCGGACGTAGTCGGCGTGCGCGTTGTCGGCCACCGCGGAGCGGGTCAACCGCACCACGTACGCGAATGACACGGCGCCCAAGACGATTCCGGGCAATAGCAGGCGGGCGAAGGTCGGCTGGTCGCCCACCGTCACCGCCGCGATACCCAGCCGGACCCCGAAGACGAATTGCGCGAGGAACCCCAGTACGAAGATCGGCACCGCGATGATGACCAGGCTGACGATCAATACGGCGCCGTCGAAAACCCCACCCTGGCGCAGCCCGGCGATCACCCCGAATCCGACGCCGAAGAGCGCCTCCACCACCAGCGCGATAATTGCCAACTTGAACGTCACCGGAAACGCCTGCGCCAGAACGCTGGTCACCGGTAAACCGGAGTAGGCGTGGCCGAGGTCGCCGTGCAGGATGCCACCGAGGTAATGCAGGTATTGCAACCAGAACGGGTCGTTGAGGTGATATTGCGCGCGCAGTTGTGCGGCCACCGCCGGGCTCAGCGGGCGATCACCGCCCAGCGCCGCGATCGGGTCGCCGGGCAGCAAGAAGACCATGCCGTAAATCAGCAGCGTGGCCCCCAGGAAGACCGGGATCATGGCCGCGATTCGCCGCGCGATGTACCACGTCATCTCAGGCCTTCATGATGTGTTCGTAGTCGGGCAGGCCGTTCCAGGTCAGTGCGACGTGGCTGACCGACGGTGACCGTCCTGCCACCGCGACGGTGTACCACAGCGGTACGACCGGCATGTCTTGCAACAGAATTCGCTGTGCGTCGTTGGCGAGCCGGTAGGACCGCGGCAGATCAGGCGCGGCTTCGGCGGTGGCCATCGCGGCATCGAACCGAGGATTGGAGTAGCCGACGTCGTCGGCACCCGCGCCGGTGACGAACAACGGTTCTAAAAACTCCAGCATCGACGGGAAGTCGCCCTGCCACCCGGCCCGGAACGCGGTGCCGATCGTATGGCTGGTGATCTGGGTGCGAAAACCGGCGAAGGTGGGCTGAGGCGCGCCGACGGCGTCGATGCCCAGCGTGTTCTTGATGCTGTTGGCCACCGCGTCGATCCATTCCTGATGTGAACCGTCGGCGTTGTAGGCGATGGCATACCGACCAGTCCATTTCGAGATCGCGTCGGCCTGCGACCAGAGCCGCCGCGCACGATCCGGGTCGAAGTTCAGGGCGGTGTTGCCGTCGATGCCTGGGTCGTATCCAGGCAGCGAACTCGCGGTGAAATCCCGCGCGGGTGCTCGTGCACCGGAGAAGATCTTGCGACAGATCTGGTCGCGGTTGATCGCGGCCGACAGCGCGAGCCGGCGCAACCGGCCCTCGTCGCCGGAGAAGTGCGGCAGCCGCAGCGGAGTGTCCAGTGTCTGGTTCGCCGCCGCGGGCGCGGTGACCGCGCGATCGCCGAGATCTCGTCGGTAGGCGGGCAGCACACTGGGCGGGATCGTATCCAGCACATCGAGATTGCTCGACAGCAAGTCGGCATAAGCGGTGTCGAGGTTGGCGTAGAAGACGAACCGCAGCCCTTTGTTCTGCGACACTCGGTTGCCGTGATAGCCGGGGTTGGTGACCAGGTCGAGTTTGACGTTGTGCTGCCAGGCCGGATTGCCCGGCTCGTCGCCAAGCCGATAGGGGCCGTTGCCGATAGGGTGCTGCCCGAACGCCGCCATGTCTTTCAGCGCAGCGGCGGGCAACGGGTAGAAGGGCGAAAACCCAAGCCGCAGTGTGAAGTCGATCGTCGGACCCTTGAGCCGAACGGTGAACTCATGGTCATCGATCACCTGGAGCCCGGACATCGCGGTGGCCGTCGGGGTCGGTGCGGCGACCTCGTTGAAACCGGCGATCGGGCTGAAAAAACTCTGCTGCAGTTGAGCATTGGTGGACAGCGCGCCGTAATTCCAGGCGTCGACGAATGAGTGCGCGGTGACCGGCGAGCCGTCACTGAACGTCCAGCCGGGTTTCAAGGTGATCCGGTAGTTGACGTCGTCGGTGGTCTCGATCGCGCTCGCCACCTCCAGCGTCGGCGAGCCCTTGGCGTCATACGACATCAGGCCGGCGAACAGTCGGTCTACGATCCTGCCGCCGTTGGAGTCGTTGGTATTGGTCGGGATCAACGGATTCTGCGGCTCGCCCGCATTGACGATCACCACATCGGTTCGGACTGTCGGCACCCCACACCCGGTCAGCGACGCGGCAGCCAGCAGCATGCCGACCGCTGCCGCGCAGAGCCGATACATGAGGCCGACCCTAAAGGCCTTGCGCTTCGGTCAATGTTCAAGGGTCCGGCGAGTCCGGTGTGATCTGTGCGGCCAGGTCGGCCACCCAGCCCCGTATCGAGGCGACGTTGCCAGGCGGCGAGGCGACGATTACCACTTCGTCGATTCCGAGTTCACTGAGCGCGGGGACGTCGGTATGCGCCGGGTGTTCAAGCGCGACGGCCAGTTGCAGCTCGCCCGGATCGCGTCCGGTATCGCCGCACAGTCTTCGGATGAACGCGACCCGCTCCGCGACCGCGGCAACATCACGTAGGTTGAAGCCGTACCAGCCGTCTCCCCAATTCACCACCCGGCGCAGAGCCGCATCGCTGTTGCCGCCCACCATTACCGGGATGCCGCGGTCGCGCACCGGCTTCGGATTGAGACGTACGCGATCGAAATTGACGAATTCACCTGCGAATGAGGCGATGTCGTCACGCCACAGCGTCCGCATCGCAGCAACATACTCGGCGGTGCGTGCCCCACGCCGTTCGAAGGGGACGCCGAGAGTATCGAATTCCTCCCGAGACCAGCCGATGCCGACACCGAAGGTGAACCGACCGGCGCTGAGCCGGTCGAGGG
The DNA here is from genome assembly GCF_049281135.1 of Mycobacterium sp. Classification (GTDB taxonomy): domain Bacteria; phylum Actinomycetota; class Actinomycetes; order Mycobacteriales; family Mycobacteriaceae; genus Mycobacterium. The sequence continues at coordinate 7,287 of NZ_JBAPRN010000830.1, read as the reverse complement.
TGGCGACCTGCTTGGCGACTACCACGGGGTTGTGTTCGGCAAGCAGCAGCACACCAGTCGCCAGGCCGATCGTCGTGGTCGCTGCCGCCGCGAAGCTCAGACCGATCAACGGATCAATCCAGTCAGCGGTCGCGGGAACCGCGATCCTGCCGTCGGCGGAATATGGGTAACGGGATACGGATTGGTCCACCATCACCACATGCTCGCCGCACCACAATGTGGCGAACCCATGTTGCTCTGCGGCGACAGCGATCGCGTCGATCACGGCACGCTGTGCGCCCGCCGCGATACCCAACGCATGTAGCCCCAACCGCACCACCGAATGGTCTCACGGGGTGCGGGCGCTCAAAAGTTACTCAACCTGCCCCGGCCTCATTGTCCGGTTCGCCCCCTCGCCGCTTCGCGGCTGGGGGTGCCCCCACAACGGCCTCTCGTGGCCGTATCGTCACCGGACTAGGCTCATGCGCGTGACCGAGACGCACACCGAAGCACCGTTGTCGTATGCACCGTCAACACAGTTCGTCGCGCAGGCCAACGCCGGCGATGACCTGTACCGACAGGCCGAGCAGGACCGGCTGACGTTCTGGGCCGAGCAGGCCAACCGACTTTCTTGGGCGACACCGTTTTCCCAGGTTTTGGACTGGTCGGCGGCGCCGTTTGCCAAATGGTTCACTGACGGCAAACTCAACGTCACCTACAACTGCGTGGACCGTCATGTCGAAGCCGGCAACGGCGATCGCGTCGCTATCCACTGGGAGGGCGAGCGAGTCGGAGAAAACCGCACGCTGACCTACAGCGATCTGCTGACCGACGTGAGCAAGGCCGCCAACGCGCTCGCGGGTCTGGGGCTGGTCGCGGGGGACCGCGTCGCGATCTACCTGCCGATGATTCCCGAAGCGATCGTCGCGATGCTGGCGTGCGCGCGACTGGGCGTGCTGCACAGCGTGGTGTTCGCCGGATTCACCGCGACCGCGCTGGGCGCCCGGATCGCCGACGCGCAGGCCAAACTGCTGATCACCTCCGACGGGCAGTTCCGCCACGGCAAGCCGGAGCCATTGAAGGAAGCGGCCGACCAGGCGGTCGCCGACACCAGCACGATCGAACACGTCCTGGTGGTCAAGCGCACCGGCATCGACGTGCCGTGGACCGAGGGACGTGACGTGTGGTGGCACGACGTCGTCGAACCGGCGTCACCCGAGCACCAGGCCGAGGCATTCGACGCCGAGCATCCGCTGTTCCTGCTGTACACCTCGGGCACCACAGGTAAGCCCAAGGGCATCGTGCACACCACCGGCGGCTATCTCACCCAGGCGTCCTACACCCACTACAACGTCTTCGACATCAAGCCGGAAACCGACGTGTTCTGGTGCACCGCCGACATCGGCTGGGTCACCGGACACACCTACGGTGTCTACGGCCCGCTGTCCAACGGCGTAACCCAGGTTGTCTATGAGGGAACCCCGAGCACGCCCAGCCAGCACCGGCATTTCGAGATCATCGAAAAGTACGGCGTGACAATCTATTACACGGCCCCGACGATGATTCGCACCTTCATGAAGTGGGGCCGCGACATCCCGGACGCCCGCGATCTGTCCAGCCTGCGGCTGCTGGGGACGGTCGGTGAGCCGATCAACCCGGAGGCCTGGCGCTGGTACCGCAAAGTCATGGGCGCCGACAGCGTCCCGATCGTGGACACCTGGTGGCAGACCGAAACGGGCGCCGCGATGATCTCGCCGCTACCCGGCGTCGCCGCGGCCAAACCCGGATCGGCGATGAGGCCGCTGCCCGGCATCTCGGCGAGGATCGTCGACGACGAGGGTAACCAGCTTTCACCGCCGTCCACCGATGAGGGCGAGCACGTCACCGGATATCTGGTGCTCGACCAGCCGTGGCCGTCCATGCTGCGCGGCATCTGGGGCGATCCGGACCGCTTCCGCGAGACGTACTGGTCGAAGTTCGCCAGCCAGGGCTGGTACTTCGCCGGCGACGGCGCTCGCTACGACTCCGACGGGGCGATCTGGATCCTGGGCCGCATCGACGACGTGATGAACGTGTCGGGGCACCGTATCTCGACCGCGGAGGTGGAGTCGGCGTTGGTCGGCCACTCCGGGGTTGCCGAAGCCGCGGTGGTGGGCGCGACCGACGAGACCACCGGTCAGGCCATCTGCGCTTTCGTTGTCCTGCAGGCAAGTCACGCGCAGACGACAGGCGCGGAGATCATCGACGAGCTGCGTGCCGAGGTCGCTCGGGTGATTTCGCCGATCGCGCGGCCACGCGAACTGCATGTGGTGCCCGAATTGCCGAAGACCCGCAGCGGCAAGATCATGCGACGCCTGCTGCGCGACATCGCCGAGAAGCGCGAACTCGGCGATACCTCCACGCTGCTCGATCCCGGCGTATTCGACGCGATTCGGGCCGCCCAATAAAACGAGCCGAGTGACGATGCGGGCCGTGCAGCGGCTCGCATAGGAGTCGGCCAATGGATCTAGGCGGGGACCGGGACGAATCCCGCGCCGGGACGATTCTTGGCCGCGAGGTCGGCCAGGATTGCGTTGATCGACTGCACCACCGCCGGGGTATGCAGCGGAATGTATTTGGTGATGCAGACCGGCAGGTTCTCACTGAAGGCGCCGTGGATCATGCCGACCAGCTGATCGTTGACGGTCACCGGCCCACCCGAGTCGCCCGGTTGTCCGCACACCTGCATGACGATGGTGCCCGGGTCCTGGCCCGGACCCCACGTGACGCCGCACGAATTGCCGGTGGTGCGGCCCTGCTTGCAGGCAACCTGCCCGAAGGCCGGGTCGGGCCCGATGCCGTTGATCGCGAAGCCGCCGAAGTTGGCTACCGGAGCTACCTTGGCCTTGTCGAACTGGATGACTGCGTAGTCGAGCCCGTCGTTACCGGCCACCATGGTTCCCACCGCTCCCCGGGCCTTTGCCGACTCGACGACCACCAGGGCACCTGGGCCGCCGCAGTGCGCCGATGTAAAACCGATCAGCTCACCCTTGCCGTCGGTGCCGATGGTGGTCAGGGTGCACAGGGTGTCGCCGTTGACGATGATCCCTGCCCCGCCGCCGAGCGGGACGCGGTCGTCAGCTTGGGCGAGCGCGCTGTGCAGGCAGGCCGGCCCGACCGCGCACGCTGCCACCAAAGCCGCCGTGAGCCCAAGCAGCCGACGGCACCTGCTCTGCACAGCGATACTCCCGTCACAAAAAATGGACGCTCACCCTTAAACGGCCGCGCCAGTCTAACGTGATCAATGCTCACCAGCGGCGATCCTCGAAAGGCCGGCAGTGCTCGGTGGCCTCGTCTGGCATCGGGCTGCATGGCAACATGAACCGGACAATCGGACCATCCGGTGACGATGCAGAGCACAGCGTGACGAGAAGGAATCGGATCATCAGATCCGCTCGGGAGGACCGACAGTGAGCAAGTCAGATCGAACGAACACCGACCGCAAGGACGGGGTTCCCCGCACGCTGACCAGCATTCCGTTGACCGACCCGCATGCGCTGTCCGCCGAGCCGTCGATCGGCGAGCTGGTCAAGGACGCGACCGCGCAGATGTCGACGCTGGTGCGCGCGGAGGTTGAACTGGCCCGCGCTGAGATCACCCGCGACGTCAAGAAGGGCCTGACCGGCAGCGTCTTCTTCATTGCGGCGCTGGTGGTGTTGTTCTATTCGACGTTCTTTTTCTTCTTCTTCCTCGCCGAACTTCTCGACACCTGGATCTGGCGTTGGGCTGCCTTCCTCATCGTGTTCGGGATCATGGTGGTGGTCACCGTCGCGCTGGCACTGTTCGGCTACCTCAAGGTCCGGCGCATCCGCGGCCCGCAGCAGACCATCGAATCGGTCAAGGAGACGCGGTCGGCGTTGACGCCGGGTCAAGACAAGTCCTCGCCACCAGCGCTGCATTCGGCGCAGGGCGGGACGCCCGCCGATCCCTCAGGTTGGTAGATGGCCCCACCAGATCCGTCGGTCACCCGTATCGACGGTCCATGGCGCCATTTGGACGTGCACGCCAACGGCATTCGGTTTCACGTCGTCGAGGCGACACCAGACGACCAGGACACCACCGCTCCGACGGCGCGGCCGCTGGTGATCATGCTGCACGGCTTCGGCTCGTTCTGGTGGTCGTGGCGTCACCAGTTGCGTGGGCTGACCGGAGCCCGTGTGGTCGCGGTCGATCTGCGCGGCTACGGCGGCAGCGACAAACCGCCCCGCGGGTATGACGGCTGGACGCTGGCCGGGGACACCGCCGGACTGATCCGCGCACTGGGGCACACGTCGGCAACGCTGGTCGGCCACGCCGACGGGGGCCTGGTGTGCTGGGCCACCTCCGTGTTGCACTCGCGACAGGTGCGCGCGATCGCCGTGATCAGCTCGCCGCACCCGGCCGCGCTACGGCGCTCGGCGCTGACCCGGCGCGATCAAGGCCGAGCTTTACTACCTTCGCTGCTGCGCTACCAGGTGCCGATTTGGCCGGAGCGCGCGCTCACCCGGCATAACGGCATTGGGCTCGAGCGTCTGATACGCAGCCGCGCCGGCGCTAAATGGGTTGCATCCGAAGACTTTTCCGAATCGATCGGTCACCTGCGTCAAGCGATCCAGATTCGGTCAGCCGCGCATTGCGCACTGGAGTATCAACGATGGGCGGTGCGCAGCCAACTCCGCGAAGAGGGCCGACGCTTCATGAGATCGATGAGCCGACCGTTCGGAATCCCGATGCTGCACATTCACGGCGACGCCGATCCCTACGTCCTGGACGATCCAGTTGAACGAACACAGCGCTACGCGCCGCACGGTCGCTACGTGTCATTATCTGGAGCAGGACATTTCAGTCACGAAGAGAAGCCGGACGAAGTCAACGCTCACCTGTCGCGTTTCCTCGAGCGGGTGTACCGGTCTCCACTCAACTGACGCACTCGCCGGTGGGCACCGGCGCGGTGTCACCGATATGCGCAAGCTGCGCAGCCACCTCTTTGGCGGTCAGCACAAAACCGGTGTCGTTGTCGTCAACCGCCGCACCGAAGACAACACCGATCACCTGACCATCGAGGTCGATCAGGGGCCCACCCGAATTACCTTGTTCCACATTGGCTCTGACGGTGTAGACCTCGCGGTTGATCGTCGCTTTCCGGTAGATGTCGGGTCCGTTGAGTTCGATGAGTTCCCGGATTCTGGCCGGCGTCGCTATGAATCCGCCACCACCCGGGTAGCCCATCACGATGCCTTCGGTGCCCGATGTCACCGGGGCGTTGGCGAACGCCAGCGGCCCCGCTGGCAGGTGCGGCACCGAGAGGATCGCGATGTCGACCGTCGGGTCATAGGACACCACGGTGGCGTCGTAAGGATTGCCGCTGGCCTCCACGGTGACGTTGTTCGACCCCGCGACCACGTGCGCGTTGGTCATCACACGGTCCGGTGAAAGCACAAATCCGCTGCCCTCCAACACTTTCTGACAGCCGGGAGCGATCGCGCGGATCTTTACCACGCTCGGTTCGGTGTTCGCGACAACGGGATTTTTGGCCAGCGCGGCGTCCGGTGCCGAGACCGCCACGACCGGTGTGCGACTGAACGGCTCCAGCACCTGCGGCAGACCCGAGGTGTCCAGCAGCGCGGACAACCGCTTGGGCACCGTCTTCAGCCATTCCGGCGCATAGTCGTTGACCTGAGCCAGTACCCGCGAACCACGCACTGCTGCAGCCAAACTCGGCTGACCCGCCGAGGACGTCAACGGCGTCGCCAGCATCCACGCCGCCACCAGAACCACCACCAGCTGCACGGCCACACCGATCAGCGAGTCGAAGAATCGGACCGAGCTGCTGTGGATCGCACCGCGGACCGCGCGACCCAGCACCACACCGGCGACCTCGCCGACCACGACCAGCGCCAGGATCAAGAACAACGCAGCGAACAGCTTGGCTCGCGGTGCGGCGACATGGGCGACGAGGTGCGGAGCCAGCAGCACCCCTGCGATCGCGCCGAGCAGCACGCCGACGAACGACAGCAACGAGCCGAGCGCACCCGAACGCCAACCGGAGACCGCGGCTATGAAAGCCACTGCCAGCACCGCGATGTCCAACCACTGTGAGGAGCTCATCGGGCCTCATCCTCGTCGCCGACCAGTGCCATCGCTTCGTCCAGCTCGCGAACGTCGCTGGCGTCCCAAGGCTTTGCCCAACCAGCGACATCCAACATTGCCGAAATCACCTGACCGGTAAAGCCCCAGACCAGCATCTCGTTCAACAGAAATGCCGGACCGGCGAAGCGGCGGCTGAAGGTGCGGCGATACACCGTCAGCCGGTTGGCGGGATTGATGAAGGCCCGAACCGGAACTCGGGCCACCTTTGCGGTTTCAGCCCGATCCACGACGGTCACCGGCCCCGGATCCGGCGAATACGCCAGCACCGGAACGACGTGGAAACCCGAGGGCGCGATGAACGTTCGCTCCATGGTGACCAGTGGATGCAGCCTGCCGGTATCGATTCCGGTCTCTTCGCGCGCCTCGCGCAGCGCGGTCGCCACCGGCCCGTCGTCGCCGGGATCGGATGCGCCCCCGGGGAACGCGGCCTGGCCGGCGTGGTGGCGCAGCGTGGCAGCCCGCACGATCAGCAGCAGGTCCGCGTCGTCCGGGAGGGGGTTGGGTGCGTCGGCGCTCGACTGCGGACCCGAAAACAGCACCAGCACTGCCGCTTCGCGTCCGCGGTCACCCGCCGCGGCCTTCGACTCAGTCACCATTGCCAGCACGTCGGCGGGCAGCCGTCTGCGGTAGGCGTCCGGTATCCCACCGACGTTGTCGACCAACGGTTGCAACCAGGCCGGGCCGAGCTCAGGCGCCAAGACATCAGACCCAAGACGCTGGGGAGTGCCGCCTCCGCTCACCGGCGCCTCCCTCGTACATCCAACCGCCCGAATCTCCCCCGCAAGCGGGATCTACCCCCACCCCAGGCCGCCGGCCGGTGCGCATCGTCGATCGGCATCATCGTGGCTGAGCTCCGACCGCAGCCATGATCTCGTCGGCTGTGGCGAAAGCGCGTGGCAGCGTTTTCTCAACGCTACCGTCCGGCTCCAACACCACTGTCGCGGGCATCACATTGGGCACCCGCAGCGCCGCCGCGACACGACGACTACCGTCCTGCAGTGTCGGCAGCCGGACGCCCAGCTCCGCCAACCGCAGCAAGCCGGCCGTCTCGTTCTCGTCCTGGTGCACCGTCACCACCATCACATCGGATCCCACCCGTCGCTGGTACTCCGCCATCGCCGGGAGCTCGGCCGCGCATGG
>NZ_JBAPRN010000829.1:0-2804 GCF_049281135.1 Mycobacterium sp. | reverse complement strand
CGCCAGCACCGGCGCCCCCGCCGGCGCCCGCAGGGCCGAAGCAGTACACCTATTCGGTCACCGGCACCAAGGCGCCGTTCGACCAAATCACGATCACCTACACCGATGCCTCGGGGATGCGGCGGACGCTGTCCAACGTCTACATCCCGTGGACGATCACGCTCACACCGATCTCGGCGTCTGACGTCGGTTCGATCGAGGCGTCCAGCTTGCTGCGCCTGAGCAAGCTCAATTGCAAGGTCACTGCTAGCGACGGAACGGTGTTGTCGGCCAACGAGAATAATCAACCGCAAGTCAACTGCTGATGGCTCGATACTCGCAAGCCTGGGGCGCGCGCGGAAAGGTCACGCCGGCCACGGCTGACCGCATCGTGATCGGGTCATGCGCTGTCATCTGGCTGGTTCTGGTGGGGGTGAGCGTCGCGGCGCTCGTCGCGCTAATGGATCTGGGCCGGGGTTTCCACGCTGCGAAGGGGAACCCGCACACCTCGTCGGTGCTGTACGCGATCATCATCATCTCGGCGCTGATCATTCTGGCGGCGATCCCCATGTTGCTGCGTGCCCGGCGCATCACTCGAGACGGACCGGCCACGCAATCGTCCGGGTCGCAGGCGCGCACCGTGAGCGCCCGGTCGATCAGGTCCGGGTCACTGGCGGGGCACAGTGCCACCGAGCGCTTGACGACCCAACGACCGGTGTTGGCCGACGCTGAGGTGGACCGCTTCTGGCTGCGCGGCACCGCGGCGCTGATGGGCGCCATGGGCGCGGCGCTGCTCGCGGTGGCTTCGGCGACTTATGCGATGGCGATCGGCCACGATGCCTATTCGTGGACCGGCTACGGAATTGCCGGGGCCATCACGTTGGTGATGCCGCTGATTCCCTGGCGGCAGGTGCGCCAGCTTCGCGGCATGCTCGCCGGCTGACCGCTTGCCGCCCGGACAGCTTGGCGCTCAACGGCTTCAGCCGCGCTGGCGGCTAGTGGTGGCCGTTCGTCGAGCCGTTGCCGTTGCTGCCGTCCTGGTGCTCCCGCAACGCGGTGAGCGCGCGTTGCTCGGAGGCGTGGTGGGCCTCGGACAACGCCGTATCCTCGGAGACCGGGTCGGCGAACAGGAAGCTGCCGGAGCCGGGGGAGCCGCCGGAGCCGAGCTTGTTCATCTTCACCGGGACCGGAGCGCCTTGGTACTCCAGCGGGATCGGGTGGCCATGGTCGTCGACGGGTCCCAGCGGCTGGTGCAGTTCGATGTAGGCGCCGTGCGGCAGGCGTTTGATGATGCCGGTTTCGACGCCGTGCTCGAGGACGGCGCGGTCGCTGCGCTGCAGACCCACACACCACCGATAGGTGATGAAGTAGATGAACGGCGGCAGCACGATCATGCCGATGCGGCCGATCCAGGTGGTCGCGTTGAGCGAGATGTGGAACTTCAGCGCGAGGACGTCGTTCATTGCCGACAGCGTGAGCACCATGTAGAAGGCGATGGCCATCGCCCCGATGGAAGTCCGCACCGGCACGTCCCGGGGACGCTGCAGCAGGTTGTGGTGGGCGTGGTCGCCGCTGAACCGCTTCTCCAGGAACGGGTAGACGATCAGCAGCCCGAAGACCACTCCCATGAGTATTGCGACCCAGACGACGGCCGGGATGGTGTGGCCCATCGGGTAGAACTCCCAGGCCGGCCAGATACGGGCCAGGCCTTCGGTCCACATCATGTAGAAGTCGGGCTGGGATCCCGCCGAGACGTGAGATGGCTTGTAGGGGCCCAGGTTCCAGATCGGGTTGATCTGCAGCAGCCCGCCCATCAGGCCGAGGACGCCGGTGGTCAGGGCGAAGAAGGCGCCGGATTTCACCGCGAAGATCGGCATGACCCGCACACCGACGACGTTGGTCTCGGTGCGGCCAGGGCCGGGGAACTGGGTGTGCTTCTGGAACCAGACGAACGCCAGGTGCGCACCGATCAGCGCCAGGATGATGCCTGGCAGCAGCAGGATGTGCAGCCCGTACATCCGCGGAATGATGTAGCCCGCCGCAGTACAGTCGTCTCCCGCACCGCCGCAAGGGAAGTCGCCGCCGAACAGCGCCCAGTGCAGCCAGGTGCCGATCACCGGCATTCCCATCGTGATCGACGAGAGTGCGGCGCGCAGGCCGATGCCGGACAGCAGGTCGTCGGGCAGCGAGTAGCCGAAGTAGCCCTCGAACATCGACAGGATCAGCAGCAGTGAACCGATGATCCAGTTGGCTTCACGCGGCCTGCGGAAGGCGCCGGTGAAGAAGATCCGGGCAAGGTGCACCATGATCGACGCGGAGAACATCAGTGCGGCCCAGTGGTGGACCTGCCGCACGAACAGACCGCCGCGAACCTCGAAGCTGATGTCCAGCGCCGACGCGAATGCCTTTGACATCCCCACCCCACGCAGCGGCTCATAGACGCCGTTGTAGGTGACGTCCTGCATGGAGGGGTCGAAGAACAGCGTCAGGTACACACCGGTCAGCAGCAGTACGACGAAGCTGTACATCGCGATCTCGCCGAGCAGGAACGACCAGTGCGTCGGGAAGACCTTGTTGAGCTGGCGCCGCGTCGCGGCCGAAAGATGGTAACGCGAGTCGACGGCGTTGCCCTCATCGGCCATGACTTCGCCAATGCTGGGGGGACTCAGTTTTGGACTCATGTTTTGCGCTCCCAAAATGCCGGTCCGACAGGTTCGATGAAATCACCGTTAGCGACGAGATACCCATCGGCGTCAATTGTTATCGGCAGTTGCGCCAATGCGCGCGCGGCGGGCCCGAAAATCGGCTTCGCGTAATGCAATGCG
>NZ_JBAPRN010000828.1:0-8312 GCF_049281135.1 Mycobacterium sp. | reverse complement strand
GCCCGACACGGTGAACAGCTTGGAGAACGTCCTGCATGTCGGGCCAACCGCCTTCGCCAACCTCAATTTGATTTACCATCCGGCGCACAGCGCGGTCGTCGGGCAGCCGGCGGGCACGGTCGGCACGATGGGCTTCGCGAACCCGATGGAATTCCTCTGCAGTGCCATTCAGGCCGGCAGCCGACTGGGATATCAGGAATCGGCCGAGCTCTGTGCGCAGTACCTGGCGCCGGTTCTCGACTCGATCAAGTTCAACTACCTGCCATTCGGACTCAACCCGTTCAACCTGGCCGCAACGCTGCCCAAGGAAGTCGCCTACTCCGAAAACCGGCTGCACCCGCCGGATGGATACAAGGACACCACTGTGCCGGGCATCTGGGTGCCCGACACCCCGACCTCGCACCGCAACACCCAACACGGCTGGATCACTGCACCTGGCATGCAGGGTGTCAAGGTGGGGCCGGTCACGGCGGGCTTACTCACCCCCGAGTCGCTGGCCGAACTAATGGGCGGGCCGGACATCACGCCGGTGCAGTCGAACCTGCAGACACCGCCGGGATACCAGAATGCTTACAACGAGCAGCCTCTCGGGCCGGCGCCGTATATCGGATTGCCGGGCAATCCGGCCCCGATCCCGCCGCCGCCACCGGCACCCGGTGTGATTCCCGGTCCCGTCGCACCGACGCCGGCTCCTGGACCGTCCCCGTTGTCAGGTCAGGCACCCGCCGGACCCGCGCTGCCCGCTGAGGCGGCATCCGCACCAGGAGGGGGTCAATGATGCGCGTGACGATCAGTAAATCCCGCCACCGGATCTGGCAGGGCCTGGTGTTTGCGGTGGCCGCAATGGTGCTCAGCTCCTGCGGCTGGCGCGGCATCTCGAACGTCGAACTGCCCGCCGGTCCGGGCGGCGGATCCGGCTCCTACACCGTGTATGTCCAGATGCCCGACACTCTGGCGATCAACGGCAACAGCAAGGTCATGGTTGCCGACGTCTTCGTCGGCTCGATCCGCAATATCGAGCTGAAGAACTGGGTGGCCACCCTGACGCTGGGCTTGGACAAGAACGTCAAGCTGCCGAAGAATGCCACCGCCAAGATCGGTCAGACCAGCTTGTTGGGTTCGCAGCACATCGAGTTGGCCGCGCCGGCCGACCCGTCGTCGCAGCTGCTGAAGAACGGCGACACCATCCCGCTGAAGAACTCGTCGGCCTATCCGAGTACCGAGCAGACTCTGGCCAGCCTGGCAATGGTCGTGCGCGGCGGCGGCCTGCCGAACCTCGAAGTCCTGCAGAACGAGGTCAGCAAGATCCTGACCGGGCGGGGTCCACAGATCCGTGCGTTCCTCGGCAAACTGGACACCTTCACCCGGCAGCTCAACGAGCAGCGCGACGACATCACCCACGCCATTGACTCGACGAACCGGCTGTTGGCCTACGTCGGCAATCGGTCGGATGTGCTCGATCGTGCGCTCACCGAATTCCCGCCGCTGATCAAATACTTGTCGGGTCCCGAGTATCAGAAGCATCTGATCGACGCCGTCGAGTCGGTAGGAGCGCTCAGCCAAGCCACCGCCCAGTATCTGGGTGAGGCTCGGGCCCCGTTGCACCAGAACCTGCAGTCGCTGCAATGCCCGCTGCGGGAACTCGGCAAGGCGGCGCCTGACTTGCTCGGCGCGTTGAAGTTGATCTTCACGGCTCCGTTCGACCTCGACACCGCACCGAAGCTGATCCGCGGTGACTTCATGAACTCGTCACTCGAGGTCGACACGACGCTGTCGGCGGTCGACAATGCGTGGCTCACCGGGACCGGGTTCTCCGGCGCGCTGCGCGCACTGGAGCAGTCGTACGGTCGCGATCCCGCGACGATGATCCCCGACGTGCGTTACACACCGAACCCGAATGACGCGCCGGGCGGACCATTGGTTGAGAGGGCGGACCGGCAATGCTGACACGTTTCATCAGGCGGCAGCTGGTCATCTTCGGCATCTTGACCGCGGTGGCCCTGCTAGTGCTGGGCGTGTACTACCTGCGCATTCCTTCCCTGGTGGGCATCGGCCAGTATGACCTGAAAGCCGAACTGCCGGCCTCCGGCGGGCTGTACCCGACGGCCAACGTGACCTATCGCGGCATCACCATCGGCAAGGTCACCTCCGTCGAGCCCACCGAGAAGGGCGCCGAGGCGACGATGAGTATCTCCAGCCAGTACAAGATCCCGCTTGATTCGGTTGCGAACGTGCACTCGGTGTCGGCGGTCGGTGAGCAGTATCTGGACCTGGTGTCGGAGGGCAAAGCGCACGGATTCTTCTCGCCCGGGCAGACGATGACCAAAGGCACGGTACCGAGTGAAATCGGTCCGGCGCTGGACACCGCCAACCGGGGGTTGACGGTGTTGCCGAGGGACAAGATCGGCCAACTTCTGGATGAGACCGCGGAATCGGTCGGTGGTCTGGGTCCGGCGCTGCAGCGACTCGTGGACTCCACCCAGGCGATCGTCAGCGACTTCAAGACCAACATCGACCAGGTCGACGACATCATCCAGAACTCCGCGCCGATCTTGGACAGCCAGGCCGTCTCGAGTAACGCGATCGACCGGTGGGCGCACAATCTCAACATCTTGGGCGCGCAGACTGCCCAGCAGGACTCGCATGTGAAAAGCATCCTGACGCAAGCGGCTCCGACGGCCGATCAGCTCAATTCGGTGTTCAGCGGTGTCCGTGAGTCGCTGCCGCAAACCCTGGCGAACCTCGAGATCGTCATCGACATGCTCAAGCGTTACCGCCCCGGGGTCGAGCAGACATTGGTGATGCTGCCCCAGCTCGGATCGATCGTGCAGGCGATCTCCGCTCCCTACGAAAAAGATCGCATGGCTGCGCTGGACCTCACGTTGGCGATCAACTATCCGGCGCCCTGCCTCACCGGGTTCCGCCCTGCACCGGAGTGGCGGTCGCCGTCGGACACCAGCATTGCGCCCCTGCGCGACAACAACTACTGCCGGATCCCGCAGGACTTTCAGGCCAACGTGGTGCGCGGCGCACGAAACTTGCCGTGTGTGGACGTCCCGGGCAAACGCGCGCCGACACCGCAAGACTGCCGCAGCGGCAAGCCCTATGAGCCGCTGGGTACCAACCCGTGGTACGGCGACCCCAACCAGATCCTGAACTGCCCGGCCCCTGGGGGTCGCTGCAACCAGGCGGTGAAACCGGGCTTTGTGATACCTGCACCGTCGGTCAACAACGGGCTGAACCCGCTGCCCGCGGATCGGCTACCCCCTGGAGGGCAGACGCCGCCGCCGAAAAGTGATCCGTTGCAGCGGCCGGGCTCGGGTTCGGTCCAATGCAACGGTCAGCAACCGAACCCCTGCATCTACACTCCGGGCGGGCCTCCAGCGGCCGTCTATAGTCCGATGAGTGGCGAGGTGACGGGCCCCGACGGTTCTAAATACTCCGTCAACAACTCACGCGACACAGGAGATGACGGATGGAAGGAGATGCTGGCGCCAGCCGGCTGACCCCGAACGACACGGATGAGGATCAGTCGTTGGAATCGGATGCGGTAGCCGACGATCCCACCGCTGAGGAAAGTGCCGAGGATTCGCTGGAATCCGCCGAAGCCTCCGACCCTGAGATCTCCGAGTCAGACGCCGGCGCCCCTGTTGAGGTCACCGAACGCGGGGACGACCCGGGTGCCCCGTCGCGTCTGGGTCGCACCTGGTTCATCGGAATCGCGGCTGCCCTTGTCGTGCTCGCCGGTGGTGTCGGGGCCGGCGGCTACCTGGCGCTACGCTCGCACCTCGACGCCCGCACTACCGCACGACACGATGCGGAAGCGGCGGAGGCCGCGAAGGACTGCGTCGGAGCCACCCAGGCGCCCGACATCGGGGCGATGGCCGCCAGCGCGCAGAAGATCATCGAGTGCGGCAGCGGAGCCTTCCGCTCACAGGCGATCCTGTACAGCGGGCTGCTCGTCGAGGCCTATCAAGCCGCCAACGCCCACGTACAGGTGTCGGATCTGCGTGCGGCGGTGGAGCGCAACAACGCCGACGGGTCCATCGAGATTCTGGTGCCCCTGCGCGTGAAGGTCTCCAACGCCGAGACGCAAAACCAGGAAGCGGGCTACCGCCTGCGGGTGACGATGGTGCAGGACGAGGGTAAGTACCGAATCTCCAAGCTCGACCAGGTAGCGAGGTGACGGTGCTGGTCGAGGAGACCGACGCGGCACCGGCAGTTGACGAATCAGCGCCGAATGAGTTGGCGGACTGGCACATTCGCGCCGCCGCTTTCGCCGTCGACGTATTACCGGGTGTCGCCGTTGTAGCGACGACGGCACAGGTCTGGTTGGCAGCGCCGTCGCAGAGCTTGTGGTGGTGGGTGTCGATATCGGTCCTCGTTGCCGCGGCTCTGGCGACGATGGTCAACCGGACGGTCCTGCCGGCGATCCTCGGTTGGAGCCTGGGGCGGGCGCTGCTCGGGCTCGAGGTCGTCCGGCCGGATGGGGCCGCCGTCGGAGTCGGCCGGCTGATGTCGCGGGAACTCGCCCACCTGCTGGACACCCTCTCGGTGTGCGTTGGATGGCTGTGGCCGCTGTGGGACCCACGCAAGCGCACCTTCGCCGATGTGTTGTTGCGGACAGAAGTGCATCAGGTGGCAACCGATCGGCGTCCGACGGACATCCGGCGGCACGCCGCTACCGCAGCCGGGGTAGCCGTGCTGCTCTGTGTCGGGGCCGCCGGGGTGAGCGTCTTCTCGATCTACCTGCCCGGTCGGGCCGCCGATCAGACCCGCACCGCGGTCAACGCACAAGGCCCAAAGATCGTCGCCGAGATGCTCACGTACGACCCGAAATCGCTGAAACAGGACTTCGAGCGGGCCCAATCTCTGACTACCGACAAATATCGGCCGGAGTTGGTCAAGCAGCAGGAGTCGGTGCAAAAGGGTCATCCGGTGATCAACGAATACTGGGTGACCGACAGCGCCGTGCTGTCCGCAACACGAGACAGCGCGACCATGCTGCTGTTCATGCAGGGTCACCGCGGCGGCGACAACCAACGATTCATCACCGCCACAGTTCGGGTTTCGTTCGTGAAAGGCAAAGACGGGCGCTGGCTTGTCGACAACCTCGACGTCGTGACGAAACCCAAACCGGCACCGGCCAAAGGACCGGCTCCACCCAACGGGCCGACTCCACCCAAGGGGCAAAAGTGAGCCCCCGCAGGCGAATCCAGCCGGGTGAAGAGCCGCTGCTGAAGGTGCCGAAAGCGACACTGTGGTCGAAGCTGCCGTGGCGCCCCGCGGTGCCGGCGCAGTGGTGGAAGCCGTCGCGGAAGTGGGCCGTGCCCTCGGCGGTGGCCGGAGCCACGGTGCTCACGGCGGCCGCCATCGCGACGTCCTCGATCGTCCTGGTTGATCAGCGGTCGCATCACCGGGACACCATGCAAGAAGTCGACGTTCTCGGTTTCGTCAAGGCCTTCATGACCGGCTTCACCACGCTGGATCCATTTCATGCCAATGACTACTACGACCGCGTATTAGCAAATGCAACAGGCGATTTCGCCAAGCAATATCACGACAAGCACAACGAAATCCTGGTTCAGATCGCCCAGGCCGAGCCGACCAAGGGCACCGCTCTGGCCGCCGGAGTGGAACGGTGGAACGACGACGGTAGCGCCAACGTCATGGTGGCGACCGACGTTTCGATCAAGTCCCCCGACGGCAAGCAGAAAATCGATAACACGAATCGCTGGGTGGTCACTGCTCAGCGGGAAGGCAACAAGTGGAAGATCAGCAGCCTGCAGCAGGTGATCTGACCGACGAGTCTCTCGGTAGCACGCCGGGAGACTCTGCGACCCTCGACACCGACGTCGCGGAAGTCGAAGGCGCGCACGGCTCTCCAGAGGCTTCGGACGGCGACGAGAACGTCGACGCCGCAACCGAAGATGACGAGGCGGACGACGCCGAGGCGGCCGATGAGGCGGTCGCAGGCGTGAAGCGATGGCGACCGGTCACCAAGTGGTCGGCGATCGCCGCGGGTGTGGCCGCTGCGCTGTTCGTCGGGTCGGCGGCATTTGCCGGCGCGACCATGCAGCCCTACCTGAACGACCGCGCGACGGTGGCGACCAAGCTGCGAGTCGCACGTACCGCCGCCAACGCGATCACGACGTTGTGGACCTACACCCCGCAGAACATCGACAAGCTGGCCGATCGGGCATCGCAGTATCTCAGCGGTGACTTCGAAGCCGCCTATCGTAAATACATCGATGCACTCGTCGCACCCAACAAGCAGGCCCAGATCACCAACACCACCCAGGTCGTCGGGGCGGCGGTGGAATCGTTGACCGGCGCGGACGCCACCGCGATCGTTTACACCAACACGGCCTCGACCAGTCCAACGACCAAAGATGTTCCCTCGTTGAAGTACCTGTCCTATCGGCTTGTGCTGCAACGCGATCAGGCGCGCTGGCTGGTCACCAAGATGACAACGATCACCTCACTCGACCTGACCCCCAAGCTCAATTGAACGCGAGCCAGCCCGGCAGTGAGCGCTCGTGCGCATCGCACAACACCTCGTAGTTATCGCAATTGCCTTTGGGCACACCGGCGCCGGCCCACATGCCGCCGGTGTCGCGACGCAGCACGATGGCCGACGACGTGCCGCCGTCGAGGAGCACCGCGGTGTCGCTGCCCAGCCCGCGGAACAGGTCCTGGATGTTGTCCGGCGTATAGCTGCCGCCCTGGAACACGTACATTTCGTCGCGAGGCTTGGAATAGGCCAACGCCGTGCGGGCCGCGCTCGGACCACCGTCGTTGAGCTGGCCGGTATTTCCGGGTGACAGCAGCCCCAGGCCGCTCACCGCGACGAATCGCTCGCCCCGGTCGACCAGTCCGGTGACGACAGACGTGGCCGCGTCGTAGTCATGCCCGTCCCGACCGCCCCTGGGCCATAGCACCGATGGCGCGCCGCGGTTGGGCAGGATCATCGTGGCCAACGCGCTCCAGTTCTCGTTTCCGCCGGACAGGCCCTGCTTGCCGGCGTAGGGGATGGTGCCGGTGACCGCCTGGTTGGCGCGGCCCTGCCCGTGGGTGTTGTCGACGTAGGCGCCCAGCGGTGAGCTGCAACCCGTCGAGCGCCACGAGCCGCCTTTCTGGCCGCGGATGTCGAAGAAGTTCGCGTTGATCGCGATCGTCGGCTGACCTAGCGCCTGCCACGCTTGCACAGCCGTATAGGTTTCCGACGCCTGCATCAGCCCGTCGCTGGTGCGCGCCCGCGGATTGCGCTCGCAGCGCGACTGGTGGCCCTGATGGCTGTCCACCAGCAGGTGCGGTTCAAGCCGTTGCGAGGCGGCCTTGATGATCATCAGGTGGCCGCCGCTGCCGCCGTCGTACCAGTTACCGGCGGCATTGAGCATCGGTGCCGGATGGCCGCCGCCGAAGTTGTACACCAAGTAGGACCCCTGAGTGTTGGCTATGGCGCTGGCCAAAAGCTCGCGGGCTTCGGCGCGAGCAACCGGCTGCCCCGTGCTGGTCGCCAGCGTCAGGCACAGCGCGCTGCCCGCACAGCAGGCTGCGATACGCCGGAAGGCGGCAGCGAGATATGGCACGGTTGCCCCTTCGGCGCACATGTCATTGCAATGAGCACAGCACTAACCTCAGGTATTACACAGCAACAGGCATAACAGCGGAGTGACGGTTCAGCCGCAGTCCAATGACGTTCGGCCGCTACGCGTTTACGACCGTTCGGCGGCCCTACTGATCGGGGTGGTCGACCTCGGGCGTCGACCGGCCGGCGACGCCATCAGGCGTATCGGCCGCCGGCGACGTCGAGACACGGTGGTAGCCACGCCGGTCATAGAGGCGAGTGGCGATGACGCCGAGCAGCACACCGATCACCAGGCCGCCCGCGGTCAGCTCCACCGACCGCGACAGACCTGCGTCGGCGCGCCCGCCCAGGTACAGCAAAGCCCTTGCGCCCAAGAACACTTGGTGCATCGGCTCGAACTTCGCCAGCCCCTCGAACAGCGCCGGGGTGGCCTGCAGCGGCACCGTCGCGCCCGCCGAGGGCAACCCGAGAATGATGAACACGAACAGGCTGACCAGCGCGCCGAGTGCGCCCAGTGCGGCGATCAGCGATGTGGAGGTCACCCCCACCGCCAAAATTGCGAACGCGCTGAAAAGCCATAGTGCCAGGCCGTTCTGAACCGGCATACCCATGTTTTCGGCGATCAGCAGATAGGCGGCCGACGTCAGCAAGGCCAATACCGCGATCATCGCCCACTTGATCAGCAGCGTGCGAAACCGCGAGATCTTGACCTGCTCGGCGA
>NZ_JBAPRN010000827.1:0-2674 GCF_049281135.1 Mycobacterium sp. | reverse complement strand
AGTGCCCGGTGGGTGGGTTGGCTGGCGACGGCGAACAGCCGCGCCAGCGCGGCCAGCCGTACGCTCGGCGCCTCTTCGCGGCTGAGCACCCGCCGGGCCAACTGGACCGTGCACAGTGTCTGCGGCCGCGACCATCGGATGGCGCATTGATCGGCCGCGGCCCGCAGGAACCCCATGTCGAACCTGGCGTTGTGGGCGACCATCACGGCGCCGCGGGCGAACTCGAGAAACATCGGCAGCACCGCGGCAATGGTCGGCGCGTCGCACACCATCGCGGTGGTGATACCGGTCAGCTGGACGATCTGCGGCGGGATGCTGCGCTGCGGGTCGACCAGGGTGGCGAACTCGCCCAGCACCACGCCGCCGCGGACTTTGACCGCGCCGATCTCGGTGATCGCGTCAGCGACCTTCCCGTCGGCGGCTGTCATGCGACCGCCGGTGGTCTCCAGGTCGACAACGACGAAAGTGGTTTCGCGCAGCAATATTTCGGCAGCCCCGTCGAGGTCGGGGAGGCTCAGCTGCTCGGCAGCGGGCGCGCCCATGGCGGCGACGTTAATCACTCGCACCGACACGGCCCGGGTTTCGGCGCGGCGCGTCGCGGCCAGAGGGCCACCCGGCCGCCGCGGGTGAACACCAAAACTTGTCGGTGCCCGCGGATAACGTCACGGCAAGACCGATGAGCAAGACGGAGAGGACCAACCAGATGGCGCATGACAGTGAGCCTGATTGGGCGGCGGCAACTCCGCCCGATTCGACAGAACCCGTGGTCATCGACTGCGACGATTGCGCGGTGCGCGGTCCCGGATGCCGTGACTGCGTGGTCAGCGTGATACTCGGGGTACCGGAAACTTTGCTGGAAGATGAGCGGGTCGCATTGGAGGTACTCGCCGACGCGGGATTGGCACCCAGGCTGCGTTTGGTGCCCATTCACCGTCAGCGGCCCGGGGTCGCCTAAGGGCGATAATCTGAAATCTTGCTGTTTTCTTAACATCTCAGAGTTGGACAAGCTCGACGCCGTTTCGTAACCTATCTGAGACCTAACGCAGATTCGGCTGTCTGGCCGGCGGGTTTTAAGGAAACATGGTTTTGCGGACAAAGCTAAATGGTGGGCGCGTGTCTTTGCGCGTCGCTAAGCGCTTTGCTATCTCGGTGCTAGCCGGACTAATTGCGCTGTCCGGGGTTGCCGCCGGCAATGTGCTGGCCGACCCGGCCAATGACGCCATGGCAAAGCTCAACGAGTTGTCCCGGCAAGCCGAGCAGACCACCGAAGCAATGCACAGCGCGCAGCTCGATCTCAACAACAAGCTGGCTGCGCAGCGGACCGCAGAGAAGAAACACAACGACGACCAGGCCGCCGCGGACGCCGCGAAAGCGCGACTGGCTACCTATCAGACCGGTATCGACAAGTTTGCCGCAGCCATGTACATGGGTGGCCGTACCGACGGCATGAACGCCATCATGACCGCCGAGTCGCCGCAGCAGCTGATCGGCAAGTTGGCCGTGCAGCGGGTGATCTCCACGGCGATGCTCACCCAGATGGCCACCTATCGCGCCACCCGCGAAGAGGCCGCCAAAGCCGAGAAGGAATCGGCGAAATCGGCCGCCGACGCCAAGACCGCCGCCGAGCAGGCAACCGCGGTGCGCGCGAGCTTGCAGTCCAAACAGAGCCGGCTCCAGCTGCAGATCGGCATCGTCAAGTCGCAGTACCTGGCGCTGAGCCCGCCCGAGCGCACCGCGTTGGCGGCGCCCGGACCAATCCCACCGGCTGCCGTGGCTGCCGCAGCCCCAGCACCTGAAGCATTGGCGCCGGGCGGCTGGCCGGGTGCTCCCGGACCGGGCGCCGGACCCGGCTCCGGCCAGGGTGCAATCGCCGTCCAGGCCGCGCTCACTCGCGTCGGTGACCCTTACTCGTGGGGTGGCGCCGCGCCGGGCGGATTCGACTGCTCGGGTCTGGTGATGTGGGCCTTCCAGCAGGCCGGCGTCGCGCTGCCGCACTCCAGCCAGGCGCTGGCGCACGGCGGCCAGCCGGTGTCGCTATCTGATCTGCAGCCTGGCGACGTGCTCACGTTCTACTCCGACGCATCGCACGCCGGCCTCTATATCGGTGACGGCCTGATGATCCATTCGTCCACATATGGCGTTCCGGTGCGGGTGGTGCCGATGAACTCCTCCGGCCCGATCTACGACGCCCGCCGCTACTAGGGGCGGACGCGGGCTACTGGCCTGCGTGTTGGCCGTCGAGCTGGTCGTCGGCGCGTTCACAGTAATCGGCCAGCGACCAGCGGCGCAGCGATCCGGGCAGCCGTCCGTCGGCCTCAGCGCGCCGCGTCGGCTGGAAATCGGCGACCGCTCGCTGGTGATGACCAACCTCGACGGGCCGCAATCACAAACCCTGCTGGCACGCGTCGCTGCCGATATGGGTCATGCCATCGATGCCGTGGAGGCCTTCTGGGGAACCGACTGGCCGCACGACGTCGACGTGGTGGCCACCGGCTCGCAGCAGCAATTCGAGGCGCGGGCCGGCGGCGGCCCGGCCGGGCAATGGGCTGATATCGCCGCCATCGCCGTGGCAGACCGTGTCGAACCCGCCCGGCGGATCGCGCTTGGTCAGCGGATAGTCTTCGCACCGGGTGCCGCCAGGATGAGTGAGTCGGCGTTGCGAATCGTGTTGAGC
>NZ_JBAPRN010000826.1:0-3563 GCF_049281135.1 Mycobacterium sp. | reverse complement strand
CAACGCCGCTGACAACAGCAGCGAGGTCACGGCGCGGTCCGCCCAGCGGACCGCCCGCTTGCTGACCCGAGCCGAAGCACCATGCAATAACTCTTGCAGCGAAGCCGCGACACCATCTGTTTCGCCGCCACGCTTTGACCTCCGTCACTCACGATGCTGCCGAACATCGCCCAAGCTGCCACCTAGGCCTCCGTAGACTCCGGCGACATGACTGATGTTCCGCTAGACACGCAAGAGCGCCTTGAGCTCTGTGATCTCCTCGACGAACTCGGTCCTTCCGTTCCTACACTGCTCGAGGGCTGGACTGCTCACGATCTCGCCGCCCACATCGTGTTGCGAGAACGCGATCTCGTTGCCGGCCCTTGCATCGTTCTACCTGATCCCTTCCAACGGTTCGCCGAGCGACGTAGGGCCAGATTGGCCCAGAGCAAGGACTTCACGTGGCTCGTCGCGCGGATCCGGTCCGGCCCACCCATCGGGTTCTTCCGCATCAGATGGGTCCGCGCCTTGGCGAATCTAAACGAGTTCTTTGTCCATCACGAGGACGTTCGCAGAGCCAATGGGCAAGGACCCCGTGGCCTCACGCCTGCAATGGAAGCTGCCCTGTGGCGAAACGTTCGCCGCGGCAGCCACTACCTGAGTCGGCGGCTTCACGCTTGCGGGCTCGAGATTGAGCGGGCCGGAACCGACGAGCGGGTGACGGTTCAACCAGGCGAACCGATGGCTCGACTCAGCGGTCCGCCGGGCGAACTCCTCCTATACGTCTTCGGGCGCCAAGCTGCAGCGCAGATAGAAGTAGGCGGACCACCGGAGGCCGTTGCGGCGGTGCATCGAACGCACTTCGGCATGTGAGTCCATCGCCCGCTTCGATCCACAGGTCTTCACAATTTCTCCCACACCGAGCGATGGAACCATTGCCGATGGCTTCGCCCAGACACTCGTCTTGGCCCTGCTGTTGGCAACGAAGGAGAACACCGACCTGCGAACAGCACAAGATCGGCGACAGAACCGCCGCCGCAGTGCGAAGGTAGGGCCAATGCATCGACGAATTCACAGGGTGCCGCTCTCCGTTGCCGCGGTCACAATGTTCCTAACGCCTGCGCCAGCGGCGGTCGCTGGCGACGGGGAATGCAACATCATCTTGCCGGCAGCCGATCGGCTGGAGGACGGGTTCAACCTGGTTTCCCCTTCCGGGACACCGTCTTACGTGGCAAGCCAGATTCGGAACGCACTGGCTCCGTTGCACGGCCTGAGGAGTCCAGCCGCCGTCGATCTTCGGATCCGATCGGACATGCTGGCATCTCAGATCGACGCCAGTGACCCCTACCGACCGGCAAACCCAGCACAACTCGCCAGCGACCTCGCCGAGGCGAGGCAGCGGCTGGCCGCGGCTCGCGACTACTGCGGGCCCTAGGGGTCAGTCGGCCGCAACCTGCTCGCCGGAGGCCGGAAAGCTACCGCCCCGGAGGCCGGATTCGAATTGATATGCGTTGGGCGTCAGGCCAGATCGCTTTGGCGGCCGGTGACGCGCAGAAGGTGTCTTCGGCCTGCCAAACGTCCATGTCGACAGCATGGAGACCGTCCTCTTGGTGGGCGCGGCAGGTCACGGTCATGACCCGGTGAGTGTCTGGGTCTACCTGCTCGGCCTCGATGGTCAGCACCACGACGAGCGTGTACCCGGCTCCAGTGGGCAAATAGAAGGTGAGGTCGCGACTGTCCAGCGCGCCGCCGTTGGTCACCAGATAGCCGTCGCCGCTGGGATAGACGGCCTGTCCGACCATCTGGGTGCGCTCGAAGTGCCGGCGGTCACCCGGCGCGCGCCACACCGAGAACCGCGTGTTCGGGCCGCCGTTGAACAGGTGTTGAGCAATCGGGATTATCAGTTCATCGCGGCCGTCGCCGTCGATATCCTGTAATCCGACGCCTCCCGGACTCGAGGGCTCCAGTAGCTCGTCGATCGTTTGCACCGCCTCGCCCGACGGGTCAGACACAGTGACTTTCACGGCCCTTGGGGCGGCCAACTCGGGCGTCGTCCAGTAGCTGACGGCGAAATCGAGTGAACCGGAGTGCATTCGGCAATCCGCATGCGGCGACCTGGCTTTCGGGCTGATGATCGCGGCCGTCTGCGGGCAAGACGGCAGCGTGGTGTCAGCGGCCGCGACGGGCCACACCGTGCCCGCGGCGGCGATCGTCATGACGGCGACCCGCAGTGGCAGCCGCTTCACGTTGCGCGCCTACCGTTTCGGAGCCGGTTCGCCCGGAGCCGGAGCGGGCCCAGGTGGTGGGATCTGATCCTCGATCGGCGGATGGGAGCCGGTCTTGGGGCCGATATCGGAAACCTGCCAGTGATCGCCCGCCCTGTTCACGGTGACTTGCAACAAGATGATCGACACCTTGGGCGTCGGGTTTTGCAGATTGCGGGTGGTTTGGTGGGCCGACACCACTACCTGGTAGGCCCCGCCAGGCTGAGAAATCGGGTCGATCGCCAGCACCTCACCGGAAGAGGTGACCTGCGCCTGCAACATGATGTTCTTGAGCAGATCTGCGGCGTTGACGTATTTGTCCTTAAGTTGCTGCGACACACCGTCTTCGACTGAACGGAAGAAGGCGTCCGGATCTTCGAAGCTGTACGTCAGCGACTTCAGCGCATAGTCCTTGGCCAGCTGCGCCACGGTGTCCCGATCGGCTTGCTGCCGCCGCAGCTCCGCGAGCTGACCCGTCACCTGGTGATACGTCATAAACCCGAACACTCCACCGGCGAGCACCAGCGCCACGAGAACGGCTGCAACCCACCGCGACGGACTCTGCGGCCAGAGTCGCGACTTCAATGACCGGTTGGGGTGTCCATCATCGTCGGCGGCGTCATCGGCGTCGTCGGTCTCATCAGGGTCTGCCGCCGGCTTCGTCCGAGCCCCGTCGGTCGTTTCAGTGCCGTCGCCAGCATCCTTGCTCTCGGTGTCGTCCACTTTTTCACCTTCGCTGACAATTGAATTGGTCATGCCAGATCCTTCTTTGCCGTTGCTTCGTGCTGGTTCACTGATGCCATTCGGGCACGTTGAGTTGCACCCTTAGGCCACCACTGTCGTTGAATGTCGATTCCCAAAAGTCGAGCCAGTGCCCGGCGTCTACCTTGATGGGGCGTAGCGGTGCGACCGCAGGTTGCAGGACCGTGGTAAAGGTACTGAGCGGGCCGGCCAGCATGTCGATGTATTGACCTAACTTAGCCACCAGGATCCCGGCTGGATCGTCAGGGCCTACCACGCCCACCCCGGTGTGCGAAAGGGTTTCGATTTCGTGGACCAGTCGCAAAAATGCCGGCACCGAGCGCGGTAGCAGTTTGCCAGTCTCGCTGATCAATTCGCCGGCGTTGATTTCGCCCAAGTTGGTGGTGAATGTGGAGATGTTGCTGAACAAGGTTGCCATCAATTGCTTGTCGTCGTGGATCACTTTGGCCGTTAGCCCGGCAGTGGTAGCCAGGGAATCGATTGTGTTGTCGTTGCCGGCGAACGCCGCGGAGGCGTTGCTGATGACGACGTGCATTTGGTCGATGTTGAGTGCGGACA
>NZ_JBAPRN010000825.1:0-25676 GCF_049281135.1 Mycobacterium sp. | reverse complement strand
GCATTGCGCGGCGGCCTGGGTGGCCAGTTCCACCGAGCCGCGCGACCCGGGCGGGCCGGCGGGGATGGTGCCGACCCCGGCGATGCCCACCGCGGGTGGCGGTGGCGGCTCGGTGGTCGCGGCGTCGAGCGGGGTCTTGCGGCGGCGGTGGTCCTCAGAACCGCGGCGCAGCCGATCGGGCAGGTCGTCGAAGGTATACAGCGCGGCGCCGACGGTTTGGCCGGAGCCGCTGATGCCGAAGACCGCATTGTCGCCGGACCTGATCCGGTTGCTCAGGATGTGATCCTTAAGCGCCACAAAATGTGTTGTGCTGGCGGTGTTTCCACGCTCAGCCAGGTTGTAGATGGTGTTGCCCGGGTTGGCGGACCCTTCGCCGAACATCCGGTTCACGGCGCCGACGGCGTCGTTGAGCGACGACTCCGACGTCTGGTGCATCACGATGTGGTCGGAGTGCTCCGGGCGCCAGCCGTGGCGGCGCATCACACCGGCCACGTAGGGGACCGCTGCCTTCACCGCTATCGCGGTCGCTGCAATCGAGTCGACGGTCATGATCGCGCCGCCCTCTGGCCCACCGGTCGCCTTCGCGATGCACATGGGTGCGTACCGGCTGAGCGTGGCGATGTCGATGTCGTGGAAGCCGGCGCGATTGTTGGGACCACGTTCCAGAATCACCGCGGCACCGGCGTCCCCGACGGTCAGACACGCGAGTCGCGGATCCATCGGACCCTCGATTTGTCGCTGCGCGGTCTCGCTGATGTGGGTGATGTATTCGCCGCTGACCACCATGGCGCGGCCGACCAGCCCGGTCTGCAGGAACGCGTCGGCGATGGCGATCCCGGTGAACATCCCGGCGCATGCGTTGGTGACGTCGAAAGCCAGGGCGTTGTCGAGGCCGCACTGATCCCGCAGCCGCGCCGCGGTGCTGGGCTCGAAGACGAATTTCTGGTCGGGCCCGTCGTATCGGGAGATGCTGCACGAGATCAGCAGGTCGATCTCCGCCGGCCGGTAGCTCGACCGTGACAGGCAGTCGGCCACAGCCTGGCGGGCGAGGTCGATGGAGAACTCGCCTTCGGCCGCCACCCGCCGGTGCTTGATACCGGTCAGCTTCTCCAGCGGTATGCCGATGTCGTTGACGCACCCGGCGAGCAGATCCGCGGTCGACACCGCTTTGAAAGGCAGGTATGCGCCGATGCTTTCGATCACGGTGTTGCGGGCTGGCCGCTCTGCCGCGGGCAACGGCCGCGGCTCGGTGTGCGGGCTGACGTAGGGCTCGACGACCTGCGCATCCGCGACATCCGGACTGCCTTCGAGCGGCTCGCCATACTCCGCGGCCAATTCTGCGACCGTGCCGAACAAGAACACCGACTCCGGTTTCAGCGGCAGGCCGGCCGCCTCCGCACGCACCGCGATTTCCAGGCTGTGCGTCGAGGAGCCACCGAGCGCGAAGAAGTCGTCGTGCACACCGACCCGTTCGACGCCGAGAACCTTGCACCAGATGTCGACCAAGACTTGCTCGGTCCGATTGCGGGCAGCGACGAACTCCCGCTTGCGTTCCGATGCTGCGGCGCCGGTCTCGGCAAGAGCCCGCCGGTCGACTTTCCCGCCGGAGGTACGCGGCAACTCGTTCGCCACGACGAAGTGGGCTGGGAGCATGGCCGCCGGAAGCCACTCGAGCAGAAAACGCCGAAGCTGCGCGGTGGTCGGCCCGGGCTCGGTGCCGGCCGCGACGTGGGCGGTCAGCTGGGTGTGGCCGCGCTCGTCGGTCGTGGCGACCACCACGGCTTCCGTCACATCGGGATGCCGGCTCAGCGCGACCTCGACCTCGCCGGGCTCGATCCGGACGCCGCGGATCTCGACCTGGCTATCCTGACGTCCGAGGTACTCGATGCTGCCGTCGGGTCGATAACGGGCCAGATCGCCTGTGCGATAAAGCATTCCGCCGGGGATTTCGGCGAACGGGTTGGCGATGAACCTGGTGGCTGTCACGTCAGGCTGACCGGAGTAGCCGCGGCCCACGCCGGCTCCGCCGATGTACAGCTCGCCCGGCACGCCCACCGGCACCGGCTGGAGATAGGCGTCAAGGAGGTGAATCTGGACGTTGGCGATTGGTCGCCCGATCGGGATCGACGGGCCGGGCGCGCCGCGCTTGCAGTGCGCATAAGTGGCCGTGACGGCGGATTCGGCGGGGCCGTACTCGTTCCACAGTTCGGCGTCCGTGGTGTTCAGGAAGCGCTGAGCGAGGTCGTAGGGCAGCGCCTCACCGCCGGACGTCACCCGCCGCAGCGAGACGCAGTCCCGGAAGCCGGGCTCGGCGAGCCAGGATTGCAGCATCGACGGGACGACGTGCACGATCTGGGTGATGCTCTGCTCGGCGATGGTCCGCACGAGGTAGGCGGCGTCGCGGTGCCCGTCGGGTTTCGCGATGACGAGACGCGCGCCGACGATCAACGGCAAGAAGATCTCCGCCAACGACGCATCGAAGGTCACCGGGGTGTGGTGCAGCACCCGGTCGCGAGCCTCGAGCCGATAGTTCTTCTGCATCCAGAGCAGCAGGTTGCGAAACCCGCCGTGAGTGTTGAGCACCCTCTTCGGCATGCCGGTGGAACCCGAGGTGTGGACGACGTAAGCCAGTCCGGTCGGTGGCGCAACGACCGCGGCGGCGTCCGTTTCCGACGGGGTGGCCGGCAGGTCCAGGCAGAGTCGATGACCGGCGAATCCCTTGACTAGCTGAAGGTTTCGCTCGTGTGTGACGACCACCGGTGCGCCGGAAGCCTCGATCATCGCGGCGATGCGGTTCGCGGGCTGTCCCGGGTCGAGCGGCATGAACGCGGCACCGGACTTCGCGACGCCGAGCAGTGCCACCACCAGATCTTCGCTGCGGTCCAGCAGGACAGTGACGACGCTGTCCGGTCCCACGCCGAGGCCGCGTAGCCGGCTCGCCACGTTGTCTGCGCGCCGGTCGAGTTCGGCGTAGGTCAGGTCGTGGTCGCCGAACGTCACAGCGATGTCGGCTGGACTGCGACGGGCCACCGCAGACACCATGTCGGGCATGCTGTTTGGGGTTTCGAAGCGGACGTCGGTTGCGTTCCACGCCGTCTGTCGCGAACGCTCTTCGTCGGTAGCGATCGGCAGCTTCGACAGGCCGGCGCCCGGATCGGCGACGATCCCGCGGAGCAGCGTCGTGAAGTGCTCGGCCATCCGTTCGATCGTCGCGTCGTCGAACAAGTCGGTGTTGTACTGCAGGGCGCACAGCAGCTCGCCGTCCTGTTCGCCCATCAACAGCATCAGGTCGAGCGGCGCCCCACCCTGGCCGATGTGGGTAGTCGTGAAATCCAGTGCTGCCGTGCCGGATCCCGCACCCTCTTGGAAGCGGCGGGTCTGTTCCCACGCGAACGAGACCTGGAACAGCGGCGTGTGGCTCAGATCGCGGGCGGGATCCAGCCTTTCGACGAGCAGCGCGAACGGAAAGTCTTGGTGTTCAAGCGCTTCCAGAACGGTCGTTTTGACGCGGCCCAGCAACGACGTGAAGGTCGGATCACCGCTCAGGTCAGGTCGCAGCACCACGGGGTTGGCGATGTAGCCGACCAGACTGGCAAGGCCCGGGTGGTCGCGGCACCCGAACGGCGAGCCGATCAGCAGATCGTCCTGCCCGCTGTAGCGATGCAGCAGCGTGGCGTACGCCGCGAACAGGGTCATGTACGGAGTCGCGCCCGCGCTGCGGCCGACCTCTTTGAGTTGAGCGGTGAGCGCACGGTCGACGGTGAAGCGTTGCACGGCGCCGCGGTACGTCTGAACCGCACCCCGCGGCCGGTCGACGGGCAACCGCAGCATCGGCGTCTCCCCGGCAAGCTGCTGGCTCCAATACCGCCAGAGTCGATCGCCCTCGGCTCCCTCGATGGCGCGGGTCTGCTCGACCGCGTAGTCGACGTAGCGCATCGGCGCGGGCGGCGGCGGCGATGAGCCGTGCTCCGCTGCGTACAGCTGCCGGAGCTCGTCGAGGATCACGTCGATCGACCACATATCCACGGCGATGTGATGGAGCGTCAACACGAGCAGGTGCTCGTCGGGGCCCGAGGTGATCAGGTTGAACCGCACCACCGGCCCGGTGCGGAGATCGAAGGGGCGATCGGATTCGCGCCGCAGCCAGCGCTGCGTTTCTTGGGGGTCCAACTCGAGGCGGTTGACGCGCACCGGCAGCCGGGGGTGGACCAGCTGAACCGGCTGGCCATCACGGGTGGTGTAGGTGGTCCGCAAGATGTCGTGCCGGTCGACGAGTGCCTGCGCCGCGGCCTCGAGCGCGGTCACGTCGAGTTCGCCGCGGATCTGCCCGGCGTAGGTGATCGTGTAGGCGGGGCTGCCCGCCGCGAGTTGGTACAGGAACCACAGCGAGCGCTGGCCATACGACAGTGGATGCGCCGACGCGGAGGCTTCCGCCTGTTCCATCAGCAGGCGCGCCAGCAGTACGCGTTTCTCTTCGGCGGAAAGGCCGGCGAGGTTATCCCTCATCCTGACCCTCCCTTGCCGCGAGGACGTCGCGAAGCAGCGCGTCGACGTCGTCGTCCGAGATGTCCGGGAGCCGGCCCAGGACGTCCATCCACTGCGGGTCAGCGCCATTGCCCTCGTCGACAGCTGGCACGCTTTCCGCCGCGACGGGTGGTGCCTCGGCGGTGGCGGGGGACAGCCGCTCGACGAGCCAGCCGGCCAGCCCCGTCAGGCTGGGACCGTCCAACAGGCGGACGACCGGCACCACGATGCCCAGGTCACGTTCGATCTGAGCGCGCAACTCGACCGCGACGAGCGAGTCGACCCCGAGTTGTTGCAGGGGCGATTCGACGTCCACGCGCGACGGCGCCAGACCGAGTTTGCCGGCTGCTTGTTCGCGCAGGTACGACTCGAGTTGCCGCCGACGCTCGCCGTCGTCGGCGCGCAAGAGCGCGTCGAGCAGGCTGTCGTGGCGCCCGGGGGTGTCGCCCGCCGTCGGTGCGCCGAGCAGGTCCGCAATCAGCGACGGGGTCGGTCGTTGTTCGGATCGCAGCGCCAGGTCGAAACGCAGGACGGCGACCTGGGTGGCCGACGACCGGAACAGTTTCGACAGCGTCTGGACGCCGTCGGCCACCGGGATCGGGATCATGCCGTGCCGGTTGAGGTGTCGTAGCTGTTCCGGCCTGCCCACCAGCCCGACCTCGGCCCACGGGCCCCAGTTGATGCTGAGCGCAGGCCTGCCCTCCGCCCGTCGATACCAGGCGAGTGCGTCCAGGAAGGCGTTGCCTGCGGCGTAGTGCGCCTGCCCGGGTGAACCCAACAGCGCTGCGGCAGAGGAGAAGAGCACGAAGAAGTCCAGTGCCGCATCGCGGGTGAGCGTGTGCAGATTCCAGGCGCCGTCGACTTTGGGTGCCATGACCTCGTGCAGCCGCTTGTCGTCGAGGCGGGCCAGGATGCCGTCGTCGAGGATCCCGGCCGCGTGGACTACGCCACGCAGCGGAGGCATGGTTGCGCGGATCGAGTCGAGCACCGACGCGAGCTGGTCGGTCTGGGTGACGTCGCCACGGGCGTAGACCACGTCGCTGTCGTTACCGCGCAAATCCTGGATGGCGCGCTGACCGGCCTCCGACGCCGGGCCGCGCCCGAGCAACACCAGATGCTTGGCGCCGCGCTCGACCATCCACGACGCGGCGGCCAGACCGATGCCGCCAAGCCCGCCGGTGATCAAATAGGTGGCGTCGGGTTCGAACTGTGCGGGGAGCTGTTCCCGGTGCATAGCCGGTTGCTGCCGCTCGCTCACTGAGATGACGACCTTGCCGATCTGCCTGCCTTGCGCCAGAGTTCGCAGCGCGGTGGCGGTCTTCGCGGCCGGGAAGGCGCGCACCGGCAGTGGGCGGAACGCTCCCTGTTCGATGTGGGCGACGATGTCGCGCAGCAGGGCACCCACGTAGGCCGGCCGATCGGTGATCAGCTGCGCGAGGTCGATGACGATGTAGGACGCGTTGTTCCGCAACTGCCACAGCCGAAGTCGGCCCTGCCCGTAGATATCGGCTTTCCCGATCTCCAGGAAGCGACCGTAAGGACTCAGCGCCTCGAGACTGTGCGAGATCGCCTCGCCGGCCAGCGAGTTGAGCACCACGTCCACTCCGTCGCCACCGGTTGCGGTCAGCACCTCGTTGGCGAAACCTAGTGAGCGCGAGTCGAATACATGCTCGACACCGAGCCCGTGCAGGTGATCGCGTTTCTCGGGAGTACCGGCCGTGGCGAGCACCGTCGCGTTCAGCCAGCGGGCCACTTCGACGGCAGCCAGACCGACGCCGCCGGCTGCTGAGTGGATGAGCACCCGCTCGCCGCGACGCAGCCGGGCCTGCTCGTGCAGCGCATAGTAGGCCGTCAGGTACGCGATGGGAACGGTCGCGGCTTCGGTGAAGCTGAGCTGAACCGGCTTCGGCGTGACCAGGCTGGCCGGGGTGGTGACGTAGGAGCCGATACCCTCAGCCGCCAAGGCGATGACGGCGTCTCCGACGCGCACGTCTTCGACGGCGTCACCCACGGCGCTCACGACGCCGGAGCATTCGACGCCGATCTGCGCTGGGCCGTCTTCCTGACCGGGGTATACGCCGAGGGCGCGCATCACGTCGATGAAGTTCAATCCGGTTGCGTGGACCTGGATTTCGACCTCTCCGGAGGCCGGCGAGCGACGGGCGACCACTCGGGTGTCGACGTCGTCGAGCACACCGGGTCGCGAATATTCCATCCGGAAGGCGGAGCCTGCTTCAGGCTCAGCGATGACGGCGTCGTGGTCGTCGTCCTCGAACCTTGCCAATCTGGCGACGAAGCGTCGCCTCCCCCGAAATGCCACGTCGGTGTCGGATGCGTTCGCGAGCAATTCGTCGACGACAGGCTGCAGGTCCTCGGGTTGCTCTTCGAGCGGTAGGTCGACCCGCGAGCAGCGCAGCTCCGGATGCTCATGGTCGATGCTGCGGCCCATGCCCCACAGGGGCGCCTGGGCGATCGACACGACGTCCGGATCGGCCTCGACCGGCTGGGCGCCTCGCGTCACCAGCCACAGACGCGGCGAATCCGACTGCTGCGCCGCCGTCACCGCCTGCACCAGGTGCAGCACGCTGGTCGGGCCGATGAGGCGCGCCGACTCCAGCGAGTCCATCAGACTCCACAGGTGCACCACCCCCCGCAACGGCGCATGCAGATCATCCAGAAGGCGCCGAAAGTGTTGCGGCTGAGCGGGATCCAGGCGGTAGCGGTCCGGTCCCATTGGTGCGAAGTCGACTCCAGGCTCGACGACGACGCAGGTCTGGGAGCGCTGTTCGAGCAGCTTCCGCGTGGTGTCCGCCGTGGTGCCACCGTCGCCGAAGATCAGCCAGTTTCCTGCTTCATCCGAATCCTGTTCGGATGCAGTGAGTCTCGCTGCCTCCCAGCGCGGCACGAAGAGCTCGTCACGAACGTCGGCTCGGAGGGTGCTCGGCGCGGCGTCGGAGATGCGCTTGAGGCGCAGACCGCGCACCGCCGTGAGGACCTTCCCGGAGCGGTCGAGCAGAAATACGTCGCCGCCGACGGTGTGTTGCTCGGAACCCGACCCGTTGTGCAGCCGTGCATGGCACCACACGCCGTCGGGAGACATCCGAACGACTCGCAGATCCGCGACGCCGACCGGTAGGTGGGTGTCCTGGGAGTGTCCGTTGCTGGCGGGAAGTGTGGCGGCAAGTACCTGAAAGCAGCCGTCCAGCAACGCCGCATCGATGCCGCCGGCGTCCCCTGGCGCCAGTCGAGCGATCGCTTCGCCTTCACGCCGCCAGACGTCCGTCACCTTTTGGAATGCCGGCCCGTACTCCAGACCGTGCCGCGCGAGTCGGCTGTAGAATGACGTCGCGGAAATCTTTTCAGGACAACGATTTTGGACGTCTTCGGGGGGATGCGTTGCGGTGTCGCCGTCCGGTTCGTCGCCGACCATCGCGCCGCTCGCCAACAGCGACCACCCCATAGCCCCTGTGGCAGCGGAATCCATGCTCTGCAACTCGAACGAGACGGGGCCCGAGGGCTCCCCCCGAAGAACCAACTGCACGGTGCGCGGCTGCGCGCCGTCGAGAATCAGTGACCGGTGGAAGGCGACGTCACGCGGCATCCGGCGGGGTGCCCCGAAGGCCCGCGCGGTGCCGGAGACGGCGAGCTCGAGAAGGGTGGCTCCCGGGACAACGACCGAGCCGTGCACCCGATGGTCGCTCAAGATCGGAAAAAGATCTGTGCTGATGTCGATTTCACAGAGCACCGTGTTCGGCTCTCCGGACGAGAGGATCGGTCCGCGCCACGGCGACTCGTCGGCGACGGGTCGGGCTGAGGGAGCCGCCGTGTCCAGCCAGAACCGTTCGCGCTGCCACGGATACGTGGGCGCCGAGACGAGCCGCCCGCCGCGGGGATGCAAGCGGTCCCACGCCACGGATTGCCCACTGGCGTAGAGGGCGCCGAGCGAGGCAAGCACGGTGTCGCGACCGCCCTGATCGCGGCGCATCGAGGCCATCAGTGTGGCGGTACGACCGAGGTCGTCGGCATCCTCGCTCAGCGCGCTCAACAGGATCGGGTGCGGGCTGACCTCGAGGAAGACCTCGTGGCCCTGCTCTAACAGCTGTCGCGCGGCCGGCGAGAAGCGCACCTGCGAGCAGAGGTTTTGCACCCAGTAGGCGCCGTCCAACGTCGCGCCGTCGATCGGCTCGCCGGTCACCGTGGAGTACATGGACGTCGTGGGCGCCGACGGTCTGAGGCCGGTGAGCGCCGCCGCGAGGTCGGCGCGCAATGCATTCATGCGCGGGCTGTGCGAGGCCACGTCGACATCGACCCAACGGCAGAACCTGTCGTGCCACCGAATCTCGGACATCAACTCGGACAACACATTCGAATCACCGGAGAGCACCGTCGACCGCACCGAGTTGCTCGCTGCGACCGCGATATCGCCCTCACGTCCGGCGATGAACTCGTCTGCCTCGGCGCGAGACAGCTCCGCGGAGATCATCGCCCCGCCGGGGGCCGCGCCGCGGAGCAGACGGGCTCGCGCACAGATCACCCGCGCCGCGTCATCGAGGTTGAGGGCGCCCGCGACATGCGCGGCGGCCACCTCACCCATGCTGTGCCCGATCACGGCGGCGGGTTCCACGCCCCATGACCGCCACAGCGCTACCAACGCGATCTGTATGGCGAAAATCGCCGGCTGGATCACGCCGATGTCGTCGAGGCTGTCGCCGGCCAGCAGCGCGTCGATCACCGAGGAGTCCAGGTGAGGGCGCATCGCGCGCTCGCATTCGACCAGCGCGTCCCGGAAGACCGCTTCGTCGGCATGCAATTGCTGTCCCATCCGGCGCCACTGGGATCCCTGCCCGGAGAAGACGAATACGACACCCGGTCCGGGACGGCGACGGCCGGCCGTCAACCCGGGCCGGCTCGTGCCCAGCCGGAAGTCGGCGAGCGATTCGGACATCTCGGAGGCGTCGCGACCGACTGCGGCCAGCCGATAGTCGTGGTGGTCACGATGCGCGGCGGCGGTGTAGCTGAGGTCAGCCAACGACATCCCGGCCTGCAGAGCCAGCTCGTAGCGGCCGGCCAAGGCGGACAACGCCTCCGGCGACCGGGCTGACAGTGGTAGTAACTCGACCCGACCATCCGCGTCGTGCAACGGCGCGGCCCGCACTTCGGGGGCCGCGGTCATGACGACGTGTGCGTTCGTGCCGCCGAAGCCGAACGAGCTGACGCCGGCGACTGCCCGGTGATTGCCCAGCGGCCACGGCGTGCGGGTGTCGGCCACCTTCAGCGCGAGCCGTTCGAACGGGATATGCGGATTGGGTTGCTCGAAGTGCAGACTCGCCGGGATCTCGCGATGATGTAACGCCAACGCCGTCTTGATCAGGCCGGCCATCCCGGCCGCCGCCTCTAGGTGACCGATGTTGGTCTTCACCGATCCGATCAGGCAGCGACTGTCCGGCGTGCGACCTTCGGCCAGGATCGCGCCAAGGGCGTTGGCCTCGATCGTGTCGCCCAAGGCCGTGCCCGTGCCGTGTGCCTCGACGTATTGAACGCTGCTGGGAGAGAGGCCGGCGTGACGGTAGGCCTCGGCCAGCACGGCTTCCTGAGCGTGCCGGCTGGGTGCCGTCAAACCGTTCGTCCGGCCGTCGTGATTGGTGGCGCTGCCGCGCAGCACCGCGTAGATCTGGTCGCCGTCGGTGAGCGCCCGGCTCAAGGGCTTCAAGATGACGACGCCGGCGCCTTCGCCCCGTACGTATCCATCGGCGGAGGCGTCGAACGTCTTGCAGCGTCCATCGGCCGCCATCAGCGTGGCCTTGCTGAAGTTGAGGCCCAATGCCGGGGACAGGATGACGTTCACGCCGCCGGCGATGGCCAGCGTCGATTCGCCGTCGCGAAGGCTGCGGCAGGCCAGGTGGACAGCGACGAGTGACGACGAGCATGCGGTGTCGATCGCCATGCTCGGTCCGTGCAGATTGAGCGCGTAGGACAGGCGGTTGGCGGCGATGCTCAGTGCACCGCCGGTGCCGCTGTAGGCGTCGATCAGGTCGGGCCGACCGAATTGGAGGCTTCCATAGTCGTAGGTCGAGACGCCCACGAACACGCCGGTCGGGCTTCCGGCGAGCTGCTCGGTTGGCTGGCCGGCGTCTTCCAGCGCCTCCCAGGCCACCTCCAGCAGCAGGCGCTGCTGAGGGTCGATGCGCGCGGCCTCCCGGGGCGAGATGTTGAAGAACTTGGCATCGAACTGGTCGACGTGTTCGAGGAATCCACCACGTCCGACGCCGTTGGGGTCGGGGTTCCAGCGCTCCGGCGGAATGTCGCCGACGGCGTCGCGGCCTTCGCTGAGCAGGCGCCAGAAGGCCGCCGGATCGTCGGCTCCGGGGAAACGGCAGCCGATGCCGATGACGGCGATCGGCTCGTCGGCGCGCACCGTCCGGGCATCGGCCTCGTTGACCTGCTGCTCCGCGGTGGTTCCTTCGGTCAGGTAAGCGCACAGCGCATCGATCGTCGGGTACTCGTAGGGCAGCGTGGGCGAGAGCTCTTGTCCCACCCGCTCTGCGAGCGTGGCGGTGAGCCGGACCGCGTGGACCGAGTCGAGGCCATAGTGCGCGAACGGGAGTGATGTGTCGATTTCAGTCTGGGAAAGCCCGAGCAGTTCGGAGAGCTGCGAAGCCAACCAGGCCGCCAACTCCCTGGCGTCGGACGTCGCGTGCGATGGTTCCGGATCTTCGGCGTCGGAAGCGTGTCGGGGTGCGTTCGACGACCTTGCCTGCCACTGCGCAATCGGCGGGAGGGCACCGTCGAGGAAGCGTTGCCGCGATCGATTGCGCCGAATCTTCCCACTCGACGTCGTGGGAATGGTCGACGGTTCCATGAGAACGATTGCGTGCGGCCGGATTTCGTGGTGCTCGGTCACTGCGGTGCGAATCGCGGCGAGCACCTCGTCGGTGTCGATGTCACCGGCCCGGTAGCGGTCGACTTCCTGAACGACGACAAGTTGCTCGCTGGAGTTCGAATCGAGCGTGATCGAAAAAGCGGCGCCGCGGCCGCGCAGCAGTGCGCCGTGGCTGTCCTGCACCGTGGCTTCGATGTCTTCGGGGTAGTGATTGCGGCCGCGGATGACGATGAGGTCTTTCAGGCGCCCTGACACGAATAGCTCGCCGTCCAGATGGAAGCCGAGGTCGCCGGTGCGCAGAAACGGCCCGCGCCCGGAGTCTGCGAGAAACGCGTTGAAGGTCTCCGCGGTTTCGGCCGGCTTGCTCCAATAGCCTTGGGCGACGCTGCCACCGGCGAGCCAGATCTCGCCGACCTCGTCGTCGGCACACGGCCGTCCGGTCGCCGGATCGACGATGACGGTCTCGTGGTCGGGCTGGGCCTGACCGCAGGCCACAAACGATGCCGAGTCTGGGTGTTCGGGTGCGACGGAGATGATGCGGTGAGCGCGCAACGCGTCGCTGTCCAAGTGGCGCACCACGGGCGCGGTTCGATCCGCTTTTCCGGAAACCAGCAGGGTGGATTCGGCCATGCCGTACACGGGATCGAAAGCCTCCGGCCGGAACCCGGCCGGGGCGAACGCGTCGATGAACCGTTGTAGCGTGGCGGCGCGAATCGGCTCCGCGCCACACATGGCGGTGTTCATGGTGGACAGATCCAGCGCCGCCCGTTCTTCGGGGCTGCTGAGGTCGATACACAGCTGGTAGGCAAAGTTCGGCGCCGCGGTGATGGTGCCGCCATGCTTGGCTATCGCTTCCAGCCAACGCATCGGCCGCTCGATGAATGACTCGGGCGGCATGAAATAGGACGTGGCCCCGACGTAGATGGAGGTGAGAATTCCACCGATCAGCCCCATGTCGTGGTGCAGCGGCAGCCAGAACACGCCTTTGGCGCGATCGTTTCCGTCGCCCCACGCGGTACGAATCGCTTCGACGTTGCTCAGCAGGTTGCGGTGCGTCACCACAACGCCTTTCGGCGAACCTGTCGAACCCGAGGTGTACTGCAGCATCGCGGTGTCGTCCGGGTCGATATCCGGCGGGACCCACTCATCGGCTGATGCGGCGATGTCGTCAACGGCGCACCACTGCATGGCCGGCCCGTCGGCCATGTCGTCTATCGCGCTCTGGAACTTCGCCTGGGTCTCGGCGGTGCTCACGGTGAGGCGCGCCGCGGTGTCGTGCACGATCGACGCGACGCGACCAACCACCCGGGTGCGGGCCGGCGGGTGTACCGGCACCGGCACCGTCCCGGCGTAGATGCATCCGAAGAACGCGACGATGAAGTCCAGCCCCGATGGGCATAGGACCAGTGCGCGTTCGCCGGTGGCGCCCATCTGCTGCAAAAGGGACGCGATTGCCCGGGCCCTGCTGTCGAGTTCGCCGAAAGTCAGCTGGCTGTGTTCTTCGCCACCTGGCGAATAGCGGCAGTAGTCGAAAGCGACTTTATCGCGGTAGGTTTCGGCTCTTCGCCGTACGAGATCCAGGAAAGTCTGGTCCGTCAATCGCATTCCTTTCGGCGTTCATTCTGGACGCCGAGCCGGGACCTCGACCACGAGGTGACGGCGATATCGCCGCACGAGCATCTGCGATGATTCGTTCGGTGACGCTTTTCCCACCGGGAACTGCGTCGCAATTCGCCTCGCATTTGTTCTCCAGTCATTTTGCGTAAATCTTATTTGCTGGTGAGGATGCCCGGTCAAGAAATTGTGGGAATACTCTCCCTTGCCGATTTACCAGCTCGATGGTGGCTGGACAGCACGACCGGAGCGCCGTCAGTCGGCACGGGCAAGGGGTGTTTGCGGCTCGGTCGACCGCCCGGTCGGTTGTCGACTGCGGCGAGCCTGCGGTGCTGCAGCAGCGTCCGCAGCAGAACGCGCGCCTCGAACAGCACAAACTCGGCGCCGACACAGCGGTAGACGCCGCCGCCGAACGGCAGCCACGTGTTGGTGCCCGGCCGCGTGTCCAGAAAGCGTTCGGGCCGAAAAGCGGTGGGATCAGGATGTAAGTCGTCGCGTTCGTGCATCGCCATGATCGCGATGATGATGTACGCGCCGCGCGGGATGTGCAGCCCGTTGAGGTCGAAGTCGCGCAGCGCGCGGCGCCCCGTGAGGGGTAACGCCGGCCGCAAGCGCATCGACTCGGCGATCACGGCGTCGAGGTACGTGTCCTCGTTCCGGTCGATACTCTCCTCAAGCGCCTCGAGAGTTTCGGGTTGGTGGACCAGCAGTTCAGCCACCCAACCCAGGGTGACCGCGGTGGCGGCGTAGCCGGCCAGCATCAGCCCACGCATCGAGCGTGCCAGAAACGCGTCGTCGCGCGGACGCTCGTCCTGTTGGTTGATCTCCAGGAACAAAGTCAGGCAATCGTCGGGGCGAGATCCTGTGCGCCGCCGTTCGGCAATCTCTTCGAGGACGATGGCGTCCACAGCGGCGGCGGTACGTGCGATCTGCGGGATCGCCACCCAGCTCCCGCGCAGCGCCATCGTCAGCATGCCGACGCCGAGGAAGGCCGGGCTCTCGGTAGCCGCGCAGTGGGCGAGCATTGCCCGCTCCAGGCGCTGCATCCGTTCGGGCTTGGAGACGCCGAAGATCACCGTCATCATCACGTCCAGCGACAGCTGGCCGCCGATGTCGCAGAACTCGACGCGCTCGCCGAGTGGCCACTCCGACAGCCTGCGCAGCACGATGTCGGTCATCGCCCGTTCGTAGGATTTGAGTGCCTTGCCGTGCAACGGCGGGGCCACTTTGCGCTTCTCCTCCATGTGGGCTTCGCCCTCGAGGAATATGAACGCGTCGCTGCCGAACAGCTTTTCGTGGGGAGAGAATCGGCGCATCAACTCCCCGAACGACAACGCGCCCTCCCGGTCGGCGAACACGGCCTTGGCGTCATCGGGGGATGAGGTGACGACCATCTTGGGACCCAACGGGATGTCGATCAAGAATCGCTCGCCGATGCCGCGGAGCGGCGAGCTCTGTCCGAGCGGTCTGAAAAAACGTCCGCGATCGCGCACCAGCCCACGCACTCCGACCCGCGGCAACGTGTCGATGGTGCGCGGAGAATGCTGCGGGGTCGGGTCGTGACCGGCGCCGGCAGTCATCTTCACCTCCAACTCGAGATAACGGCCTAGCGGACCCTACCCAAGCGGTGTCGAGCATCCGGGCCTCGACGCTGCGCAATGTCATCGTACTGCGGGTAGAGATCTGACTTCCCAGGCAGCAACGCCGACGACATAGTTCGAATTCCGCGGCCAATTCTCGAATGAGATAGCCACCTGATCGTCAATCGGCCATTAACCAGGCAGCATTAGGCTCGTCGGCGCCGGGTTTGTGACTGAGGAGGGTCGTGATGGCAACCACTTCAACTTCCGAAGGTCACAACGTGCAGCCGCCGCCTGGGCCGGCCGAAGCCCCGGCGAGAGCCGCACCTGCCGAACTCACCGATGAGCAGCGGGGGTGGCTGTCCGACGCGTCGCGCAGCGACATCAACGGCTGGTTGCACGTGACGATCAACGGATCACCGGCCGCGCGCGGCTTCCAGTACGGCTTCCTCGTCGCCGAGGAGTACGCGGAGTCCATCCGGGTCTACCGGGAGATGACCTACCAGGACATCGGCATGACCTACGACTTCTTTGTCGAGCGTGCCGCCGAACTGCACACGGACAAGATCCCCGACGAGTTGCGTGAGGAGATGGAAGGCGTGGCCGCTGGGCTGACCGCTGCCGGGGTGCCGGCGACGTTCAACGATGTGCTCGGCGTCAATGACTGGATGGAACTCACCGGCTACTGGTGGCCCAAGAACTCGGGCCGCTACACCGCTTTAGCGCCGACCGGCGGCGAGGGCAACCATTGCAGCGCGTTCATCGCGACTGGCAGTGCAACCGCTGACGGATCAATCGTGCTGGGCCACACCAGCTTCGCGGATTTCTGGCAGGGCCAGTTCGAGAACGTCATCCTGGACATGACGCCCGACGACGGTAACCGGATAGTCATGCAGACCGCGCCGGGCTGGATCGCCAGCATGAGCGATTTCTGGGTGACCAGTGCCGGTCTGGCGATCGCCGAGACCACAATCGGTGGCTATGACGGGTTCAAGGGCTACGACGAGACGCGGGTCCCGGAGTTCGTCCGCGCCC
The DNA here is from genome assembly GCF_049281135.1 of Mycobacterium sp. Classification (GTDB taxonomy): domain Bacteria; phylum Actinomycetota; class Actinomycetes; order Mycobacteriales; family Mycobacteriaceae; genus Mycobacterium. Next base: position 10,043 of record NZ_JBAPRN010000825.1, on the reverse strand, counting down.
GCAAGGCTTCGCAATACGCCCGCGATATCGACCATTGGGTTGAGACGCTCAACACCGACAACAACGGCGGATACGCCAACTCCTGGTTGATCGGCGACGTCAAGACGGGTGAGATCGCCCGTTACGAAGAGGGCCTGCTGTACCAAAGCCTCACCCGCACAACCGATGGCTACTTCTGGGGCGACAATCAACCGCAGGATCCGCGGATCCGTAATCTGGAGTGCTTCGGGACCGGGTTCAGCGACGTGCGCACTCCTACTGGCGCGCGGGAGGTCCGCTGGCGGCAATTGCTCGGCCAATACAACGGGAGCATCGACTCCGAGGTCGGCAAGCGCATGCTGGGCGACACATTCGACACCTACCTCGGCTACATCCATCCCTCGGCCCGGACCATCTGCGCGCATTCCGATGTCGACCCCTGCCTCGACAGTGGGCTGACCCCATTCACACCGTTCGGGTCCGTGGACGGCAAGGTCGTCAGCTCGGCCGAGATCAAGGCACTGAGTCTCTGGGCCGTGAGTGGACGTGCCGACGGCACCGAATTCGACGCCGAGGAATTCCTAAGGCAGCATCCGCAATGGGATTGGCAGCGCGGCTATTTGAAAGACCGTCCGCAGCAACCGTGGACGCACGTCGAGCCGGGCAACACAAGCGGACCCTGACCGTGCGAGCCTTCAGATGCCCCAACTGCGGACAGGCGGTCGCGTTCGAGGAGCAGCAGTGCTCGACGTGCGCCTCGACGGTCGGCTTCCACTACCCGTCGTGGCAGATGGTGTGCGCACCGTCGCAAACCGTCACGGTGAACGGCAGTGGCTGGCTTCGGTGCGCGCACTGGGAGCGCGGCTGCAATTGGTTAACCGCCGACGACTCCGAATCCGGCCGCTGCTACGCCGACAGCTTCGTACGCGAAGGACCCGCGCCGGACGACATCGAGGCGATGTCCGAACTCGATTCGACCCTAAAGGCCCTGCGGCGGTTGATCTTCGAGCTGATGGACCTGGGCCTGCCGATTCAGCCGTACTACACGGACCCGCACGGACTGGCGTTCGATCTGCTATCGAGCAAGACCCTGGGCCGACCCGTGACGATCGGGCACGCCAACGGAGTGATCACCATCGACTTGGCAGAGTCGCTGGAGCTGTACCGCGAGCGTCTGCGCATCCAACTGGGTGAGCCCTATCGCACCATGCTGGGCCACTTCCGCCACGAGGTCGGCCACTACTACGAGATGCTGCTGGTGCAGGACACCCCGCTCATCGACGACGCCCGGGCGATGTTCGGCGACGATCGGCAGGACTACCAGGCCGCACTGCAGCGCCACTACCAGGGTCAGGCACCGGCGGACTGGCAAGACGACTACATCTCGGAATATGCCACCGCTCACCCCTGGGAAGACTTCGCCGAAACCTGGGCACACTATCTGCACATCACCGGAACTCTTGCCACGATTGCGGATTCGGGCCTGGTCGTCGAAGCTGATCGAGTGAAGTGGGACCTGCCCGCAAATATCGACGCCCGGGAGTCTTACGCCGACGCCACCATCGAGGACATCATGGCCGACTGGTACGTCCTGTCGGGGGTGCTCAATCGGGTCAACAACTCGATGGGCCGCGACGACCTGTACCCGTTCACCATCCACCCGCACGTCGTCGCGAAGCTTGGCTTCATCCACCGAGTCGTGACCACCGCTGCAACAGAACACGCTGCGGTGAAACAGAATTGACTACCATCTCAGCCGAGCGGATCGCTGAGGCGGTCGCCGCGGCGCACGCCAAGCACCAGAAGATCCGCAGCGGCAAGAACGCCTCTTATATACCGGCCCTGGCGGCGGTCGAGTCGCAGCTATTCGGGATCTGCGTGGTGACTGTTGACGGTCAGACGTTTTCGGCCGGCGACGCCGACTGCGAGTTCGCTCTGGAGTCGATCTCGAAGGTTTTCACGGCGGCGCTCGCAATGGAACAAGTCGGCGCGCGGGCGTTTCACCGCAAGGTGGGTGCCGATCCGACTGGCGAGGCGTTCAATTCGGTGCTCGCGCTCGAATTGCACAACGACAAGCCGAACTCGCCGATGGTCAACGCGGGGGCGATGACGGCAACCAGCCTGGTCTCGGCGACCGACGCCGACGACCGCTGGCGTCAGATCCGGCAGATCCAAGGCGATTTCGCCGGCCGTCCGATTTCGATCAGCGAAGAACTCGCCGCCTCCGAGCGGGCCACCAACTTTCACAACCGCGCGATCGCGTGGCTGTTGCTGTGCGGCGGATACATGTACTGCGACCCGATGGAGGCCTGCGACGTCTACACGCTTCAGTGCTCGACGCTGGCCACCACTGTCGACCTGGCCGTCATGGGTGCGACCCTGGCCAACGGGGGCGTCAACCCGGTCACCGGCAAGCGCGTCATCAAACAAGCCAACGTGCCGCCCGTGTTGGCCTTGATGACGATGGAGGGCCTCTACACTGCCTCCGGCGACTGGGCTTACACGGTGGGATTGCCCGCCAAGAGCGGCGTCGGAGGTGGCCTGGTCGCAGTGGCGCCCGGCAAGCTGGCGATCGCCGCCTTCTCGCCGCGGCTAGACCAGGCTGGCAACAGCGTGCGCGCGCAGGCCGCGATCACCCAGATCGCGCACACTCTCGAGCTGGGGCTTTTCAATACCTAACGTCCGCATGCAGGGCGATCTTGCGTCCCTCGACAGTATGCGTCGCTGACCTGCGACGTGCGCTGCCGCACCTGTTCGACCATCGCGGTAACTTACAATTACAAATCAACCAGAAAATGTATCGGCACTGCCCAACTATCGAGATGGTCTTGGAATGCGTTTGACGAAGTTGATCGAGCACCATGACGCTTGATTCGCGCCCCGACTACGTCCTGAAGTCGACGATCCAGAACCACACGGTGACGAGCGCGGCCAGCCCCGATGAGTGACGTCGTAAAGACCCCTTCGGGCATCCCGCTGGACCCTGTGTACGGACCGGGTGACTGCGCGCCAGACCTGCCGCCGCCCGGGGAGTACCCGTTCACCCGCGGCAACTTCGCGTCCGGCTACCGGGGCAAGACCTGGACGTTTCGCCAGTATTCGGGATTCGGCACCGCCGAGGAGTCGAACAAGCGGTACCGGTACCTATTGGGCCAGGGCGGCACCGGGCTCTCAGTCGCGCTGGACCTGCCGACACAGTGTGGCTACGACTCCGATGACGCGGAGTACGGCGAGGAGGTCGGCCGCGTCGGTGTGGCCGTCGATACGCTCGCCGATGCCGAGGTGCTCTTCGACGGCATTCCGCTGGACACGATCAGCACCAGCTTCACCATCAATGGCACCGCGGCCATCCTGCTGGCGTTCTACGTCGCTGCCGCAGAGAAGAAGGGCGTGCCTCGCGAGAAGCTCACCGGCACTATCCAAAACGACATCCTCAAGGAATACGCGTCGCGCGGTACTTGGATCTGGCCGCCGGAGCCGTCACTGCGGCTGATCGCGGACACCATCGAATTCTGTGCAGCCGAGGTGCCGAGGTTCAACGCAATCTCCGTGGCGGGCGCCCATTTTCGCGACGCCGGCGCCAACGCCGTTCAGGAGATGGCCTTTACGCTGGCTGACGGCGTGACGTATTGCGACACGGTCGTCGAACGCGGTCGGATGACCATCGACAAGTTCGCGCCGCAGATCTCGTTCTTCTTCTATACCCACGGCGACTTCTTCGAGGAAATCGCGAAGTACCGGGCAGGCCGCCGCCGCTGGGCGACCATCGTGCGCGAGCGCTACGGCGCCACCACCGACAAGGCGTCGATGTTCCGCTTCGGCTGCGTCGCGGGCGGCGCGTCGCTGTATGCACCGCAGGCGCAGAACAACCTGGTGCGCGTCGCCTACGAATCGCTGGCCGCGGTGCTCGGCGGCGTCCAGTCGATGTTCACCGCGGCGTGGGACGAGCCGTTCGCCCTTCCCAGCGAGGAATCCGCGACGCTGGCGCTGCGCACTCAGCAGATCCTCGCCTACGAAACCGGAGTGGCCAAGGTGGCGGATCCGCTCGGCGGGTCCTACTTCGTCGAGGCACTGACCGATGCCACCGAGGCCAAGATCATCGAAATCATGGATGACCTCGAAAAGCACGGCGGCATGGTGCGTTCCATCGAGGACGGCTACCTGCAGGGGCTGATCGCCGACGAAGCCTTCAAGATTCACCAAGAGGTCGAGTCGGGCGAACGCCCCGTGGTCGGCGTCAACAAGTTCGTCACCGACGAGCCGGCGCCTGACATCGACACCTACGAACTGAACGCCGAAGGCCGCGATCTGCAACTGAAGCGGCTGGCGAAGATCAAAGCCGAGCGTGACCCGATCGCCGTCAAGGAGACGCTTGCCGCACTTTCGCGGTCGGCCGAGGGCACCGACAATCTGATGCCCCGACTCATCGACTGTGCCAATGCGTACTGCTCCGTCGGTGAGTTGGTGACCACGCTCAAAGCGGTGTGGGGCGAATTCCAGCAACCGGTGGTGTTCTGATGGGAGCTCGCGTCCTGGTGGCCAAACCAGGTTTGGACGGACACGACCGCGGCGCGAAGATCGTCGCGCGCACGCTGCGCGATGCCGGATTCGAGGTGATCTACACCGGAATTCGCCAGCGCATCGAGGACATCGTTTCGATTGCGCTGCAGGAGGACGTCAAGCTTGTCGGGCTTTCGATCCTGTCGGGCGCGCATCTGGCCCTGACCGCGCGCACCGTCGACGCGCTGCGGGCCGCGGACGCCGGCGACATCGCGGTGGTCGTCGGCGGCACCATCCCGCAGGCCGACGTGCAGAAGTTGTTGGATGCCGGTGCGGCAGCGGTGTTTCCGACGGGTACGCCGCTCGACACCCTCGTCCGCGACGTACGCGCCCTGACGGACACCGGGGGAGAAGACTGATGCGGCTCGGCTGTACGCGCACGTTGGTACCCGAGGTCCTTCGGTGACCGGACCGACGAACACTCGGTCCTCGGGTCCTCTCGCCGGCATCCGGATCCTCGAGATCGGTCACATGTTGGCCGGGCCATACGCGACGATGATGCTGGCCGATCTCGGGGCCGAGGTCATCAAGATCGAACCACCGGACGGCGACATCTCGCGGCAGGTCGGGGATTCATATTTCGCCAGCCTCAACCGCGGCAAGCGCAGCATGTGCGTTGACCTGACATCCGAGGCGGGCCAGCGCGAGCTCGGTGAACTTATTTCGGGATCGCATGCGCTGCTGGCGAATTTGAAACCATCCGCCATCCGCCGATACGGCCTCACCTATGACGCGCTGCGGCGGTGGAACGACCGGATTGTCTGCGTGGCGCTCACCGGTTTTGGTCTGGAAGCGGGCGACGATCCGGCATTCGACTACGTCATCCAGGCGACTACCGGCGTCGCCGCGCTGACCGGCGATCCACTTGGACCACCCACCTTGCCGGGATACTCCGCGGCCGACAATTCCGCCGGACTTACTGCGGCCCTTGGACTGCTCGCCCAGATCGTCTCCGGCCGCGGGGGGCAGGTCGAGGTGTCACTGCGTGATGTGATGCTTTCCCAGCTGAACTATCGCGCGTCTGCCTACCTCAACGACGGCATCGAGCCCCGACGGTTACCGATGGGCGCCCACTCGTATTACGTTCCGGCGCAACTATTTCCGACTGCAGATGGATTCCTGGCACTGTTCATCACCCACGACAAATTCTGGCGGCTATTCGCCGCGGAGGCCAACATCGTGGGGCCGGCGACAATGAGGGAGCGGGCCGAACGACGCGACGAGGTGCTCGCCTTGGTCGCCAGCGCTCTGGCTACCGATACCGCCGCGAACTGGGAATCGCGGCTGCGTCCATTGGGCGTACCCGTCGCTGCTGTCCGAACGCTGCCCGAAGCGCTTGCCGACAACCCGGAGGTGGTTGTCGACGCGGGCGCATTTCGGTTGATCCGAAGCCCAATTCAGGTCGCCGGGTACGAACCCGATTACGGCGCACCACCGCGTCTCGACGAGCACGGCGGAGCTAATCTCTCAGTTTGAGATCGTTGTCGGCTGCAGGACCAACCACGGTTCGGTCATTGAGCGATACGGCCGGAAGAGGGGGTGACACGTGAACGTCGCCGATCTCATCCAGGCAGCGCTGAGCGGCTCTACCCGGGCGACGGGTCGCCTGCTGAGCCTGATCGAGGGCGATCGTCGCGACGAGGTGCTGGCCGCTCTGGACACGGCCTCCGCCCGGGTTGTCGGCATTACCGGCCCTCCGGGTGCAGGGAAGTCGACGACGATCGCTGTGCTGGTCGGCGCCTACCGCGAACGAGGAATGCGAGTCGCAGTGCTCGCGGTGGACCCGTCGTCGCCCTACAGCGGCGGCGCCATACTCGGCGATCGCATTCGGATGGCCGCCCACATCGATGACCCCGATGTGTTCATCCGCTCGATTGCAACCCGCGGTCACCTCGGCGGTCTCGCCGCCGCGGTCCCCGCGGCGGTCCAGCTGCTTGCAGCACTCTCCTACGACCTGATCGTGCTGGAAACGGTCGGTGTCGGTCAGTCAGAGATCGAGATCGCCGCCGTCGCCGATCCCACCATCGTCATCCTCAATCCCGGTGCGGGCGACGCAGTACAAGCCGCGAAGGCAGGCCTGCTCGAAGTGGCCGACATTGTGGTCGTCAACAAAGCCGACCGCGACGGCGCGAGTCAAACCGCCCGCGATCTGCGGGCCGAGACATCGGCCCCAGTCCTCACACTCGTTGCAGCACGCTCCGAGGGCGTTGCGGAGTTGCTGGACGCGATCGACGCCCACCACCGCGCCGACACGCCCGCCCGGCGGGCATCACGCGCTCGGGCACAGATCCTCTCGCTGGCGCAAACCCGCCTGCACCGGCATCCTGAACTCGCCGGTTTGGCTGCTGCCGTCGCTGACGGTCGATGCGATCCGTATACCGCCGCGGGTTTGTTGCTGATCGAGTCAGCCACCGGCGATACATCTGAATAGTTCACCGATCCACTCACCGGCTGCGATTCATGACGCGGTCCGCCGCGGCCCAATGCTCATCGGATACCCATAGCGAGGCGAAGGCTGCGACCGCGTCGTCGGCCGGCACGCCCGACATGACGCGCTTGATGTCGCCGGCGGGCCGATTCGCCAGCGCCCGTGCCAAGGAACGCCACTCGGTTTCGAACGTCGCTCTCGGCAGCACGCGATCCACCAACCCGACCTGCTCGGCTTGATCGGCAGTGAGGATGGCTCCAGTGCCCGCGAGCATCAGCGCGCGGCCGCGGCCGACGAGGGCCGTTAGCCGCTCCGCGCCACCCCAAGCCGGCATGATTCCAAGGGACACCTGGTTGAACCCGATCTTGATGTCGTCGGCGGCCACCCGGATGTCGGCAGCGACCGCGACCTCCGCTCCGCCCCCGAACGCGTGGCCGTTCAGCGCGGCGACGACGGGGGCAGGGAAATTCGCGAGCTCATCACAAAGCGACCGCATTCGCCATGCCATTGCCGACGCTTGCTCTTCGGTTCGCAACGCACTGAGCTCCTTGAGGTCTCCGCCCGAGACGAACGCCTTATCGCCCTCGCCGCGAATGACCAGGCACAGCGCGCCTTCGGCGCCGGCTATGGCCTGCTCAAGCTGGTCCATGGTGTGAAGCGCGATGGCGTTACGAGCCTCGGGGCGATTGATGGTGATGACGGCCAGCCCGTTATCGAGTTCTAGATCAACCACTCGCGTTCTCCATCTCAGGCATCGGGACTTTTCGCTTCAAGCAGCGGGTTGCGATGAGCGTATCGACGAGGTCGACGAGCCGGTCGTCCGCCTCTATGTCAGATTTCAAATGTGATATGCAACTGGCATCCTGGTTGGACCAACGCTGACCTAAAAGGATCTAGAAGTGCATTGAGATCACCAAGTTCGCGAACTAGCAGAATTCACCGAATGACCGACGCCGCACATGCCGACCAGCGTGAGCATTGGGGGATGGTCGGTCACTACACGATCGCCGGCACAGCGTGCGAGGTCGGCCCTACGGGCACTAATTTGGCGCAGTTGCTGCGTGACAACCGCGATCGCATCGCCGTCAGTGACATCGAAATCGTTGCCGGCAACCGGTATGACCCCGGGCAGCTGGATGCTTTCGTCGCGTTGGCTGATGTGCCGGACCTGGTGTGGCGCCGCACCCGGCCCGAAGACGCCGCCAATCATTTCGCCGACATGGATCAGCCTGGCGGAGCCGTGGCAGGCGGGCAGACGTTGATGGAGCTGTGGCACAGCGGCGACGGCACGTGGCGCACCCCAGCCGGCTGGACTGCCTTCTATAACTCGTTGACGGACCCGCCGGTCGATGAGCACCGTGGGGCTCTGCCATTTCGTGTCGCGCAGCTCTATGGGCTGATGGTCGAGGCGGTGCGGGGTGACGACGTGTTGGGATATGTCGCGACCGCCGGTGTGCTCGCTCACTACGTGGGCGATGCGTGCCAACCGTTACATGTTTCTCGGCTGCACCACGGGGTGCCCGGTGCCGGCGAGGACACCGTACACAGCGTGTACGAGACGACGATGCTCGACGAACATGCCGCCGAAGTGCTCGCCGGGGTCAACGCCGACCTCGCCGGTCATCCACACGGGCCGCCGCTCGTTACCGGTTCGGATGAGGCAGCCGATGCCGCAGTGGCGTTGATGCGGCGAACCATCGAAGCGATCCCTCCCGCCGATATCGTGTCGGTGTTCGCAGCTCACCCGGGTCCGGACCAAACCGCCCAGTTGTGGAACACCTTTGGCACCGCGACCATCAAGCGTCTGGCAGACGGGGCGAAATCGCTGGCGATGCTGTGGACCGCGGCCTGGCGCGAAGGCGGTGGCGAGGTGATCGACGCCGCCGAGATTCAGTCGCAGCCGGAGTCGGCACTGCAAAAGCTGTACAACACGGACAGTTTCGCTCCGAGCGTGTGGCTCAAGGACTGGAATACCTTGCCCCACCGCTAGATCTCGGGCGTGACAACTCCTGCCACAGCAGCGGGCATTACGCTCTCCGGGATCTCGCGCGTCGTGCTTCCCGAGGCGGTTTCGCGTGTCACGACGTAGGTGTAGCGGTCGGCACCGGGGTCGGCGGCGAGGGGTTCCTCGGTGTCGAGGAGCTGTTCCAGTGTTTCGCGATCGTCTGGATTCAGTGCATCACCATCGATGGCGCCGCTGGCTTTCAGGCCGGCGAAGCCGCCGCGTCGTTCGATGATGTAGCGGTTGCCCATCGCCGCGCCTACTGTCCTGACTCGGATCGACGACGCTCAGACCGCGATGTCGGGGTCGGCGATCCCAACCCGCGTCCATGCTTCGTCCACGCCACGATAGACGGTGGTATCGCGTGGGAACAGCGATTTCGCGGCGGCGCGGGTGAGCCCAGCGAACTCGCCGAAGTTCGTCGATGGTCGGGCTTTGTCGCTGGTGAGCGCGGCGTACCAGACCTTCCCGGCCTTCTCCCAGGCTTGTCCCCCGATGGTCGTCGCCGCGAGGTAGAAGGCGTGATTGGGGATGCCGCTGTTTTCATGTGGATCGCCTTGGGGAATGTAGTCACGGTAGTGCGACGGTTGCGGCGACAGGCAATGTCGCGAGCCGGGTGCGGCCAGATCGCGCAGGCACGTGTATCCCTTTTGCAGCGCGACGGGGCCGACGACACCAGGGCCGACCAACCAGTCCGCTTGTGCGACAGTCTCCTTGCGCCGCCACTGATGAAACATCGCGCCGAACGCGTCAGAGACACTCTCGTTGAGCGCACCGGGCTCGTCGGAGTAGTCCAGGCCTGCGGTGAATTGAGTGACACCGTGCGTCAACTCATGGCCGATGACGTCATCCGAGTTGGTGAAGTCGGTGAAGACTTGACCGTCGCCGTCTCCGTAGGTCATCTGAGACCCATTCCAGAAGGCGTTGTCGTAGCGCACGCCGTAGTGGATCGATGACATCAACGTCATGCCTGCATCGTCAACCGAGTTGCGGCCGAAACATTCCCGGTAGAAATCGATCACGGCGTGGGTGGTATCGAACGCGCGTTTCGCCGTCATGTCCGAACTGCCATCC